>NZ_JBFSRM010000039.1:0-25951 GCF_041465805.1 Vibrio sp. 10N.239.311.G01
ACGTACGGTTCTTAGAGGGGCGGCACTTGGTAACAAGTGTCGTCTACTCGACAGAAACTTCATAGGCTAAATTTTTATCCGTCACTTTTTATCTCGAAAGCCGTCAACAAAAGTAAGCTATTCCCAACGGATGAAGTGGCAGGGAAGACGATCTTCTTAGCGATCCAGGATGTCTCCGTACAATGGACGATGCCCATATAAGCAAATGGCGACAAGTTCTGAACCGCTTTATAATTATGTTCGAAGACCGATTAACTGCTTATAGGTAACCAGGGCAGTTACAAAGAATCCTTTATATATACAGGCTTTGGGGCTTTATCAATAATCGACTGCACAAATATATCAACGCATTCAGGCGTAAGTGGTAGGCTT
Source organism: Vibrio sp. 10N.239.311.G01 (assembly GCF_041465805.1). NCBI lineage: Bacteria > Pseudomonadati > Pseudomonadota > Gammaproteobacteria > Vibrionales > Vibrionaceae > Vibrio > Vibrio sp. 10N.239.311.G01. The sequence goes on from NZ_JBFSRM010000039.1 coordinate 373, forward strand.
AGTGATGGTTCGGTTATCTCAAGTTCCAGCAGCAGCGGCCGACCATTTTTACCTTCAATGAAGTCTAATCTCGCGTACAGAAGTGGTTGAGAAAGACCAAGATTGCTTTGTACTAACCTCAATATACGCTTCGCCAACGCCTTCTCTTCACTATTCGCTTCTTTTAGCTTGCGAAATTCCATGTCCGGCGTTTTAGTCTCACCACGTTGTGCGAGCAAAGGTTCCTTCTTAATCGCATGTGAGTACGTATGATCAAAGTAAATCATGTTCGTTTCACCATGCTCTTCAATCGTATGTAGGTATGGTTGAATAATGACGCCCTTACCTAGTCCTAATAGGTAACGCACATGCTGAGTTATTTTGTCTAAATCTTCGATGGACAGACGAATGACACCGAATGAATAGGCACCAACTGTTGGTTTAATCACGACTTCGTGAACTTTCCAGTAGTTATCTTGAAGATTAGCAACGGCTGCTTGAATCTCAGTTTCTGAGTAGATGATTTCTGTCGGGACAATTGGGACACCCTGCTTCTCGAGTTGTTTCAAATAACTCTTGTCTGAGTTCCATCTGATCACCGATAGAGGATTGAGCAGTACTGAACAATTTTCAACTTGTTGGCAAAATTCAATGAATGGCTCAATTTTCTCCATATAGGTCCACGGTGAGCGCAGGACAACCACATCATACATAGCCCAATCGTGGTTGGGGCTATCCCAAAATATCACATCAACTTCCACGTCAGTACGCTTAAAAGCGTCCAGAATATAAGGCATATCATAGTCGACAGCTAGGCTATCACTATCTGAGACTAAAGCGACTTTCTTTGTTGCGAGCATTTAACTATTCCTTTTACTACCAGGGAAGAAGGGATTCCATGTGAATAAACTGACCACTCACTAAGCTGTCAGCATCAAGTGCCACTTTTATCGCTGTGAGGGCTCCTTCTTTTGGGGTTAACATCCCATCGCCATCGTTTAAGTCGGTCTTTGTATAGCCGGGATGGATGCTATTTACCGTTATCGAGGTATCTCGAAGCTCATAGGCGAGGTGAGCAGTCCAAGAATTGAGGGCACTTTTTGAGGCACTGTACGCTGGTAGAGATTTAAATTCATCCGTGTATGCGTATGATTTGGTGTCACTATGTAACGTCACCGATCCCAATAAGCTCGATACATTGAGGATTTTTCCTTTCATTGAGCGCTTGAGTAAAGGTAAAAAGCTGCGGGTTACGTTTACCGTACCAAACAAATTTGTATTGAACGTTTCAAACCATTTTATGAGTGGTTGTTCAGACGGCGGTGTGCCATATTCTTCAACCCTTATTGCTGCGTTGTTTATAAGTATATCGACCTTACCAAACAAGGTTTCAACGATATGGACGGCTTCTTTGATAGATTTGTCGTCGGTAATGTCCATACATAAGCAATAGACTTCGATACCTTGGAGGTTCAGGTTAGCAGCAGCCTCTTTAATTGCTGCTGCTTTTCTACCAGCAAGCAGTACCTTATGACCTTGCTTGCCAAGTTCTGCTGCAATTTCAAAACCGATCCCTCTGTTTGCTCCTGTAATGAGCGAAATCTGTGAGTCTGACATTCAGCCTTCCTAGCTCTTAACTTTCATAAAGTGAGTTTGTTTCTTCCCTTCTATCAACTTTCCGACGACAATAATGAAACAAAGAGCCAGTAGAAGTGTTAGAAAACTGAGTATCGCCATCCAGTTACCGAAGCGCTGCGCTATGAATCCGGACGTAATTACAGGTATCGAAAATCCGACATAAGAATAGATGTACATGCCAGCCGTAGAGCTTGCCTTGTCGATGTTATGGTTACTCGTAAACTTAAGTAGCCCCGCCATATATGTGAAACCATAACTTGAAAGGCTAGTGCAACTGGCTCCGAAAAGAATGATCGTGATAGATTCATGATAGTAGCCAAGTGCTATGAGGCTAAACCCAAATACCGTAAAGAAACATCCCAATATTAGGCTTGAGTTTGGGTGCAAGCGTTTAGCAATGTGTTGAGTCAAAAAACCAGTGCAAATAGATAGGAAAACCATTAAGCCAGTCCAATCGCTTAAACCCATCTCATTGAGAAGTATTGGTACGATTGCGATGACCATACCCGTTGTAGCCCAAGCTAACATCATGCCTAAACCATACGACCACGTGTTGGTGGGGAAGCAAGGCAATGTAATGAGTTTGAGATTTGGTTTTATGGTTTGGTTGCTCGGCAATCGAACCAGCAACAACAACAACAAAGAAACGAGTAGAAATAGACTGAGGTAACTGTATGGCAGCACTGTCATGCCAGCTACGTTTAGGCTCACACTTGTCGCAAGTGCACCACTACCAAACCCCAACGACGTAGACGCGGCCACTAGCAACGTACCAAATTTTTGTTCTCGTTCATCAATAAGGTCGTATATATACGCTGAGACTGAGGTTGTGGTTAAGGCGGTAGCAACACCCAATAGCAGTCTTGCGACAAATAACGAGGTCCAATTTGGCTGAATGACGAGCAATGCCGTTGCCCCCGCACTTAACAATAGTGCAAGGAATATGGGTTGCTTCCTACCTACTTTATTTGAAATACCCCCTAGCATTAATAGAGTAGGCAATAGACCCAATACATAGGCAGCAAAGGCGATGGCGACCGCCGCGGGGCCCATGTTACTGTTTTCGGCATAAACACTGTAAAGAGGTGCTTGAAGGTTTACAGAGTAGGTCACACAGAACATGACCAACGCCAACACACTTAATGAAATTCGTTTTTCCATACGAGTATTCCTTTCGTTGATAATTATCGTTGATAGCGTTTACATGTCACGTGTACTATTAACATAAATCCAGTATTTAGAGGGTGAACTATGCATTACATTCAGCTGTTATAGACTCTTCGCTCCAAGTTGTAATAAAAGGGTCCGTTTCTTCATTACCAAGTTGATCAAACAACTCAGTAGACAAATATCTTTCTCCTGTATCTGGTGCCATTGCCAATATCACGCTTCCTTTAGATGCAGATTTAGCCACTTCTAAAGCTGTAGCTACCGTTGCCCCGGCAGAGATACCAACAAGAATGCCTTCGTGACGAGCTAAGTCACGTGCCGTCGTGATCCCCAAATTTCCATCAACAGTGACAAGGTTATCCACCACACTCTTATCCAGCACACTTGGTATGAAATCTGGGGTCCAACCTTGGATGGGGTGAACTTTCCATTGGTCCTTTGCGAGGATCTGAGCACCTTTAGGTTCTGGGACGACAATTTCAACCTCCGGTCGTGCCACCTTCAGCATCTGTCCAATACCCGTAAGAGTTCCGCTTGTACCAAAGCCTGTGACAAAGTAATCCAAACGCTTACCAGAAAAATCACTGAGTATCTCACTTGCTGTCGTTTCACGATGATAAGCAGGGTTAGCTGGATTATCGAACTGGCGGGGTCTGAACCATCCATTCTGAGCTGCAAGCTGGTCGGCAATTCGATTACCGCCGCTACTACCTTGTTCACTTGGGAACAAGATGACTTCACCACCGTAAGCGCGAATTAGCTTCCTGCGTTCTAGCGAATATCCATCCCCCATTACGGCGATAAATTTGTATCCTCTGGCTGCGGCAACCATGGCCAAGGCAATTCCAACATTACCTGAAGTGCATTCAATAATTGTGTCGTCTTTCTTGAGCAAACCTTTTGTTTCAGCGTCTAACACGATTGAGAGTGCAAGCCTATCTTTGACTGAACCAGCTGGGTTGAAAGACTCCACTTTGACATAAACCTCGACTCCCTTTGGAGCAAGATTGTTTAGTTTGACAATTGGAGTGCATCCAACAGTTTCTGTTATTGAGTTATATAAAGGCATCTACGTTCTCTCGTTAGTTTTTATTTGAAGGGACACAGTCTTGGTCGTTTCACACTAGCTTCTTGCAACTGATACTGACGCCATTCGAGGTTTTCTTCTTCTCCATAAAACCCCAACTCAGTTGGCATCACTCCGTTGTTGTATTTTTTGACACGATTTCGAATACGCTCTCGAGCCTGCCTGCCACCTTTCGTTTCACCATTAGCGACCATGTCAAAGACCTCCCTTGCGTTAATCACAAAATTAAGGCGTGAGCCGAGATTCCGATTTCTAAGCACTTGATGCTTGTCTGAGCTCATGTTGATAAACAGTTCGACACCATTAAAGCAGTATGTCCATTTAGATGCCTCGGGGTCGATAGGTATATGCCTAGGCCATTGAGCGACATCGTGCTCATGCGTCCAATTTAAGACTTCCCAACCAAGCTTGTGCGGTGCCATTGAAAGTGAAAGGTCCGGAGAAAAAAACACCACTAATGGCGAGAACATACGCTTATTAACTGGAGTGGAATTCAACATGTCCGTATAAGCAATCAGTCCATGCAAAAACGGGTAGTAAGTGTTGTGTTCATCCGACTCACAAAACAGCACTTGGATAGTCTTAGAGTTCCACGCTCTGCGGCTAAACAGGCAAGGGAACTCAGGGGCGCTGACTCTCTTACTGAATTCTTCCCACGCTTCCTTCTTCCAGTTTGAAAACTGATTCAGTTCTTGCAACAGTTCTGCATGTGTATACAAGGTTTTATGTTGCTCATTAGGCGCAAGAGCCGCAGGGTTAGTTTTGATGATTTCCATGACTATAAACTCTTATTTTTTTTGAATAGCGCATCCACGGCTTGAATGATGAGATCTAGTCCTTCTGTATTGGCTACTGACGAGTGGCTATCTGCACAGAACTCAGCAAGTTCTAAGCCCATAATTTGGTTGTTAGGAAGTGACTCGAATAGATCCAATAATTGGGCGACTTTCAAGCCTCCCTCGACTTTGAAGTCAGCGGAAATCTGCCCCGGGTCCATAACGTCCCAATCCACATGAACCCAGACTTTGGAATCACCAATGAATTTGATGACTGACTCTGGCGTCAGAGTTGAAGGGGGAAAGTGCATGAGACCTGCATTATTAACGTTGTTAAGTTCTTTTTCATCGATGTCATGTACGCCAATTAAAGCAACATTATTAGGTTTAACTCCCGCGCCAAAACCGCTATCCCACAGGCCGCATGTAGCAGCCAATACCATCCCGCCGAGATAACCGGTTTCTGTCGTTTCAGGGGTATTAAAGTCACTGTGTGCATCGATCCATAGGACCTTTATGTCAGGAAAAGTCGATGCAACAACGGGCAGTGTCGCTAAGCTCGCTGAGCAGGTATTTGATGCAAATAGGACAGGGCTATCGCCAGTGGCTAGTAAATGGGAGATTTTTGTCTGCAACAGAGCGAGGGTCTTTCGAGATTCCTGGAGTGCAACACTCCAATCATCCGATTTCGTAGGCGATCGTTGCCCTACTTAGGTGTAATGTCATAATATAGAGCAAGTTTATTTGCTGTGAGCTTTGCGCCCTCGAGCATACGATCTGCTCTGTCCGCGACACGTCCTTGAGAGCAGAGTATTTGAAAAGGCATTTAGAAAGACGTCCATATATTAAAAATGAAGTCTTTTTATAGCTCAGCTAGATAAATATAAAAAAATAATAATGATTATTTATTATCAAAATAACTTTCAATATTAATTGAATTAATAAAATCCCATATATTATAAGGGTTTTTATTGACTTTCCGTATTCTCGTTTTAACGTGTTGTAGGTGAGTAAATTTGGCCACTAGGCTAGAGGTTTTACAAGACCTTAAATAATTCATGAAATATTAATTTAATAAAACGTGTAACTCAGAAATGTCCGTGCGACCTGAAGTCGTATGAAACGTTGTTCACCACGAAGGGTGAACCATCTGTACTACCAGATGCCCCTAGGAGCCTGAATAAAGAAGCGGCTCTGACAATGTAACGAAGCTTGGTTGTTGACTGAGCTGGAAGAATCGTTAGAGGACGTTCCTCCTGACAACCACAAGTCGGGTGAGTGCTAGGGGGGCAATATGATGAATATAATGAATCCATTTAAGGCGCGTTATATGATGAAGCAGCGGAAGTGGTTAATACGCTGTAGCCAAAAGGCAACGAGAGTCGGGAAGAGATTGGACATTACTCTTTCGTGGTCATTGCACTCTCCGCACCATTGTGGGCATCTAAGTTGACATTTTATGCGGCATACGGAACAGGGCAAGCCTGTATATCTCCCTATGGGAAAGCAGCCTGTAAAGGTTGCCGATAGGTATGCAGGTAAAGGAGGTTAGAAAAAGCGAATGCTACTTTGTAATGAAGTAGATACAGGTTATATCTGGCGCGAAAGCGAGCTGACTTCTAACTGGTCTCCCGTTGCGAGATAGCTTGAAGAACTTTATTAAAGAAGAAAAACAAATGATGATTTCGAATAAAATCAGTGCGTCTTCTGACAGCGAACCGTGGTTTCTTATTCATTAAATGGCCATTGGGGCAGTTTTAAAGCTTTAAGTGTGTATCGCAAAGGTAATTTTGTTACTGGGTGCTTAACGATGCCTTTGTGGAGGCTTGAGCCGTATGCAGTGAAAGTTGCACGTACGGTTCTGAGGAGGGAGGCATCTGGGAACAGGTGCCGCCTATCCGACAGAGGCGTTTTAGCGATAATCGCCGTTAACTGTAATTTCGTCATTTTTAGCCTGTATTCTGGAGTTAAAGTGCTCCTGGATAAGAGTAACTTGGCGTTCATGTAAAAACAGTGTGTTCAAATCTACACCCCTTTCAAGAGGGGCGTTTTTCATCGATAATTTAGGCTCTTAGCGAAAACAAATAGTAATCGGGAAGTATTCCAAAAAATGCCCCTGTATTTTCAATTTTTCACCACACAGCCAAGTTAAAAGATTTTCGCTTCTTAAGCTCAATAAGCCATGAACCAAAATATTTTTCGACCGACTTATCTTTCCATAAAATTGACCTTGCGGCATGGATAAATAGCGTTCTCAGTTCTTTATTTCCTCTTTTTGATATTCCAAGTAGCGTTAACTGGCTTTGTTGCGTAATTCAATGGAACTAAATCAAGAACCTACGATCTGATCAGCTACGTTCACTACTTCTCGTAGCTCTATGCCTAAACCTCTTTACAAAACAACCAACTGGAAGCAATACAACCAATCACTCATTAACCGTGGCTCTCTGACCTTTTGGATTGATGAAGAGGCGATAGCGGGTGGGCGCAAAGCAAACAGAATAAGCGCGGTAGGCCACGTCGATTCAGTGATTTAGCTATCACGACAGCACTCATGGTGAAACGCGTGTTTTCTATGCCACTGAGAGCGTTGCAAGGATTTATCAACTCGATATTTAGACTGGCCCATGTTCCATTAAGCTGTCCGCATTACACCTGCATCAGTCGTAGAGCAAAGCAAGTTGAGGTCTCATTTAAGACAAAAACGAAAGGAGCGATACAGCACCTAGCCATTGATGCGACTGGCCTAAAGGTTTATGGCGAAGGTGAATGGAAAGTCAAAAAACACGGGACAGATGGCAAGCGTAGAGTCTGGCGAAAGCTTCATATTGCCGTCGATACAAGCACTCATGTAATTATTGCAGCCGAGCTAAGTTTATCGACGGTTAGAGATGGGGAAGTACTCTCGAACTTACTGAAACAAACACGCCGAAGTATCCTTGAGGTGTCTGGTGATGGTACTTACGACACGAGAGCATGTCACGCTGCTATTAAGATTAAGCGAGCCGTTGCGCTTATTCCCCCAAGAGAAGGGGCTGCCTTCTTGGAGCGTGGTCATCCTCGAAATCTCGCAGTGGGTTGCCAGAAGTTATACGGCTCAAATAAGTATTGGAAAGAGCGGTATGGATACCACAAACGTTCACTCTCAGAAACAGCGATGTATCGAGTTAAACAGTTGCTAGGAGGGCAACTGAGCTTAAGAAATTACAATTCACAGGTAGGTGAAACTTACGCGATGATAAAAGCGTTGAACAAGCTTACTGGGTTAGGTATGCCTGAAACTTGTCGTATTGACTAAAAAGTATGCGAAACGGGGTGCATCTATCTCTAAATTTAATTACGCAACAAAGCCTTCCCTACTCTCTTTGATTAGTTTGTTTTCTAGGTGGTACTCAGATCATTGAATAATATTTTTTTTCTTTAGCGAGAGGGAAATAGATGTTGTTATTATTATAAGAACGCCACATGTGCTCATCCAACTAGGGATTTCATACCAAAAAATAACCCCCCAAAGTATATTGAAGACCAAGCCGATATAGCGGGTGACTGCAACTACAGCGGCGTTTTCATGACTGAATGCCTTTGTTAGGAAAATTTGCCCAATGAGCGAAACAAGACCAATGGCAATTAGATAAATCCACGCAATTCCCTGTGGAACCACAAACTCATCCCTCATCAAGTAACCGGATACCAACATCGAAGTGAAAAGAAAATAAAACACAATCTCGTAAATATGGTGCCTCTTACTCAGGTGGCGAATAGTGATAGAGGCAGCCGCCGCAAAAAAAGCACTCGCCACCCCTGAGAGGGCATACAAATTAAATGTGTCGAAGCTAAATGGATTTACAATTAAGGTAACTCCAACCAAAGTGAGCGGAAAAAGGAATGCTACTTTTTTAGGGGCTTTTTCTCCCAAAATTAGGTTGGAAAGTAATATAACGAAGAACGGGGACAGGTAAGCCAAAATCACGGCGTCCGCTAGCGGCATGTGGGTAATCGCGTACACAAAAGCGAGCAGATAAAACGCCCCAAACAGGCCACGAAGCAAAAGCATTGGTATGCCCGTGGTAGAAAACCTGATACTCGCTTTCCACATTAAACCTAAAATCAGAACGGTTCCTATTGCGCTTCGGAAGAAGACAATTTCAGAGCTTGGAATCGTCAAACTGGCCGCTTTAATAAGTGCGTTCATGACACTAAAAATGAACGCAGAAAATATAGTTAACGCTACACCGTTGTTCATGATGGGTTTCTTTAAAGGTCGTATGATAGACGCACCCAACCAAGGTATTGGTGCGCTTGAGTGCGGGACTCTTCAATCAAATGGTGAGGGAGTTGAGAGCTACTTAACCAAGATTCGAATATACCTAGCACACGGTTAACGCTCGGTAATGCAATCCCATGCGCTCTGCCTAAGACTTGAAGCCAGTAAAGATTCTGTATATCTTCTTTAGGTATTCGAGGTAAAGACAACTTGCCTTTTTCCACCTTACCTTTGGCATAGGGCACGGCAGAGAAGTTGAAGTAGCACCCATTTTCATCCGGCTTAGAAAAAGGATCGATCAGAATCGCGCTGTATCGTACGTAAACCAAATATTCCTGCGCTATTGGAGTGAGCGACATAAACTGCTCAATTTGACGACGACGAATGGTTTCTGGATGCACAGGGTAGTTGTCATCATTGAGAAATTGTAACAAGTTAAATGGTGTTCCGTTAAAGTGAAGTATCAATCTTGATATATCGCGCCATAGCTCAACCAAAATGTGGATGGTTTCGGTTGTGATCGGTCCCTCAGGGAAAAGTTTGTACATGTACTTAACTTCTCTCGTCTCACTTAAGATATGATTGAGCGAGAAAGGGGTCATAAAAAATGCGGGATGAACGAAAGAGGTAATGTTTCGTCCTTCTACGCTAAACCCATTTTCCAACTCGACAACTTCAACACCGATATCCGCTAAAGTTTGAGTCAGTAGCTCTAGGACAGGGCATTTTTCTTTACTTGAGTAAGCATAAATACGTTTTTTAACCGCTTTGGTAAGGACACGAACGCCAGCTTGTTCCGTTATAAATTTAGTGGCCGCAAAGTAATTGGAAAATATCAGTACGTTGGGGGTTAAATTCAGTTCTGAAAACAAGCCTTTTACAATCCGGTGCCCACCAAATAAGGATGAAATGAGGACTACTATTTTTGTGGAACTCAAACACGATTTAGGTAAAGCCAATAGAACCGCTGAATAAGCATGAGATGGGGTGCCCAGAACCAACGTATCCCATTGTCCGCTTACATCGCGTAAATCTTCAAAAACCGCATCAAATATCACCTGCCCAGCCATTCGCTTCAAAGAGGATTTGGCAGCGAAAATATGCGCAATACGTTCGTTGTGTAAGCTTTCGAACATCGGCTGCCAGCGCTCTGATGAGCGGTTTACTAACCCAAGTTGCTCGCACTGGTTTCTGATGATTTTTGCTGTCTGAAATGCGGCTGGCCCTGTGCCAACGATTAACACTTTTCCTAATGAAAGAGTCATTTTGCGCGCTCCATCAAGACGGTGTCATATATCGCTGCATCGTTATGGATCTGTTGTGTTTCCCACCCATCCATTAGGTTTGGGTTGAAAGGGTAATTGAAGGCGGACTTTAAACCATTACCGAATCGAACTAATACTCGGTGAGAGTGGTTAAGATGAGGTCTAAGCTGTCTGAGTTGTTCCCATTTATGTTCCACTAAAGAGGCTACTACAACATGAGTTGGCCGGAAAGAGGCAAACTCAGTGATTAGATCTTTGCAGCTAAAAGTGGTTGACAAGTTGAGTTGGTTGGCCATTTTCACTGCCTGCTCATCAAGATCTATACCGTGCACGAGAGCGCCTGTGCTCTGAGATATAGTGAAAGCAGAAACCGGATAGGACCCTGAGCCAATAAACAGGACTCGAGAGTTGCTTTCAATTCCTGCTTTTTTTAGTTCAATTTTTGTGTTTTCAGAAAGTTGGTATAAATATTCGCTGATGTCGATTTGATGCTCTCTGGCACACTGAGACTGATGTTTTTCCAATAAACACAGAGCTTTTACAGCAGTTTCACGAAGCTGCTTGATTAAACGATCGTACTCAGGGGTCATATCAAAATCATCGCTAATGGTTTTAAAATTTTCTTGCAAAATCCAAGCGCAAAACTCATCAATTTTTTCTTGCAAAAGGACAAAACATTCACAATTTTCAAGGCTGTAATGAGTCAGGGTTTGAATTTGAGATTCAAACGTGGATAGAGAAACTAATAAGTGATATTGCCTTTTATTCATTGCCATAAGAATGCCTAATCTGTTTTAAGGGCTCGAACTGGGGTGACGTGGGTATGTCCATGAACGCAACAACCTACGTCCACATGAATCTGATAGATTTTCCCCAGCCTTTCAGAATCGAGCACGTCTTCTGGTTTACCGCAATATTGAACTTCACCATCATTCATTAAGAGAAGATGGTCGCAGTATCGAGCAGCGAGAGAGAGGTCGTGTAGGACCGCAATTGTGATGATATTTTTGGCTCGGGTATATTGACGAACAAGGTCTAAAATTTGGACTTGATGCTTGAGATCTAAGGCGCTTGTTGGTTCATCTAAGAGCAATACCTTGGGCTCAGCAACAAGAGATTGCGCCAGTGAAACCAGCTGTTGCTGACCACCGCTTAGTTGAGAAAACTGTCTAAGGGCGAGATTTCTCAAACCTAGATAATCAAGGATGGCGTCTGCTTTTTGTTCTTGTTCAAATGTGATGTTCCAGCTCAGTTGATGAACCAAGCCCAGTAAGACAAACTCAATAACCGTTAATTGACAGGGAGATTTGTTGAGTTGACATAGGTACGAGAAGGATTGTAGCGGTAATCTCAGCCCGTCCTCCCCACTTGAATTAATCTTCCCATCAGAAGGAATGATGCCCATGATAGCTTTGAGCAATGTCGTTTTTCCTGCGCCATTGGGCCCTAAAATGGCGGTAAATTTGCCACCCAAAAAGTGGGCATCTACCTTCTTTAAAACGAGTTTTCTTCCAATTGGAACGGCAAGATTTTCTATTGAAAGCGACGTCATTAGATAAACCTCCTGCTTATCAGAAAATAAAGAAGGATCGGCACACCGACTAAGGAGGTGACGATACCAATTGGTATGATAGTGCCTGGGACAATCAACTTAGCAACAAGAGACGAGGTACATAAAAGCAACGCTCCCATTAATGCCGCCAAAGGTAAGTAGAAACGCTGATCTTCGCCTATTAGCATTCTTGCTAGGTGAGGAGCAACCAAACCAATGAAACCAATGGTTCCGACAAACGACACTGCTCCTGCAGTTAATAAGGAACACAGTAAAAACATCTGTAGTCTTAACTTGCTGGTCTTTATTCCCAAGGCGAGTGCACGCTCTTCGCCTAAAGTGAGGGCGGTGAGTGCCCATACCTTAGATAACGCAAAGACCAAACCGAACAGGAAAACGGCTCCTGAAACAAAGAAGGACAACCAACTCGCCTTCAGTAGACTGCCAAATAACCAAAAAACAATTTGCTGCAGCACTTCTGGTGATGCCAAATATTGAATTAATGACTGTAAAGCCTGGAAAAAGAAGAGAACGACAATACCTGCCAAAATCAGGATTTTTGCGTCCATATGTCGGCTGCGACCAATTATATAGATCGCCATACTCGCTAATCCAGATGTCAAGAAAGCGGCAAACGGCACGCCTAACCAATGCAAACCAAATACTGAAAAACCGGTTAAAAAAGCTATGGCTGCACCAAATCCAGCAGCAGCAGAGATACCAAGGGTATACGGACTGGCAAGTGGGTTGGCTAAGAGGGTTTGCATTAGACCGCCAGCGAGGCCGAGTGAGGCGCCAACCATAAGACAGGTGAGAGTGATGGGTAACCGAAGTTGCCAGACAATAAGTGTTGATAAGCTGTCACCAGAGGGACCACCTAGGAGGGCTTCAACAACTTGTTCAATGCCTAGCCACGATGAGCCAGTACCAAGATCGAATAAAGCGGAAAAACTCGTTGCCAGAAAAGCGCCTAGCAAAATCTTAATTCTTTGCTTCTGCATTCTTTGATAAATAGCGCCGCTGGAATGATTCAGGTCAGACGATGCTTTCATGCTTTCATTCATGAGTTACGCCCACCTGAATCATGAAAGTGCCTTTGAGCGCTTGCGGCATGTAGTTCCTAAAAAATTCTTGGTGCAATTTCTTAGGTTCAATATCTTTAAATGCTTCTGGGTAAATAGACTTTGCTAGATACAACAAGAAAACGTGGTCGTAAATAGTACGTGTTCCTGAGTGGTATATACCGTAGACGTCACCATTTTTAACTGCCGTCAGTTGATTCCAGCCAGCACGATTTAGGTAGGGGCGGTATCTAGTTTGCGCTTCTTCCATTGTGCTGTTGAAACCAAGCAGGGCGCTGTCGTTATGTTTAACCCAGTGAGCACCGGATATAAAGATCACTTCTGGATCTTGACTCAAGATATATTCAGGCGTTAGGTGGGCAGAACCTTCAAACATCCCATGGGCAAGGTTATCGGCCCCCGCCATTGTCAAAAGGTTGCCCCACATTGTCGTCGAGTAAGATTTACCGTATTCATTTGGTCCACCTGTACCTGCTTCCACATACACACGGCGTGCCGTGTGGTTTTCCAGATGCCTCGTAACACGTTGTTTAACCATGTTTACTGTGTTTTCGTATTCCGTTGCAATCGATGAAGCGCGTCCTTCTGTCCCCATTACTCTGCCTATAACACGTGTGCTAATGACGTGTTTTTCAAGCGTTTGAGCATTGAAGTCTACAACGACAACTCTGATACCATTCTTTTCAAGTATTTCAACTTTTTCACCAAGGGATTGATATTGCCACGCCGCAAGAAGTGCAACATCAGGTTTAGTTAACAAGAGTTTTTCGAAATCAAAAGTACCTGTATAAAGAGAACCTGAATCAATAATCGTTTCTAACTCAGGAATGATTTTTTTATAGGTGGTCCATTGAGATTGACGGTAATCTTTCCAAGAGTGTCTTGGGAAAATAGCCACTTTTTTGTAAGCATCTGGTCCAGCGATCGCTAGGTAATCCTCAAAATAAAAACCTAGGAAAATTTTTTCTGCCGGCTTTTCTAAAGAGATGTTTCTACCGAGCACGTCTTTGAACTGAAGAGCTGTAGAAGCAGAGGCCATGTCACCCAAAGCCAAAGTTGCCAAAAAAAGTGCTTTTACTTTTAAAAGGTGTCCTTTCATTCCCTCGACCTCAAATAGAACACTAATTGTTATAATGTAACAATGGTTCTAGGGTTGAAAAGATATATATTTATTATTTATATCTATTAAATATAAATAATAAAGCTAGGTGGATTTGTTGTTGCGTAATTCAATGGAACTAAATCAAGAACCTACGATATGATCAGCTACGTCCACTCTCTCTCGTAGCTCTATGTCTAAACCTCGTTACAAAACAACCAACAGGAAGCAATACAACCAATCGCTCATTAACCGTGGCTCTCTGACTTTTTGGATTGATGAAGAGGCAATAAGCGGTTGGGCGCAAAGCAAACAGAATAAGCGCGGTAGGCCACGTCGATTCAGTGATTTAGCTATCACGACAGCACTCATGAAAAGTCAAAAAACACGAGACGGATGGCAAGCGTAGAGTCTGGCGATGGCGCGTACGACACGAGAGTGTGCCACGCTGCTATTAAGATTAAGCGAGCCGTTGCGCTTATTCCCCCAAGAGAAGGAGCAGCCTTCTGGGAGCGTGGTCACCCTCGAAATCTCGCCGTGGGTTGCCAGAAGTTATACGGCTCAAATAAGTATTGGAAAGAGCGGTATGGATACCACAGACGTTCACTATCAGAAACAGTGATGTATCGAGTAAAACAGTTGTTAGGAGGGCGATTGAGCTTAAGAAATTACAATTCACAGGTGGGTGAAACTTACGCGATGATAAAACCGTTGAACAAGCTTACTGGGTTAGGTATGCCTGAAACTTGTCGTATTGACTAAAAAGCATGAGAAACGGGGAGACTCTGTTTCTAAACTGAATTACGCAACAAAGCCAATAATTATTGCGAAGGTGTAAATAATTTCTTGGCTTAATTAAAATTGATTTACGCTAGAAAGGCATTGTGTCATTAACGCACTATAACTAAATATCTTGATATAACTACTCTAAGTGGCAAAGGGTAGAGCACACATATGAATAATTTAATAAAGCACCGCACGGTTTTCATCACCGTTTGATTTGGATTTACATGGCTCGCACCACGTATGAAGGATTTTGATATTTCTTTGTTGCGTAAATCAGTTGAACTAAGTTATCGGGACCGATTAAGAGAAACGGATGTGCTATTTGGAGAAATAGTACATCACAGCGCTGAAGTGATGACTAAGGTGAGGTCTCAAAAAAGTGAGGTAAGGACGATATCTGTTTTTATTCCTACTGGAAAATACGACAAGTGTTTGCCTTACTTATAGACGTATATACATTAACTTAGAAACTGGCTTGACTGATTTGGGGCTAACTCTAACAAGTTAGAGCTTAATCGAGCGCTTGAGACCATTAATGCTCGTTTTGAAAAAGGGACGCTGACCTTTGGCTCTCAAAAGGGAGTTACAGTGAGCAAGGTGGCAGTATCGATATACCCATTCTAGTGACTTACTGACGGGTAAATGTATTTAAATAATCCTCATTCTTGGCTTCTTATCTCTTAGCTTATTGCTTCTTAGTTTTTTACGTGGGGTGAGAAATAATGAGGTGCTCTTTCCTTAGGCGTGATCCTTCGGGCAAGGCTTTCTCTTGGAGCTTTCATCTATGGCCTAGATTGGCATCACCCTAGTGAGCCACTGCGTGCCGCACCAGAAGGTGCTTCTCTACAAGCTCCTATCGTACAACCCTAAACGCCTGCGCCTCGTCAGTCTTCCTCGTTGCTGTTCGTCGTACCTCCTCACTCATTTCACTGACCTCCATTAAGTTCGAGTAAGGGCTTGTTGCCTTATGTGCCGATTTCCCTTTCGACTTGCATCATTTGATGGGGCTCGCAGGCTGTTTACCGTGCTCGCTCAGAGCCCCAATAACAAGGGTATATGAACGCTTCGCGCCCTTGTTATTGAGAACCATGAGCGCTTGCCGGACAGCCAAGCGGCTCCATAAAAGTGATACTCAAACAAAAAGGAAACTCCTCATGGCACAACGAAACTCAAGCCCAACTCTCTCTAAATCGATGTTCAGCGACCAGCGTTTCGCCGCTGGGCACGAAAGCTCACCAAAAAATGATATCTCCTGCCAGGTCGTTGAACGTGCAGTGCGTTCGACCGTTTCCGCGACTGTTTCAAAGGGACTTATTTGGGTGAATTCAACGGACTTTAATTCGAGCGTTCGAGCGGTTAAAGTGCATGAGATTTTACTTAATGAGTTTGGTTATACCGACTCTTTGATCTTGGAGGAAGGAAATAAAGGAAAAGGGGTGAGTATTGGCGTATGTGATAGAGCTACGACTGTGAAACAGATGCGAGAAGATTACGCCTATGCGAAAAAAGAAGAGAGAAACGTTGAAACGACCGCTAAGCATCAAGCGAGAGCGAAAGATCTTCTGACTATCTTGTATGGCCAATAACACGGACTGAGCGCCGCCCATCACGACTTTAAATATTAAAAGGGATCTATTATGTCTGTACTTGCTAACTACTCTAATCACAGCCTTTTCTCTGTAGAAGAAAAAGATATCTTGCACCATGCCGCGAGCATTTTAAAATCTAAGTTGTTTGTGTCAGAGCAGACGCCACTCAATTCCCCTGAATTGGTGAAGTCATTTTGTCAGGCTTCACTTGCTTCCAATGAAAGCGAAGTGTTTGGGGTGATCTTTCTTGATAGTCAGCATCGAGTTTTACGCACAAAAGAGATGTTTAACGGCACCATTGACACCGCATCCGTTTACCCGCGTGAAGTGGTCAAAGAGTCACTGGCCACAAATGCAAGCGCGGTCATTTTTTATCATAACCATCCCAGCGGTGATGCCACACCCAGTCAAGCCGATCGACGTATTACTCGACGACTGACCGACGCGTTAGCCTTGGTTGATATTCGAGTTCTCGATCATTTCGTGGTGTCTTTTGAAGATGTGGTGTCGTTTGTGGAGCGTGGTTGGATATAGCCATTAGTGAAACATGTCTCTCATTTACGCCTATTCTGGCGTGAATGACTTCCTCATCATAATGCTATAAACTGTAAGCAATTAAATAAGGTTTCTACTATGTCTGAATCAAGCAAAGTCACATTAAGCGTTGAAGAGCTGATCAACCTAACCGCTCATGCTGCCACTCAAGAGCAGTTAAATGATACGCGTAAAGAACTCGATCAGAAGATCGAAGCGGTTCGTCATGAGCTTTCAGATAAAATCGACACAGTTCGTAATGAGCTTTCAGATAAAATCGACACAGTTCGTAATGAGCTTTCAGATAAAATCGACACAGTTCGTAATGAAGTGAGTTCCCTTAAAAATCTCATTATTGCAACAGCCTTCGCTATGATTGCGACGGTAGCCGGTGCCGCGTTTTGGGTTGGCAGTCATATCAACGTTTAATATTCAAATATGTTTTCTTAAATGCCTCTTATCCTAGAGGCATTTTTTTTGTCCGAACGCTTCAACGCTCGCGCTAAAAGAATTTGAGCCAAAGGCTCGACCGCAAGCGGTCGCCAATACCGCTCTCAGTACCACAGTACGCCTATTTGCTCGATGTTTGATTCTATTGCTTTTTCATGGTGTCACTTTGTGGGTTTGTGGCTGATAGGTGGCTTTTTATGATGAAACCATTACTTTACCTTTCTTTGCTATCGCCGTGTTTCGGTTGGGCTTTTTGCTTTGATGAGGCAGGGAGATTTTATAATGTCGATCCACAGCTTTTAAAATCCATTGCAACGGTAGAGAGCAGCCTAAAACCGAATGCGTATAATGAAAATAAAAACAAAACCGGTCAAGTGATCAGTCGTGATTTTGGATTGATGCAAATTAATTCCCATTGGTTTGATCGACTATCCGAATTTAATGTGAATGAAACAAGCATCTATAACCCTTGTTTTAATGTTCATCTTGGCGCGTGGGTATTAAGTTCTAATTTTTCTAGTCATGGTTATAACTGGAACAGCGTCGGCGCTTATAATGCGGGTTTTTCAAAACGCACCGAGAACGCCAGAAAAATATACATCCAAAAAGTCCAATCGGTTTATTTTAAGATGAACGTTCAATAAAAGGCTTTGCACCATAACGGTGCAATGTCTTTGGCTTTTCCTCTCGCTTTCTTCCTTCAATTTCCAGATCCCCGCATCCCTCGTTCGTCAGATTCATTCGCCACCTGGTCGGCTTTTGTCTTTCGCTGTCAGTTTTTCCCGTCGCTTTGATTAAGGAACTCAGATCATTCGTTCTGAGTTGTTGGTTAGTTGAGTTGGTGACCACACACCACCCTAAATCGAAGTTCGATTTAAATGGTTGTCTGTTGTAAGTAACTGATAGTTAAGGTGTTAAATTTTTCGCTTTTTTCATGTTGTGGCATTTTTGATAACGTTTTTTTGTTCAAAAATGCCCCTGTAAACAGGAGCTAAAAATGAAAAAAATGCCGCTTACTCAGCGATTTATCGAGCGTGTAAAGCCGACGTCAATCACACAAGAATACTATGATAGCAAGGTGTCTACACTGTATTTACGAGTCTACCCATCAGGAAGGCGAGTTTTTTTTGTTCGTTTTCAGAGTGACGGATTGAGAAAGAATTCTAAGATAGGCTGTGCGTTAGAGTGCTCACTGCGCCAAGCAAGACGCGAAGCCTTGCAGCTTGTTCATCAAGTTCGCAGTCCGACAATAGAAACATTACCCACAATAACGGTGCAGGCATTCGGCCAAGAGTTTTTTAAGCGTTACCCACGTCACTGGAAGCCTCGTACTTTGAAAAAAAACGAAAGTGCTTTTCGTCTTCATATCGCTCCTTACCTTGGAGATAAGGAGGTGAAATCCATTGATCGAAACGAGGTAGAGCGGTGGTTTGCTCAGTTAAGTCATGTGAAAGGCTCAGCTAACCAAGCGTTAGTCTTGCTGTCGGTTATGATGCAGCAATGTGAAACGTGGGGTTATCGTCCTAAAAATACCAATCCTTGCCGTGGTTTCAAACGTTATAAAGCTGGAGAAGTCGAACGCTACCTTGATAAAGACGAATTACGCCAATTATGGGGCACCTTAGACTCGTTAGAGAAGGATAATCCAGATAAGGTTATGATTATTCGACTTTTAATATATACAGGTTGTCGCTCATCGGAAGTCAGAACCTTGCAATGGAAAGAGTACAGAGGTCGTCACTGGCATTTATTAGACAGTAAAACGGGGGCGAAAACAGTGTACCTTTGCACACAAGTCAGGGCTTACCTTGACGCATGGCAATCAGAGAGTGATTACCTGTTTCCGGCTCCTTGCAACACTCAACCCATATCGATAAACCAGTTGACTGAATTCTGGGGGAAAGTTCGCCAGTTAGCAGGATTGGAGGGGGTACGCTTGCATGATTTACGTCATACCTACGCGAGCCTTGCTATTCAGTCGAAGGTGAACTTAGTCGTATTAAGTCGCCTTTTAGGGCATGCGGAAGCGGAAACCACCTTGAAGTATGCGCATTTAGGGCGTGAAGACGTGTGTCAGGCGGCCACGCATGTGGCGAGTGTATTAGTGAAGGGGATGCGCTCATGAAATCACTGTTATTCTCATCGAAGGTGGTTCAATCACTTAACGCCAAAGCTCGAACGTATACAGTGTGGGATACCAAGAATCCTGCGTTAGGGGTTCGGGTGTATGCGGATGGTCGTCGTTTCTATGTGACTTATTTACCCATTCCCAATAAGACGTTAGCAGCAGTGGGGCAATTCACCTTAAAGCAAGCCAGAGAACACGTACAAGCTTTGCAGAGCTCTTTTTTAGAAAAAGAGGCAAAACCGATACGGTTAATCCGTTTTGATGCGTTAGTGAAAGAAGAGTGGACGGAGACGGTCTTAAAGGAATGGAAACCCAGTACGCAAGCGGGGGCGTTGAGCGCCTTAAGAAAACATTTGTTACCAGAGTTTGGTCGTTATCCCGTTGGCCGTATTGATTCATTTCGTGTACACCGTTGGTTTGATGAGCTTAGTCAGAGTTACGCAGGGGCTGCAAATCGTAATCTTGATGTGCTTCGCTCTATCTTCAAATATGCAGTTAAGCAGGGCTACTGCATGAATAACCCTTGTGATGGTATCCAGCAAAACAGAAAAAAGAAGCTCAATCGTTTTTTGAGTTTGGATGAGTTGGCACGATTCCATAAGGCATTGATGGCGGTTAGCCAACAAGGAGACATGGAAGCGTGTTGTTGTCAGGTATTAAACTTGATTTTGCTTACAGGTTGTCGTATTTCGGAGGTAACAGGCTTGAAATGGTCTTTTATTAAAGGCAATGAGTGGTACTTACCAGACAGTAAGACGGGGGCGAAGGTGGTGTATGTTGGTAAGGAGGCGCAACAACTTCTTTTAGATATCCCAAAGCAAGCTTGGTCGAAACAAAGTGAGCCCCACGATGATGTTTTTGCTCCTTTGCGTCGTTTTGTGAGTCGGGCAACTAAGGTAGGGATGATATGGCAACAAGTGAGAGCTTTAGCGAATATCGAAGATGTCCGTATTCACGACTTGCGTCATACTTTTGCCAGTTATGCGGTATTAGAAGGGTATCCTATTCTGATGGTGTCGAAGTTATTAGGTCACGCTCGCATTTCATCCACGCTTCGTTATACACATGTAGATGATGCGCAAGTCTCTGAATCCGCAGAGAGAGTAGGGGACGTTATCACTGAAATCATAACCGTAGAAAGAGGAAGTCATTCTAAGGTTAAGAAGCGTAAATCCAGAGATCTTAAAGTCAAGCCAAAACAGAAAGCATCCAACATAGTGACCGACGAGCAGATAAGGGACATTAGAAATGAACTCGATTTTTTATCTTGGTAAATAATGAGCGAGTAAACACTATAAGCTGCCTAATTGGTGTTAGGTGGCTTAGGTGTTGAAAATTATTTTTGGACAGAAACGAGCTAGATTAATTACTCGAATCCAGCTAACTCAGATTAGAAAAAGTAACTGAATTATAGTGCAAGCCCTAAATGGTTAGCTCTGTTAATTTGATCCTCATATTCAAAAATAGGGCCAATTCCATAACAAAATTCATGTCTGTTCTTAGTTATTAAGTGTAGTAACAAATTTAATTTACTACAATTTAGATTCAAATCGGGGGGAGGATTCCCCCCGTCCTTTTGTAATCTAAACCGCAGTATCTTCCAATATATTTCTAGCAGACCATTTCCACCGTATCACTACATATTCCTTTAAACAGTGTTTTAATACTTAATCAGCATAGTTATTTGTCTTTCCTTTTTGCCATCAGCTAACTTTTGAAGCTCTCTCAATTTGATGTTAATTCTAGAATCTCTAGTGAGGTTATTCTTCTTCAACCATTCTTTTAATAATTGCAATGTATCAATGTTTGTATTGATATCACAAACATCTACAAAGTTAGCTTTTATAACATTAAAAAGCGAGGACGTTTTTTTTATTTGTAATTTAAACTTGTCAATTAAATTAAGTGCAAGGATTTTATTATCCATGTTATCTTTCAATAGTTCCGTTATCAATATTTCAAACTCACCTTCAATGTCAATGATGTTGAAATTGCAAACAATGTTATTGTCCAAAGAGTTAATGAAAGACGCTTTAGCAAAATCAAGACTTTCTGAAATACGTTTTACAGAACGCTTGCTTATATTACTCCAATTAAGGAATGAGGATATTTTACCATGTGCTTTGCTAATTAAGGTTTTATCTTGCTGTTCAACTATTAAATATTCGATAAATGAGTCGTATTTACTTGTATCATCGTTAATTTTATTTAATATCAATTCCCATTGTTCAGACTCTGAAATGATGGCTATAGCTTTATACATATCGGAGTTTTCAAAAAATGTCACGTTGTCTGCTAAAATATTAATCAGTTCTGGATATTCCTCTACAGAATAAAGTAAAAAATCGTTATATGATTTTTGTTCAGAATCTACTTCATAAGGTGATAGATTAGCTAAAATGTTAACAATATTTAATTGATAGCTCCCTTTAAAATAGCTCTCTTTGTGTGCCATGTTAGTGAAAATATATTTAGCAATCGTCGTTTTAAAGGTAGGTAGTGAGTTATCAATTGAGGATATTTTATCAAGCCATTGCCACGCTAGTAAAACATATGCTTCATTACCAGGGTATGTATTAACTAATGAATAGAATACTGATGTCATTTGAGTGAGGTATTCTTCTGATAGATCATGTTTCACCAAGTCAATTATGTTTAAATAATCTAGATAGTGTGTTAATTGAACGTTATTAACTGCTAACTTAAGACCTGAGCTTTCAATCCAACTTGCAAGTTTGCTGCTATCATTATCTACTCCATTTAGGATTTTTATGAATTCAAATAGTGCCGATGAAATCTCAGTGTTAGCCTGATTTTGATTAATATGAGTCTGCATTTGCATCAATAAAAAATGCATTAACTCTGATGAACTATCGGCATTCTTCTTAATTAAATCCTCTCTAACTATAAAGTTAGCGAGTGCCTTACTTTTCTCAAATTCATCCGAAGTAATAGACTGATTAATCAAATTAGCTTTAAGGAATGGGGTGAACGAATCAAATAAGTGAGTAGTAAAAGTATAGTTTGCAACTGTTTCGTGTGTATAAATAAAGTCGAAAATAAATTCTAAAAACTCAACGCTCGCAGTGCCAGTCCCTATATATTCTTTATACAACTTTAACAAACTCATAAATTCATCTGTATTTTTAGACTCAAAAGTATTAAACGCATATGTATCTAATTGAGCAAATTGAGTAATTGCATTGAAGAGTAACTCCTTATTACCCGTAAATTCTTCTTCAGTTAAATATTTGTCAAATATTGTTTCTTTAATTAATCTAGAAACGTTTAGTAAATTATTTTTTTCTTTAAAATATTCTTGATGTTTTTTAACTAAGTGTATAAACCAAACCTGTAATTCTTCATTATCAAAGAGTGGCAAACTTGTAATAGCTGAAATGGTTGTGGGTTTATCTATTTCAATAAATATTGAAATTAATTCTTCAATTCCGTTTTCTGCACTTTCTGCATCACTACTGTAAGCTAAATACTTATGCAAATCATCTGTAAACCTTAGTAATATTTTTGGTGAAAATAGAGTGGTAATTGTTTTTCTATCAAGGGTTTTTAAGGCTTCAATGTATCCATCACGCTGTAAGACCTCATTATCTTCGTCAGCAGTAGGGATGTTAACAAAAGTGTTGAGTAAGCCGATAGTTGCTGTATCTACATAATTGGGATGTTTATCTATGTTTTTAATTAACATCATAACAATTTCAAATAACTTATCTGGTGAACAATAATCACTTATTGATTCTTTATCTTTACTTAAAACATCAAAGTATCGACTTTTTGCTTTACGGTTGTTAGAACTCGCTATAGAAAAAACTATATCTATCACTTCAGAATCAAAAGAATATAAGGTTTTTGGATTAATCCTGTCAAAGTGCTCAATAATAAAGTTCACTATTTTTCTTTGATGGAGAGGAGAAATTGATGAAACCAATTCCACAAGGCTTGGGATATATGTAGTAAAATCAGAACTATAACTTAAGTTGTCTGTGATTTTACTAATAACTTCAGATATCTCCCCCTTCTCGTTATTAATAAAATCATTTAACAATATCATATTTCTAGTTTTTAAAGCATTTGACACTTTGTTATAAATTTCATTACCTACCACACCACTGTAAGATAATTCGTCCAAATAAATAAAAGCTTTAATTAATGACGAGTCATAAATTTCTGTTCGACTGACAAACTCCTCAACTTCTAAATTAATAACACCACTTTTAATTAATCCTTTAAAGTATTGGTGTGCATATTTTGGAATGTTTTCACCTAAGTCAATAGATGTTGCTTCTGGGGCGACTAACTCAAAGTGATTTGTTCTTGTTCTAAAGTGATTAACAATCCAAGTTGGAAGTTCAGGGAACTTTAGGAGGTTTTTTTCCAATCCATAATAGATAGATAACATGTACACTCGGGCATATGGCAATATATTTTTAGAAATAGTGCCTACCTTTAATCTCCTTTCTTTTTTTTCTAATTTCAAAGCATGCTCAAGTTGCAAAGTAAAACGGTTGAATATATTGATCGCTTCACGAGGAGTCTTTATTGAGCTGGCAAGTAAAATATCAATTAATGAATCCAGTTCACCAGAGTCTTTCAAAAGATTTTTTAATGGGTGACATTCACTTTCATTATTTATTTTTGCAATCAAAAACTCTCTCAGATCTAACTGACTTTGTGGCGGAACACTTATAGTATGTGAGAATATTTTTGAACAAAAATCTTTTGCTTTCCATTGAACTTCTTTTTCATCTATTCCTTCTGATTTATCAATTGCAGATTCATAAAATGCGCGTTGAATATTATTTAAATCACATGGAATAATGAATATAGCTTTACCTAAGTCAATAAACGTTCGTAATTCATTTAAAGTATCAATAATTTCATCATTATGTTTCCTATCAACATCTTCAATAACAATAACTAATTTTTGACACTCTGGATTCCCATTGTGTTCACTTAAAATATTTCTGAAAACTGACTGTAACTGCTCTGTATTAGAGATGGAAGGGAGTGAAATTGTTCTCTCTGATGGGGTGATATGAAATTTAAAAAGTGTAGGCAAGCTTTTAAAAATATTCTTTGATAATGCTGAAATTAAGGATGTTGAAGTTAGTGATATTAGAAATGCTTTCACCGCAAATATAAAATTACTGATAATATTTTGTTCTATTGCGAAATCAATTATGCCAGCTAAAACTCCGACAATAAGACTGCCGTATAGAATGGTTTTTATAACCCCCCAAGTTAATAGCGTTGTGTACTTAGGAAGTTCTTTGATAAAACTTGCAATTCCTTCATCGAGTTTTTTTGATTAACTTCTTTTTTGGTAAAACTTGAATACACTAAATCACTAAACTTTTCATCCAATGATGAAATTTCATTTTCATATACCAATGTTTCTAAGAACTTTTTGTCTCTAAAATCTCGATTTCTTTTGTTTGTTAACGCATAAAAAACGTTTCGAAACAAAGCGTAGTATGTATTTTCTTTTTCATGTCGCCAAATGTTGAAATGAATGACTTTTTTATTTGTAGAGCCGTTCCACCTTTCAAATAACAAATTTGTAATGGTTGACTTACCACTACCGTATTCTCCGTTCAAACATATACAGCTAGGGATATTATCTTCTTTAAATAGGCTATCAATTTTTTCGTCTAATAATTCAGAAATGACATCATGGGATAATTTGTCATCATTAACTGTTGAAACTGGTACCGTCTTGATTTGCCAACTACTTTGAAGCCTATTATTCATTGATGTACTCACTTAGAAGATATGAAAAAACAGTAGGAACTGTATGTAATCGTTCAAATAAAACACTATAAATCATTTAGTTACGATCTGATACTACTTAGTAATTGTTTTTACACAGGTTGTTAGTTCATTACTTGTACCGAATGATGTTAATGTTAGGGTGAGGTCGTGAACGTTTTCATACAGAGTCATGCGGTTACCCTGTTGCTAATGGGCTTTCGGATTATATTTGATTGGTCAAATATATATGAACAGAATGCGTTTGAGCTTTTGCACTAAGCAATAAAGGGGCAGATCTGAGTTAGCTGGCACTTTTTGAAAAAAGCGCCACGAGTAAAACTTCAGGTCTATGAAGCCTCTGTCGAGTAGACGACACTTGTTACCAAGTGCCGCCCCTCTAAGAACCGTACG
>NZ_JBFSRM010000040.1:0-24945 GCF_041465805.1 Vibrio sp. 10N.239.311.G01
TATTCATCAACGAGTGCCCACACAGATTGATAGGTTTAAATTGTTAAAGAGCTTTGCTTGTCGAAACTTTCTTTTTACAAAGAAACCCTTAAAAGCGGACGTGAATTCTAGCGATTTAATCTTAAGTGTCAAACACTTTTTAAAATTAATTTCTTTCGAACTTTCCGTCTTACTGATTACCGCTGAAGCCTTATGGCATCTGCCGTGTCAGTGAGGCGGCATTATAGAGATCATCGAAAACATGGCAACCCCTTTTTTGATAAAAATTCAAAAAACTTGCTTAAGTGGCTACTTTTACGTCAAAAGGCTCTTTCGTAGCTCAAAGCTCATACAATAATGGGTGTATTACTTAAAACTTTGCGATTAGATCTTTCGAAAAAGCCTCTATATCTAGCTCAATGCTCCATTTCTCACTCACTTCTAGGATGTTATCTAGCGATTGCTGAACTGTTTTTATCGTCAATGTGTTGTTGTCTAGGTCGTATACCTGTTTTTGCGTGGTGTAATAGAAATAAAGGATGGTCAGCGCGTCTCGGTCGCCTCGCTCAGCTTTGGGTTGAATACGCTTGAGCTTACGATAGATTTGATTATGGATTTGTTTAAGGTTCCATACATAAAGCGCTTCTTTGAAGTAATCATGCCCTTTCACACGGCTCGCGATAAATGCATTCAATGCGACTGATAAGATCACACCTAATACGTTCAAGTGGAAATTACCTGTCGATTCGCCTGCGATTGATTGCCCTGAACCGAATAGCTCGATCAGTATGGTTCCGAATACAATGGCGAACACTGCGAGTGACCCAACCAACGAAACCAACAGCAGGTTCATCTTCTTTCTATATTCTTCTTTATTGATCTTCTGTAACTTCATCGACTACTTCCTTATGTAAGTCACCTAATAATTTGCGCATACTATCTACGTAAACATTTGGTCGCTTCAACCCTTACCATCTTGTAATGTGGTCATTCTCTATTTAATACGCAGAGTTCTTCTGGTTGGCGCTATACGCAACTCTATTTGACTTCATTAATAGAAAAGAGTTACATACCGCCACAATTTTGGTTATTCATCAATTCATGTTGATAAAGCCCGTTTCGCTTTATCACATACTGACAAGGTACATTCCATGCGTTCATTTGTATTACGCGCTCGCGCAGCCCCTACAGAGAGCAAACTTATCTTAGAAGGTGTTGGGCAAGATGCTCATACTGAGATTCTGGCTCATACTCTGATGAACACGATCTTCGTTGCTCAATCTCACCGTGAGAATGTCACCGTACACCTTGTATTAGAAAGTACTAAAGACTTTTCACGTACGATCACTTTCGATTCAAATGAGATCACCAACATTGGTGGCTTTCATGAATCGGCATTGTTATCAGCGGTAGTAAGAGCGGTTGATGCTTCTCAAGGTATGACCAAAGAGCAGACTCGTCAGGTTGAACCGGGAATCGTCGTTCGCACTATGAGCTTTGAAAAACTAGTCAAAGAACTGGCTGAAGACCACCAGCTATACATGATGGATAAGAAAGGTGACTTTATCCGTGATGCAGAGATTGCTGAAAACCCATGTTTCCTTCTTACTGATCACATCCCTATGCCGAAGAAAAGCTACAACAGCTTAAAGCGCTTAGGGACAGAAAAAATCAGCTTAGGCCCGAACATGCTGTTTGCTTCTCAGTGCGTTGTATTGATCAATAATGAGCTGGATATTCGCGGTTTCTAGCCCCCGGACTGATAAGCTAAACAAAAAAGAGCTCAACTAAGTGAGCTCTTTTATTATCTATCTCTTGGTATCGAGGGTGTTATCTCATAATCAAGCCTGATTAACCAAAGATGAAGCTGTATAGGAAGCCTGCACCCATCGCCATGCTTAGGATAACGAATAGGAATGCTGCAATCATTTGGTTCTTGAAGATTGATTTAAGCAAGATAACTTCCGTCAAACTTGCACCTGCACTACCAATGATCAACGCCATTACTGAACCCAACGCCATACCTTTCTGTACTAGAGCTGCACTTAATGGGATTACCGCTTCAGCACGAATGTACAGTGGAATACCAATCACGGCAGCTACTGGAATCGCATACCACATACCTTCACCAGCGTACTGTGCAATTAGGTCTGTAGGAATGAAGCCGTAGATGAATGAACCAATCGCGATACCCATCATTAGGTAAGGGAAAACTTGTTTGAAGTCTTTCCAAGTTGAGAACCAAATTCTCATCCAACGACTAGGTTCTTTCTTCTCTACGATTTCAGCTGTTGCGCTTCCATCCGCTGAACAGCATGAAACCGTTACTTGTGGCTCTTCTTTTTTAGAATCGCAGCAAGATGTCTCTTTCGCCATTACGGGTGCAGGTTCGCCACATGCACTTGTACCACATGAAGATTCTGCTTTAACCGGTGCTGCTTTCTTAGGAGCAGAGTCACCACAGCTAGTGCCACAGCTTGAAGCTGAACCTGTTGATTCATACGCTTCAGGTTTTACGTAACGCTCAAAGCCAAGCTTCTCAAGTGCGTAACCAGCCACTACAGACACCGTCATTGCTACAAGGAAGTAGAACACAGCAACTTGCCAACCGAAGGTAATCACAAAAAAACCAATGATCACTGGGTTCAATAGTGGGCTACCAAATAGGAACACCATCATTGGACCGAAACCCGCTCTTGCACACAGCAATCCTTTTAAGAAAGGAATGGTCGAACATGAACAGAAAGGTGTAATTGCACCCAGTAGTGCTGCTACTACATAACCCTTACCATTACGTGAGCTCAGGATAGATTGAATCTTTTCTGGTGTAAGGAACTCTTGAAGAATCCCAACAATGTAGCTGATCGCTAAGAAAAGGATAATTAGCTCTACTGCTAAGAAAGCGAACATATCAAGTGCGTCTTTCAGCATTTTTAACATTTCATTGCTCATAATTAACTCCAAACTGGATTGAAGGTCGGGCTCTATGAGAAAAGTAACCAACCCTTAATTTCGAATATTCTCGAATTATAGAAATAAACAGCTCCAGAACAAGCATTATTTCGATAAAAATCGAAATGATTTTCGAAAACACAGTTTTTCAATAACTTACACAGACACCGTTTTTAAATTTGAATTCGACATACATTTCGACTAACATCGAAATTAAATCTTGAGGAGTTAATATGAACTTAGAAGTCGTTGCGAAAGCACTTAAAGAGTTGGGGCACCCTATTCGCCTAACCATTTATAAGAGTGTCGTTAAAGCTGGCTACCAAGGCATTGCAGTTGGCGGCCTACAAGAAGAGCTAGGCATTCCCGGTTCTACCTTGTCTCACCACATATCAAGCTTGGCGTCTGCGGGCCTAATCAGCCAAAGACGAGAAGGAAGAACTCTATTCTGCGTGGCGGAGTATGAGTGCCTAGAAGGTGTGATTGATTTCTTACAAGACGAATGTTGCGTAAATGAACAGTGCAACTAATGCACCTTTGAAGATCGAACAAGTCTGGGCCGAGTATCAGCAAGCATTAAAGTCATTCCTGCATTCAAAGGTCAACAACTCTGCGGATGTAGACGACTTGCTCCAAGATATCTTGATTAAGACCTATCAGAACTTAGATAAGGTACAAGATGCTAGCAGTGTTAAGGCTTGGCTGTTCCAGTTAGCCAACAACACCATTATCGACTTCTACCGTAAGCATGCACGCCAACAACGTGATAGCCAAATTGATGCTGAAGATCTGTGGTTTACCGATTTAGACCACGACTCTGAATTTAAGCAGAAACTTTCATTGTGTATTGAACCTTTTATTCAGGCATTGCCAGAACAAAGTTCATCGCTACTGCTTGCGGTCGACATCAAAGGCCAAAGCCAAAAAGAGATCGCAGAAGCGCAGAACGTCAGCTATTCAACGGTTAAATCCCGCGTGCAAAAAAGCCGTGCTGATCTTAAGAACCTGTTTGAAGAGTGTTGTAACTTGTCCCTTGATCAACAAGGCAATGTGATTGATTGCGAGCTTAAGCCGAACGCCAGCTGCGGCAAGTGTTAATCGTTACATCGAATCCGTTATTTCAATAGAACAAAGCCAGCAATTAATGCTGGCTTTGTTGTTTTCATAATCTGCAAATCACTCTTTACTTAAGCAAATCTAGAGCTTGAGCGAACCGAACTATGCTGCTTCCGCTTTTACCACAGGTTGATAGCGCCCCGGTTTATGATTCATTGCTAGAATCAAGTTGGTGACTATCGCACCAAGCACAGACAGAAGAACCAATGACACATCAACAATGAACAGAGAAAGCACAACAATCGTGCAGTCTAATGCCATCTGAACCTTACCTGCTCGAATTCCAAAACGTTCTTGTAAGAACAACGCCAGAATGTTGAAGCCACCTAAGCTCATCTTGTGACGGAAAATCACCAGCATGCCGGTACCAATCAAGCCACCACCAAGTAAAGCTGCATACAATGCATGAATTTCGGCAATTTGAATCACGTGATACAAGTGATCCACGGCGAACGAAACAATCGAAACCGCGATAAACGTATTGATTGTGAAGCGCCAGCCCATACGAGCAACCGACAAAATATAGAAAGGTAAGTTAAGTGCGAAGAATACTTGGCCAAAGCTCAAATCTGTTACTTTGGTAATGAAGATCGCTAGACCAGCCGTGCCCCCGGTGAGCAAACCGACTTGGTTGAAAAAGATAACGCCGAGTGAAACCAATGCGCTACCTAAGATCAGTGCCAGTAAGTTTTCGCGAAGATTATGATCTTTATCCATGTGAATGACTCTCCCTGAATCTTTTAACATCGCGTTTCAGTAGTCTTGAAACGATTTATGCCCAAATTTACGATGTTTGACAGATAAGTCGAGTGAACGAGCAATGTTGCTTAGTGATTAGTTTGTATATTAGTTTTTACAGCTTTGTGAAACTTTAAATTAAACAGCTAGTTATAAGCCTTAATTTAGACTTTCATTCTTAATTAGATACTTGTTTCTATTAACTAACGAGCTTCAAGTTTTCTTATTTATTGAGCGCGTTTTATACCAATTCCAATCAAGCGACAATCTATGCATAAAACGCATAGACTACATCACAAATGGTCATTTGATACATACCCGACTCATCACTATGATGCGCGACTTCTTACAACATTGAGCGCATGTCAACACCGTATGTTTTCACAATCTCTTTTTGCCCAACTTGCCAGAATGACGTTATTCCTCGTCATTAGTTTGGTTATTGTGCATCACAGTCAGTCATTGATTGATCTCTTGGCTCAGCATGCCGTAAGCAGTGGTTGCCACCAGCAGTCAGGGCATGATCATTCTGGGCACGAACATCACCATGAGATGACTGACCAACACATGTCAGCGCAAGACCACTCACATCACCACCATTAATTTAAGAGTATTAGAATGAGCATTTTCCGTTTTCCTTTACTGGTATGGCTAGGGATAGGCACACTTATTATCAGTCTAGGGATCAGACAATCATTCGGCATTTTCATGATGCCAATTTCAGAGCATTTCGGCACGGGTCGAGAGTTTTTCAGCTTCTCTATTGCTCTACAAAACTTATTGTTCGGTGTGTTCCAACCTTTTGTTGGTATGGCCGCTGACAAATGGGGAGCAAGACGCATCATTATTGCTGGCGCATGTGCTTACGGTTTGGGTTTACTTCTTACCTCAATTTCTACCGAATCGAGCATGCTTTACGTTTCGTTAGGCGCACTGGTTGGTCTTGGCTTGAGTGCGACAAGTTACGTGATCGTGCTTGGCGCAGTAGCGAAAGTTGTACCAGCAGAGCACGCGGCTAAGGCGTTTGGCTTAACCACGGCTGCAGGTTCATTTGGTATGTTCGCGGTAATTCCGGGCGCACAATACATGCTGAATGAATTTGACTGGCAGAGTGCGATGCAAGTGTTTGGCGTACTGTGTTGTTTGATGATCTCTTTTGCGCTGTTCATGCGAGCGCCTAAAGCAGCCTCAAACAAACAAGCGCAAGCTGAAGAGAACCAAACACTCAAAGAAGCGTTGTCTGAAGCGTTTGCTCACAAAGGTTACTGGTTGATTCACGCGGGCTTCTTCGTGTGCGGTTTCCACGTAATGTTTATCGCAACGCACTTACCGAGCTATTTAGCAGATAAAGACCTACCCGCGAGCAGCGCTGCGATGGCACTGGCTTACGTTGGCATCTTCAACATCTTTGGGTCTTACTTCTGGGGTGTAATGGGCGACAAGTTCAGCAAACGCCACGTTATGTCTGCACTGTACTTAGTGCGTACTGTGGTTATCGGTGCGTTTGTGACTCTGCCTGTGACTGAATCAACCGCGGCTATCTTCGGTGCGGCCATTGGATTCTGTTGGTTGGGTACAGTTCCGCTAACGTCTGGCTTAGTTCGTCAGATCTTCGGTGCCCGTTACCTATCAACGTTGTACGGCTTGGTATTCTTTACTCACCAAGTGGGTAGCTTCTTAGGCGCTTGGGTGGGTGGTCGTATATACGATTACTACGGTTCTTACGAGCCAATCTGGTGGTCAACGGTGGTACTGGCATTTGCAGCAGCACTTATCCATTTACCAATCAATGACAAGCCGATTGAGCGAGTGAAATTGGCAATGGCTTAACGTTTTATGCTGACTCCCCCACTAGCGTAAACAACAAGTCGTTCCAATAAAGCGAGTGAGTATTGAAAGGAAGCATCCTGAGATACTCACTCGCTTTTTTGTTGGTCGCGATAATAGAAACTATAACTAGCGAAACTGGCATAAAGCTCACTGAATAATAAGACTATTATTTTAGTTTTCATTTATAGTATCCACCCGCTCCTTTAAAACTAATCCGCAGGCTTATGGAATACATAGATCAGACTGTCCTTATCGCAATGACACTCATTTTTGTCGGCTCGTTTGTGCAAACCGCAATCGGCTTTGGTTTGGCCATTGTTGCAGCCCCACTGCTGTTTTTGGTCTCTCCAGATTATGTGCCTGCGCCTATCTGTTTGATCGGTCTGTTTATCTCGTTATTCAACGCTTTTAAACATAGAGCAAATATCTCTATTGGCGGATTAAAAATCGCATTGCTGGGCCGTATTCCTGGGTCACTGGCAGGTGGTGCTTTGTTGGTGATGGTTTCAACGAGCGTGTTATCACTATGGTTGGGCTTATTGGTAGTATTTGCCGTGATTGTTAGCCTACTGCCCTTTAGACTCGAACCAACCCCAACTAAGATGGGTATTGCGGGGTTCTTCTCTGGGTTCTTTGGCACCAGTTCTGGTATTGGTGGTCCACCGATGGCACTGCTACTCCAACACCAAGATGCCAATCAGCTTCGTGGTAACCTTTCTGCGTTTTTCGTGTTTAGTTCGATCATTTCATTGGTTGTACAGATCCCAATTGGCTTCTTCACGATGCACCATTTGATCATCACTATACCTTTGCTGCCTGCTGCTTGGTTGGGTTACAAAGTGGCGTTAATGACGACACAAAGCATCCCTAAAGAGAAGATACGCATTGGTTCATTACTGCTATGTTCTCTCAGTGGCTTTACGGCAATCTGGCAGGGTTTAGCTGGCTAGTTATTGGCGATAAAGACCGGAAAAGACATCTTAGAAAACCAACACAGATCAAACACCCAATAGATAAAAGGACGCTCTATGACTTACGACGAATTCAATTCATTCTGCGAGTCGCTGCCTGCAACCAGTTATGTGATGCAGTGGAATAACTCGCACGTTTGGAAAGTGGGTGGCAAGGTATTTGCGATTGGTGGTTGGGGACCGAAAGATGAGCCTGCGTTTATCTTCAAGGCGTCTGATCAGAACTTCGACTTTCTGAAAGAGGAACCCGGTTATAAACCTGCTCCTTACTTTGCTTCGCGTGGTATGAAATGGATTCAGCTGTTTGAAAGCACGCCAGAAAGGGATGAGGAGCTGAGATACTACCTCACTGAGTCACACCGAATTGTGTCCTTAAGTTTAACCAAAAAGAAACAAGCAGAGCTAGGGCTCAATCAGTAGCGTTTATTACGTACTGCTAATCTGAGCCCTTCTTTTGCAGTGAGGAAGGCCCCCTAAGAAGTCTGTTTCAAAAATGCAGGTAAATAGCGTTCTATTTTTTGCTCTGAGATAAGCGGCACCAATAAATAGATCAAACCCGCAAAGGCAATAGATCCGGCTAAGTCCTCTGGTCGATGCATGCCAAGCCAAACACGGCTATAGGCGACACCACCAGCCCAAACCAGTAAACCGCCGACTAGATAAAAGCGTTTCGCCTCTAGGAGAAGACCACCAAAAAACGCCAAACACACACCGACAAAGATCATATGTCCAGATGGGAAAGAGTAGTCAGTTTCACCCAACCAGTGACGCGTTCGCCACTCGCTCACCTTATCTTGTACAGACTCAATCGCAGCATTCTTTTCAACCAATGGTAATTCGTAAAACACTTCCGGCATATCAACCACTTCCTGCGTCACCAAATACTCAGAATAAGGACGAGGGCTCTCAGTGGAATGCTTTAAGAAGGTTTTCGCTGCAAAGCTAAGCACCAACAACAAGCCGAGCTGCAGACAAAGACTGACTAACTTCGCTTTGGAAAACTTCATCGTGAACAATACTAAAGACAAAATCGCTAGTGTTACCAAGAACCCTTGATTGCCCGCAGAGTAAGTCACAAACGTTATGAAGGCGCCATAGAAAGGCAAAACAGCACTTCCAAGGTCGAAGTCAGATCCAAAGATCAAAAAGGGTATGAGGGAATACAAACTTAGAACGAGCAGTAATAAGCCTTTGGATTTGTTAGAGAACAGAGAAGTCATGGCTAAGATCTTTTAGATAAAGTGGTCGGATGCTATCGCAGCTTAGCATCGTCAATATCAATTTTATGTCAAAACGGTCAGTCAGCCGTCATGGTGTAACAATATTCGATTAATGGACCTCTTGAGTATTGATTCGGTGAACAGCCACGCCAGCACCAATAATGTTCAACATCCATTTATGTTCATAGAGATAGCAAAAACCACTGAAACCAGACGAGACAAAGGCATCATCCCATTAATAGACTACCGGACGCGTTCTGCTGATAAAGTGAACACTTACCGGATTATAAGGCCAGAATCTTAAAAACTTTGCTGTCAGTCCTTTAAATCCACTATTGAAAGGATTACCATCTGGTCTGCTTTCAAAAGCAAAACAGATTATTAATTTTTATTCTCAGGGCGGGGCGAAATTCCCCACCGGCGGTATGTCCTTAGCAAAATCTAAAGATAAGCCCGCGAGCGCTCGATTCGTCGAGGTCAGCAGATCTGGTGAGATGCCAGAGCCGACGGTTATAGTCCGGATGAGAGAGAATGAAAACACACTCGTTTAAGTTGGAAAGGCGTACCCGCGTGAGTTGGGTTCGTACCTCCAACTTAGGCGGGTGCATTTCGTTTTGGATAAAACCATAATGAGCTAAAGTTGACTTGTAATGAGTAGGCTTTGTTGTGCTCGGTTGAGATCCCTCATACAGCCCTGATTCTGGTGATATTTTAGGAGTTTAACCATGAATCAGTCTTCACTACTTGCCGAATTTGGCGAACCAATCACTCGCGTTGAAAACGCACTGCAAGCTCTACGCGAAGGTCGTGGCGTACTTCTACTTGACGATGAAGATCGTGAGAACGAAGGCGACATCATCTACTCAGTAGAACACCTGACGAATGCTCAAATGGCGCTTATGATCCGCGAATGCAGCGGCATTGTGTGTCTGTGTCTAACTGACGAGCAAGCGAACCAACTTGAACTTCCACCTATGGTTGTTGATAACAACAGCGCAAACCAAACTGCGTTTACCGTCACTATCGAAGCGAAAGTTGGTGTAACAACAGGTGTTTCTGCCGCTGACCGTGTAACAACGATCAAGACAGCTGCAAATCCAACAGCTAAGCCTACTGACCTTGCTCGCCCTGGCCACGTATTCCCATTGCGTGCTCGTAAAGGTGGTGTACTTGCTCGTCGCGGCCACACAGAAGGTACAGTAGATCTTATGCAAATGGCTGGTCTTCAATCTGCCGGTGTACTTTGTGAAGTAACCAATCCGGATGGTACGATGGCAAAAGCGCCAGAGATCGTTGCTTTCGGTAAAATGCACAACATGCCAGTACTGACCATTGAAGATATGGTTATGTACCGCACTGAGTTCGACCTTAAGCTTGCATAACGTTTAGCCCTCAATGCTAAACACTTAGTCGTTAAGTCAACTACACTGCGAAGTGAACATTGAAAGGCCTCACTCTTACTGCTTTTAGAGTTAAAGCATATAGGGTGAGGCCTTTTTAATTTCCGTAGCTTGAAACGAGCCTGAAATGGATCGCCAAAGTGTCTCTACTTACCGAAACCTCCCCAACCTATCGTTAGAAAAGCGTAACCTCTCAAAAAATCCTGCAAAATATGAGAAACATTCACTCGAATGGTGAAGTCATGCACCATGATTGATCATCCATAATTTGAGAAAATCATAAATCAATGAAATATAACACTTATTTATTTTGGCATGGTGTCTGCACTACCACTAAGTAGGTATACAAATATTAGGAGTTGAATATGTTTGTAGTTATTTCAGTGGGTTTATCCCTATTAGTACTTGCAGCCCTGTTTCATTTCTCAAGGAAGAGACAAACAGCGCTATCACACAGGTTTGAAACCTTAGTTCTGCTTAGAGAGTTATTGTTGTTATCACGCAAACACCGCGCGGCAACGCATTACGCTCTGGCGTATAAATTGTCTAGCGACTCGATTCGTAAAGTGAACGAGATTTACGACAACATACTTGAGGTATCTGAGCTGCTTCAATCCCATGTGTCGTTTGACAGCCGCCCTATGTATCGCATCTATCACCTCAAGCTCATCGCTATGCACAGCGACTGGCAAAACCGTAGCTTGGTGCGTAACCAATCGATTCATGGCAAAACAATTCGCCATAGCATGTTCTTGATGGATGAAGTAATGATCATCTGGCTAATTCAGTCTGAGCGTGAAGACATGAGCCGTGAGTACCACATGAATTGGCAACAGATCTTAGATTGCATGGAGATCCTGACCAAATTACGAATGTGTATCCCTGATATGGAGAAGCCTGAGGAGTATTTGAGATTCAAATTCTACGCCTCTCAGACACACAGAAAACTCAACCAGTTATCGATTATCTGCCCTCTTAGTAGTGGGTCACCGGTTTGTACGCGAGCGATGCATGCACTCTCAGAGATCGCATCAAGTAACGAAGCGACCCAACCGGCAGATAGCATGTACGAATTAACCAGTGATATCTCTAGCGTCGTGTCGCAAGTTTACGACCAAGTATTATCCGACATTACGAGAAGCTTGTATCAGCCTTTACCAGACATCAACGAAAAGGTGATAAATACCCGATTATCCGTACACCATTACATGTAAAGACTTCGTGAGAGGAGAGCGTGCTGGAACTCTGAATTATTGAGTTCAAATCCGATATCACCATTGATATCGGATTTTTGTATTTATGAGCTTTTAAAATTCTATCGCTATGTATCATTGCCTATGAAGTTTCAAACATCGCCAGATTTGATATCGCTAGACCAAGCTTCTGCGGCAAAATCAATGAACTGACGAACAACCGGCAGCTGATAACTACGAGACAAATACACCGCCCACAGCACACTACTCGGTGAAACAAACTCATCCAATATTCGTATCAATTTGCCATTCGCAATCAGTGGGTTGGCTAAGTCACAAAGTAAACGAACTACCCCTTTCCCGTGCTGTGCGGCGCGAGTTAGCACTCCAACATCATTAGCCTTGATAGTGCCAGACACCTCAACTGAATAGTGTTGATTGTCCTTAACAAAATCCCACTTAGAAACATTCAAGTGACGAAAACAATTGTGTTGTCGAAGCGCCTCGACCGTTTCAGGTTCACCATGTTTGTCTAAGTAGGCTTGCGAGGCACACACCACTGAATCAATAACCATTAGCTTTCGTGCAATCAAACTATCATCAGGTTGATCGGTATAACGAAGTGCAATATCGATCCTCTCATCCACCAGCTGAGTAAAGCGGTCTGAGGCAAACAGTTCGACCGTGATATTAGGGTGGCGCTCGGTGAACTGTTCGACCACATCCAACAACATGTGCTGAGTTAAACCAATCGGAGCTGCAATTCGAATGGTTCCAGAAAGATCATCGGTTTGATTGAGTGAAGTAACTTCTAGCTCAGCGGTCTCATGGAGGATCTTCTCACAGCGCTGCAGAGCGATTTCCCCTGCCGCGGTTAAGCTCACCTTTCGAGTCGTCCTATGTAATAGCCTCTGCTTCAGCCACCCTTCTATCTCTTGAACATGACGTGAAACCTGCAACCGACTCATGTCCAAATGCTCAGCTGCTTGGGTGAAGCTGGCACAATTCGCAACTTCAACAAAGCTACGCATTGCCGTCAACCTATCCATCACACTTTCCCTTATCCACTGAATAAAACCTATTAGCTAGCTACATAGATACAATCTACATCATTTTATGATATTTATCGCAACCTAGTGAGCTATTAGACTGCAATGGCTGTCGAGAAACAGACTCAATAAATTAGATAATTGGAGAAACATTATGAAAATTGCAGTATTAGGCGCATCAGGTTGGATTGGTAGTCACATCGCTCAAGAAGCTCAAGCTCGCGGACATGAAGTTGTTGCTGTTGTAAGAGATGCAATCCGCGTAGAAACCCAAGGCATTGAAGTTCGTTCATTTGATTTACAAGACGAAGCCGCAAATCTAGCAAACGCACTATCCGGCGTTGATGCAGTAATTACTTCGATTGGCGGACGCGCTCTAGGTAATCACGACATCGTAAAAAGCACAGCAACTAAGCTGCTTGATACACTACCAAGCATTGGTATCGAACGTCTACTTTGGGTTGGCGGTGCAGGCTCATTAGAAGTAGCACCAAATGTACCGTTAGTGACCGTTCCTGACTTCCCTGCAGATTACAAAAACGAAGCGTTAGCACAGGGCGAAGCGCTTGAAGTGTTCAAGCAATCGAACAGCGAAGTTAATTGGACGTTCATTAGCCCAGCAGCAGAAATCTTCCCGGGCGAGAAACTATCAACCTACCGTACCGGTGGCGACCAACTGCTCACCGACCAAGATGGCAACAGCAAAATATCCGTTAGCGATTACGCTATTGCGATGATTGATGAACTCGAAGCTGGCAAATTCCCACGCCAACGTATTGGTGTTGCGTACTAGTCAGCTCATATATAAAAACTAAAAAAAGCCGCTTGTTCAAAACAATGCGGCTTTCTCATCTTTTACTGAGCATTCCTTTAATCCAATGGCAGATGCCCTGTTTTCACTAGGATAACCGTCTCTTCTTCCACATAAGGAAAATGCTCACTCATGTGTGGGCTGCGCATCCATGTGTGTTTTGGATACTCACCATGTTCGTCTTTAAAGGTGCCAGAAAGTACAAATATCTCTTCACCGCCAAAGTGGCGATGCGGCTGAAAACGTTCGCCAACCGGCCACTTCACTAACGCGACATGCTCGTGTTCGAACTCATGCAGTGGCATCACTTGTAAGCCGCCAATACCCTGAAGCCATTCTGTTTCCAAAGTATTAATACGAACTTGAGTTAAGTCTCTCGCGTCAAACTGGTTGAGCTTAACCAAGATCGTACAGCCATTTTTGCTGGATGGGGAATGCGCGCTGCCCGGCGGATTACGGATATAAGTGCCCGCTGGGAAATCTCCGGTTTCATCAGAGAACACACCCTCTAATACGAAGATCTCTTCACCTTGCGGATGTGGGTGCTCAGAAAACGAAGAGTCAGGATCGTACTTCACCACACTAGTCGTGTGGCCTGATTCTTTCTCTTCCCTTTCTAACGGCTTACGCCATACCCCTTTTGCAGGGCTCGCGACCCAATCTAGTGGTTCGGTTTCTATAACCAGTCTCTTTGAAAAGTCCATGTTGAGCATAATGACGACCTTACTCTAAATATTGTTTTAATTATTATTGTCTTGCTAATGTCTATTCTACGCGAATAACGAGCGAGGGGGAGACTTCGCTGCTAATTGCTAATTGCTAATTGCTAACAAAGCATCCCCCATATTAAAAACTCGGCTCGATTAATTGCGGCCTGCGATCACACCACCATCAACATCCCAGATTGCACCCGTTACCCAATCGGCACTGTCAGACAATAGGAAAGAGATGCTGTTTGCTATGTCTTTCGGTTGACCCACTCGACCAATTGGGTGAAAAGCATTGAAGCCTTCTAGCGCTTGGTCCACTTCTTCTGGCTTAATGAATGATTCGTAGATCGGCGTTTTAACGACGGCTGGAGACACCGCATTCACGCGAATGTTGTGGTCTGCAAGCTCCATCGCCATATGCTGTGTTAAAGCGTGCAAG
This sequence comes from Vibrio sp. 10N.239.311.G01, assembly GCF_041465805.1. Lineage (NCBI taxonomy): Bacteria > Pseudomonadati > Pseudomonadota > Gammaproteobacteria > Vibrionales > Vibrionaceae > Vibrio > Vibrio sp. 10N.239.311.G01. The sequence continues at coordinate 14,409 of NZ_JBFSRM010000040.1, forward strand.
CCAGCTTTTGCCATTGAATACGCAGAAGATGGCGTCGCTTTAATAGCTTGTTTCGCCCACATAGAGCCTACATTTACCACGTTTCCGCCACCGTTTTTGATCATCAACTTACTGACAGCTTGAGTGATGAAGAAAGTCGCTTTATTAAGCTGCATGTATTGCTCGTAATCCGACTCCTGATGCTCGATAAACGCTTTAGGGTTAAAGTAGCCAGCCGCATTAACAAGGTAACCAATACCCTCTTCAAGTGACTCTAGATGCGAAATAAGATTCGACACACTTGCATCATCATAAAGATTAGCTTGCCAGCCAGTAGCGTGGCCCAGCGACTGAAGTTCTGATACCGCTTTATCTAACTTAGTTGGGTTATTGCCGACAACCAGCACATGGATGTTTTGAGCGACCAACTGCTTCGCTGTTTCAAAGCCCATACCGCTTGTGCCACCGATTACGACTGCAATACCATTTTTAGCGAAGTTCATTTTGTTATCTCCTAAGTCATGTGAACGTGGTAATCTTAGGCTTTGAACTAACACTATGAATAGTAAGTACAAATCGGTTAGGTAGGTACTTATTGGTACATCTTTATGAAAAATCAGGAAAACTTTTTTTCAAGAAAATCAGCACCAGAGCGTTCCGCTCGTATGGTTGAAACCATCTACGGCTGTAAATGGTCACTAACGGTTTACCAATTACTGGCAAATGGCATCAATCGCCCTGGTGAAATGGTGCGCTCGGTCGAAGGGTTATCGACTAAGGTATTGAATGAATGCTTGAAGCGAAATGTGGAGTTTGGGATTTTAGATAAACAAATGTTCAACGAACTGCCACCAAGAGTTGAATACCAAGTGACGCCGTTCGGCGAGAAGTTCTTGTTGATTCTAGACCAGCTGGAAAACCTACAAAACGAAATTGACGAGATGTAAGCCCAAGCCAGTCCAACTATTGCCAAAAGAAGGAGGAAGGTAGGCAGCACGCGCCATTTAGCTGACTGGCATTTTCTCAAAACGGCCTTTCACAAAATCAATAAAGGTTCTAATTCGGCTCGGTTGATAGCGGTCTCGATGATAGATCGCTGAAAAGTCGACCTTAGGCACCACCCATTCTTCAAACACTTGCAGCAATTGCCCTTCGTTGAGTTCTTGTAAGCAATAGATGGTTGGAACACGAATAATCCCATTGCCCGACTTCGCGCCTTGTACCAACACTCGGCCATTTTTACATTGTAGTCTGCCCGTCACATGCACATCGACCGTTTTCTTAGTGTCGTCCAGTGCTTGAAAACTCCACTTACGCACCGATCCCATTAAGCAGTCATGGTGGATCAGATCTTTAGGATGACTTGGCTTTCCTTTACGAGCGAAATACTCAGGGCTCGCGAGTGTTCCCATCTCGATGTCTAATAGCTTTCTTGCGATAAAGCCCGCGTCTTCTAAGCTTCCCATACGAAAAGCAATATCAAACGCGTCTTCAATCAAGTCAACTCGGTTACTACTGAAATCAAGGCTGATGCTGATGTCTGGGTAGAGCTGCATAAACTCATTCACTAAATCCGCGATGATCACTTCACCAAGATAACCACCGACACAGTTTACTTTTATGTCGCCACGTACTTCTTCGACATCATCCACCGCAGCAATCAGAGCTTGGTCTATATTATCGAGGGCTTGCTCGCATCTCGCATACAGGTCTTGCCCCGCGTGCGTCAGCCTCAAGGTACGAGTGGTGCGGATAAACAGGGTCACCCCCATCTGTTTTTCTAGGCTACTCACTTGGCGTGATACGTGGGACCGCGACACATCAAGCTCCTCCGCTGCTTTAGTGAAGTTACCTAAACGAGCGATCAGCACGAAGGAGCGAATATCAGACAGGTTAATTTGATTAAGCATAGTCGCCAGCTTACTAATGAAGTTATGAGATAGACGCTTTTATTGTTGCACCACAGCAACAGTGCTTCAAGTAAAGCGCTATATATCAACAATGCTATTTTCCTTAATATACCTCCATCGCAACGAAGCAAGGCAACAAGCACTTGATTCGAATGCACTTAAACAATACGTCGTAGCCAACCGACGCAATAAAAGTACAGAGGAAATAAAATGAAAAAACTAATCGTAATTACAGGTGCAAGCTCTGGTATTGGTGAAGCAATCGCTCGTCGTCTAAGCGATGAAGGCCACCCTCTGCTACTTTTAGCTCGTCGTGTTGACCGCCTTGAAGCGTTGAACCTACCAAACTCTCTATCAGTAAAAGTAGACGTAACAGACAAAGCGTCTTTTGATGCAGCAATCGCACTAGGTGAAGAGAAATTTGGCCCTGTAGACGCGCTTATCAACAACGCTGGTGCAATGCTTCTTGGTCAAATCGATACTCAAGACGCTCAAGAGTGGAAGACAATGTTCGATGTGAACGTGATTGGTCTTCTAAACGGCATGCAATCTGTACTTGCTCCGATGATGGAGCGCAACACAGGTACTATCATCAACATCAGCTCAATCGCGGGTAAGAAAACTTTCCCAAGCCATGCTGCTTACTGTGGTACTAAATTCGCAGTACACGCTATTTCTGAGAACGTTCGTGAAGAAGTTGCTGCTTCAAATGTTCGTGTTACCACTATCGCACCGGGTGCTGTAGAGACTGAACTTCTGTCTCACACAACATCTCAAGAGATCAAAGACGGTTACGATTCTTGGAAAGAAGACATGGGCGGCGTATTGGCAGCTGACGATATTGCTCGCGCAGTATCATTCGCTTACCAACAACCACAGAACGTATGTATCCGTGAGATTGCTCTAGCACCAACTAAGCAACAGCCATAGGCCTTTGCTATCGTTACTAAACAAGCGATGAACTAAAAAGCGCCACTACTTATTCAGTAGTGGCGCTTTTGTTTTTATTAAGTCTAGCTACAAGCAGTAACCGTGATTAAAACTCAACGCGGTAAACTAATGTGCTGCCGCTCACTTCATTGCCGACCGCGATAAAGTGGTTACCAGAGCGAGTGAAATACTTGATTGACTCTGGACCTAAATCACCCGCTTTAGCGTTGTAAGTCTCGTTGTCGCAATCACCGTCTTCATCAACCTTAGTGCACACTGGCTGAGTAAAGTCGCGATTGTTCAAGTAGCTGATGAAACTTGCGTTTTTAGGCTGTGTTACGTCGTAAACCATGATGCCACCTTGGCGCTCAAGTCCAATAAATGCATAGTGCTTACCGTTGATCTCAGCCACTTCGATGGCTTCAGGTTCAATCCCTTTATCATCACTGCGATCGTCACCACTTTGGTTGTTATCATTGGTGCTGTTGAAGTTTGCAGGATCTTGCTCAAGTACGATTCGAGCAAAATCATCGCCACTATCAAACACTAACTCACCCGACTCATCCCAGATAGAGAATGAGCGGCTACCGAATGCTTGAACCTTTTGGTCGGCGGCAAGTGTCCCTTGTGGCTTAATCACCTTAAGGCGAGCCAATTGATTATTGTCTTTCAATGCACCAGCCAATGGGTGGTTAGCATCAACGTCTAACTTCTTGCCACGCACTTCATCGACATAAGCGATACAAAAGTCTTTTTCTGTTGTGTAGTTTTCGGTGCCTTTATAGTCATCACCATCCCACTCAAAACCTTTCTCGTCACACATTTCTTGCGTGGTTTTGATGCCATACTCACGACCATCACCTTCATTCGCAGTCACAATATAGGTGTTGCCATCAACACTGTAGCTGGTGATGCTGTCTGGCATGTAAAGGCCTTCTAACATTGCGTAGCTTTGGAGATTACCGATGTTTTTGTCTTTGTTTGACGCATCTAGCTTAGCGTTATCCCAAGGCTTGCCGCCTAGTCCAAGAATCGCATCCACTTGTGCACTCACCACATCAATGGCTGCCAATGCGTTGTTCTCTTGAAGGGCAACGTAGAGTTTTCCGTTATCAGCAAACGTTAGGTATTCCGGTTCAAGGTCTTGAGCAACGGTTGCATTCGGCACAGAGATTCGAACCTTGTCGGTCAGCTCTGCATGGCGAGGCTGACCTTGATTGAATGCCTTAAAATCAATTTGAGTGACTGTGGCTTGCAAAGGGCCATTGGTTAAATCCACTAGCGTTACTGAACCTTCAGGGTCAATGCTGTAATCCGCATTCGGCTCACCTTCATTTGCAGAGGCAATGTAGCGACCATCTTTCGAGAAGCTCACCATGTCCGGTAATGCACCAGCCGTATAAGTAGTGATCAGCTCTAGCGTGTCTGAACGATAAAGTGCAATGATGCCGTTTTGTTGCTTATCAGCATTTTCAATCGCGACAGCAACTAATCCTTGATGAGTCGACACACTGTTCGCGGCACCAATATCAATACCCGAAGCTGCAGCCGCTGATTGAAGGTCGATAGAGCCCTCAGATGCTGGTGCGCTGTCAGAGTTTATCGATAACACATCGACTTTTTGTGCTTGAGCATTGACGACATAAAGCTTGTCGGTACATGAATCGTAGCTGACGATTTCGGCTGCTGAAGTATCAAACGGGGCATCGGCAATAGCACGTCCAACCAGGCTGATTCCGGTTACCTCAGCATTGGAAGCGCTTGGCTGCTCGATGGATTGGCATTGAAAGCTAAAAGCATCAAGTGACGTTTGAGATGGGATAGCAGCCGTTGGTGATGTTGACGTTGATTGAGAACACCCTACTAGAGCAGAACTTACCGCAATAGGCAGTAATAGTGTCAGCTTATTAAATTTACGATTCATATATCCTCCATGATTTGAAACGCGATCATAGAGGGCTGTTATGACACTTATCTTTCTCTTTTATTAACAATAAATGACAACAATCAGTTTGCTTCACCCATAACAACAATAAGTTGGAGTGAGCATTTCATTAACAAGCAAGCAAAAAAAAGCGCCCAAGCTGGCTGGTGCTTGAGCGCCTTTAGTAAACTAATAAAGAGGGTTAGAAGTTGTAACCACCACCGATCATGAATACCCATGGGTCGATATCAACGTCGGTTGAGTATTGTTTTCCACCCGCTTTATATTTCGCTGTAGTATCAATGTCTGCATACCAAACTGACGCATTCAAGAACCAATCTTCATTGATCATGTAATCCATACCAATGTTTGCCGCAAGTCCCCAAGAGTCATCAAGAGATAAGTCACTTAAGCCTGCATCTTTACCAGTGCCATTAAGTTCTTCATCAAAGAAGACAGTGTAGTTAATGCCCGCACCTACGTAAGGGCGGAACTTGCTGTTTGCTTCGCCGAAGTAGTACTGAACCATCAACGTTGGTGGTAAGTGTTTTGTCTCGGCGATATCACCTAAACCACCATGGTTTGTAGAAATTGTATGGGAGAACGGTGTCGCCGCAAGAATCTCGAGACTGATGTTGTCTGTAAACATGTAACCAAATGTCAATCCAAGTTGGGTGTTTGAATCCACACCAAATTTTGACCCCGATGTCTCCAGAACATCTCCACTGCTATCGTTAGGAGATACCATTGCTGCACCTACACGGATGATGAAATCACCTTCTTTATGAGCAAGAACGTTGGTTGACATAAGAGCCGCAATAACCGCAATACCACATACTGTTTTTTTCATTATAATTTCCTTTTGAGGGCTTAATTTTTATTGGTGAATGAGTAATCATTTCTTATTTTGCGTGCAAGGTAGCATATAATAACCCTACTTTATTGATGGAAATCAATTTGTGAAAAGTTGTGATTATTTATGTAAATTTATATCGACCTGATCACTTTATTCCTTCATTTTATTGACAGTTTTGTAATGCAGCTTTTCCGTGCGTCATTTTGTTAATCCAATCAATTCACTCTATTCGGATCTTTTTTGGATCAAAATAGAGCAAGCCAATATCTCACGTGCATCATTTTGGTGCAGAACAACAAGAATCAATCTCGCCTCGTATAATATTCAATGAGTTACATTTGGCTTAGTGCTTGCAAGTCTATGTTCATAATCATAAATACATTGAGGTTCTGATCATGCAAGACACTCTAACAATCGTTCTGGCCGGCGGTGTTGGCTCTCGGCTTTCCCCTCTCACCGATAACCGTGCAAAACCTGCGGTACCCTTTGGTGGCAAATATCGAATCATCGATTTCACACTCGCGAACTGCTTACACTCTGGGCTACGCCAAATTTTGGTGCTGACTCAGTACAAATCTCACTCTTTGCAAAAACATTTAAGAGATGGTTGGTCGGTGCTTAACCCTGAGCTCGGCGAATACATCACCAATGTTCCTCCACAAATGCGAACCGGTGATAGCTGGTACAGCGGTACTGCCGATGCGATTTATCAAAACTTGTATCTACTTTCACGCAGTGAAGCCAAGCATGTGGTGGTGTTATCCGGTGACCATATCTATCGCATGGATTACGCACCAATGCTCAAGCAGCACAAAAAGAACGAGGCCGACCTAACTGTGGCGTGCATGGAGGTTTCGATTGACGAAGCCAAAGAGTTTGGTGTGATGGAGATAGATGAATCTCTAGAGATCAATAACTTTACCGAAAAGCCACGTTACCCTGCATGTGTACCTGGTAGGCCAACTCGCAGCATGGCTTCAATGGGTATTTACGTCTTTGATAAAGAAGTACTAACACAAGCGCTACTGGCGGACGCCGAAGATCCGAACTCAAGCCACGATTTTGGTAAAGATATCATTCCTAAATTGGTGGGCAACAACAGTGTTTACGCATACAAGTTTGGGGATGAAGAAGGCCGAGTGACCCAAGATGCGTACTGGAGAGATGTTGGTACTATCGACTCTTATTACCAATCCAACATGGACCTGTTAAAGCCAGCTTCGCCTATCGATTTATATCAACCTGATTGGGCGATTCGTACTTACGAACCGCAGCTGCCACCCGCACGAACCATTGCTTCAGTTGAAGGTAATCAAGGAATATTCATCAACTCGATGATAGCGAATGGCGTTGTAATTGAAGGCGGCTCGGCGCAAAACTCAATCTTCTTCCCGAAAGTGAAAGTCAGCAATGCCGCGATTGTGATTGATAGTATTCTGTTTGAAGATGTTGAGATTGGAAAAAATTGCCACATACAAAACTGCATCATCGACAAGAACGTTAAGGTGCCTGACGGAACCCAGATCGGTCTTGATGGCCTTGCCGATGCGAAACGCTTCCACATATCAAAACAAGGCGTGATTGTGGTGCCCTCTTCTTACCAATTTGAAGAGTAACCTTTAACGTTGGAATAGCTTTTCTTTAAACGAAAAAAGGCAGCGAATTCGCTGCCTTCTTATTTACTCACACAGCTTCAGTTAAGCCTTAACTGTCCATGTATTCGATTAAACAGAAACCTTAGAAAGGCCCTAACTCAATCATTTGAGCAATCACAACAGAAACCAAAGCGCCTACCGACCAGAACAAGAACAGTGGTAAGAAGAAACGAACCCACTTGGTGTAAGGTACTTTTGCTATAGCCAATACCGCCAACAAGCCACCATTGGTTGGGTAAATATAGTTAGAAATACCATCACCCAATTGAGAAGCCAGTGCCGCCACTTGACGAGTCACTTCACCAATATCTGCCAACGGAATAATGATTGGCATGGTGATCACCGCTTGGCCACTGCCCGATGGAATGAACAGGTTGATCGCAGCCTGCGAGAAGTAGATCCCTGCTGCTGCCACAAGTTTAGAGCTACCAGAAATGATCTGTGCAAGATAGAAGATAATAGAATCAACAATCTTCGCGTCTTCCATAATGGTTAGCACTGAACGAGCAAAAAAGATGATCAGTACCGCGATCAATACGTCGCTAACACCTTTGGTCCAATACTCACAGATCTTGTTCGGAGATAAACCCGCCACCAAACCCGGAATAATAGCCATCGCCACGAATGCACCCGCAATCTCGGTGAAGCCGAACCCCATCGTCAACGTGCCGAAGATCATGTATGCGAATACGCCCAAGAACGCGATGCCCGCAAGCTTTTCACGTGTGGTCAGTGTTTTCGCTTCAACATTTGATTCATAGTGGTAACCCGTGCCGTGTAACAAGCCTTTGGTCGGATCTTGCTTAACTTTGCGCGCGTAGTTAAGCACATACCATGCACCCGTTAACAACATGAACATACCAACAATAAAGCGGTACCACATGCCTGAATACATAGGCAGTTCAGCGATAGTGTGTGCAATACCCGTAAAGAATGGGTTAGCCAAAGCGGCCGCGAAACCGGCACAACTTGCCAGTAAAACAACGCCAAGTGCCGTAATCGCGTCATAGCCAAGCTTGATACAGATCGGGATCATCAAAGAGATAAAAATGACATCAAGTTCACGCATACCGGTGAAGGTAACGTTGAAGAAGATCGCCGTCATGATCACAGGCGCAATCACGTATAAGCCTTGCTTCTTTAGCTTAGTAGTTAGTGCAACAACGGATGCGTCTAACAGACCCATGTGTTTGATAATGCCAAAAGCACCACCCACAAATACCACAACGCCCATCACGCCAGAAGCGGATTTGAAGCCTTTAAAAAATGATTCGAAAAAAGAGGCTAATGTTGTTGGGTTGCTGGTCAATTGTGTGTAGCTGTCTGGGTCGATAACCGTGCGGCCATTCATGACCACTCGCTCGAATTCACCAGCAGGGATGAAGTAAGTTGCAATTGCAGCAACGATCACCATGATAACCAAAGAGAGAAACGGGTGGTTTACTTCTTTTTCTGTGGGCGCTGCGTTAGCAGCTTGAGATGTAGGTACGGATGTAGATACCGTAGTCGTCATATAGACTCCTTATTTGTCAGCAACTAAGGTTCACTTAGCCGCCGGAGGGATTTTTGGAAAAACGAAACCCTTCACGCTGAACTAAGTTCGCGCTAATTTAGGTTGTTTCAAAAAGGCCTTTGATAGATGGTGCTCTCAAATGTACATAGTGAAGTAGTGAGAACTACTCTCTTTGCGTCCGAGCAAAATGCAGATGTTCAGCCAAGTCAGGCCAAACTGAATGAGGTCATTACAAGCAGGTAAACAGAAAAGTCTGTTTTGGTAATGCGTTTTTTATCAATTACAAAGACAAGCGGCGCATACTAGCACAACGAGTCATTAATTGTCAGAAAAGTGTGAGTTTCGTCATGCTTTGGTGAGCAAAAGAAAAGCGCCCACTAATAAGTAAGGCGCTTTTCTGCAATCGAATCGAGTTACTTAGGTGCTAATTCGTAGTTTTCTTGCATCTCATGAGGGGCAATCCCGTACTCATAATCCGCTAAGTAGCCATCCTTATAGACCTTCATTCCCTTCTCATCCCAGCTCACTTTGATCATCGCCGTGTTGCCATCTTCACTGCCTAACAGCTCCAGCATTTCTGCATCAATCTTAATGGCTTTGATGGTTTTAATACGCTTAAACGGCTTAAATTCAGTGGCCGAGAATACGATGGCCGAGCGATAACGCTTAAGCTTGAGTCCAATCGCAAAGATTCTCGATTGTTGCTCAAACTGCAACATATTGATCTAGGCTCAATTGATGAGTCTCGCATTTCAGAACTTGTGCGATTCAAAGTCGAAACGCCGGTTCGCTATGAAGGTGACATTAATTATTGGCGTCAGGGCGTCGAATTTCCTGTCGATCAACTGGCATCCAATAAAGAAGTCGATATTCGAGCACGCATTACCATACCCGAGTCTCAACTCACAGCAGGAGAGTTTCACTTCAATATGGAGTGGGCAGTTGAGTGTCTATAAATTAGTAACTTAAGCTGAGTTTTTAATCAAAGAAGAAAAAGTGAGTGAGCTGGAAAGAAAATCAATGGAGTGACAAGTTCGGAATTATAAAACCGATAAAGAGAGATTCACTGGGAATTCGCTGTAGGTTAGCGCAAATTATCAAGGATGGAGTTTTTTTGAACATGTCTTTAAAACACGAAACATAATATGCGATCAGTTCATCGGACTTTCAAGGGAGTAACAAGAGAATATTTGATAACACTGAAGTCAATCACACATGTGCTAATTCTCAGTTGGTTAATCTATCCGATGTTTGCTACGTTTAAATGACACAGTCATTGGAAAGGTATGATTTATGAAAATAAATGTTCAAACACATCATGTATCAATTAACGACGAGTCACGCAAAGACATCGAAGGTAAATTCGAGAAGATATCTAACCATTTCCCATCACTGATCAGTTGCGACATCATCATTACTAAAGAACACGGTCAACATCAGGTTGAAGTATTCACCAACTACGAAGGTGTACGAGTAACAGCAAAATCGACAGACGATGTTATGTACCCAGCTATCGCTGCAGCACTTAAGAAACTTGAAGCGGGCCTAAGTAACCGTAAGGGACAATTGAAAGCCGACCTACACGAGAAACCAACAAGCACGAAGCCAGAGATTGCTTCGGACATCATCCAAGAGATGAAATTGGTATAAATCGATAAGTAGTTAAAGCGAAATAACGAATAGAAACTTATTAAGAATTTCAAAGCCAGCATACGTGAAGTGACCCCGTAAAGTTGGACATTTCTGTTAAGCGGCTTTCAAGGCCTGAGT
>NZ_JBFSRM010000041.1:0-21540 GCF_041465805.1 Vibrio sp. 10N.239.311.G01
ACTCGTTAAGCGGTGAACAACGCTTCATACGACCTCAGGTCGCACGGACAAAAATAAATCAGTACCTTTGCTAAATTAGAAAGTCATGAATAACTACAGGTATGGAAAGTCACTTAATTTGGTGTCCAGTCTTGGCTGTGCAGATCATTGTCTATCTTTACCATCCTGTTTAATGTATTTGCGATAGGCTCATTATGGTCGCATAACACTCGGTAAACACACATAATGAAAGGAATTTATCTATGATATTTAAAGGAATCAGTGCTTTCCCGATCACCCCGATGTCGGATGAACGAATCGACGTGACCGCTTATAGTCAGATTCTTGGCCGTTTAATTAACGCAAGGGTTGATTCTATATGTGCCTTAGGGTCAACAGGTTTATATCCGTATTTAAACGCATCAGAGAAACATAACGCGATTGCTACAGCAGTTGAAATGGCAGGAGAAATTCCTGTCTTGGCTGGCATCGGGTCGCTACGATTAAGGGATGTGCTTGCTAATGCTGAGCAAGCAGAGCAGCTCGGCGTAAAAGGTCTTTTACTCGCGCCTATTTCTTATCATCGGTTATTCGATGAAGAAGTCTATGAACTCTATCGACGTGTATCGGAGAGCGTTTCGGTACCTATCTGTGTATACGACAACCCAGCTGCTACCCATTTTACCTTTAGTCACGAACTCCATGCTGAGATTGCAAAGCTAAAAATGGTGCAGTCAATAAAGTTCCCTGGTGCGCAATTTGAAGATCAGGGTGGATGCCGAGTTCAAGCTCTCAGAAAACTACTGCCAGGCAATGTAACGATTGGAGTTAGTGGTGACGTATTCGCTTCAAATGGCATTCAAGCAGGATGTGACGTTTGGTATTCCGTCCTAGCAGGTTTGTTCCCACTCACCGCTCTATACTTATTTAAGCAAGCCAAAATTTCTTCCCCTGCGCAAGCGAAAGAACTCTCTCTAAGATATGACAGACTGTGGCAATTGTTCTCAGATAATCTCGGTGCCATGAGGGTGATGGTCAGTGCGGCAGAAATATTAGGCTATGCTGAATCCCCATGTTTACCAACCCCTTTGACAGGATTAGATAGTGAATCCAAGCTCATTCTGCAAGAAATTATCTCAGAGTTAGATCTCGCTTAACACTATATGTAGAGTGAAATTTCTTACGGGATTTTTCGACCCAAAATCAAGATGGCAAGCTTTGGACCAAAACCGTGTCAGTGTTTTTACTAATCTAGCTGCCACGGGTAAAATGTGATCTACCCTGTCAGCACGAAGCTGGACACTTCTGAGTTACGAACCATAGAACATCCTGACTTTGCGGATTACTTCTAGTATTACAACCATACGACCACCCTGCATGTTGTTGGCCAAATGCCCTTATCCACTACAGATGGCAATTGCCGACAACAAAAAACTTATACCTAATAAGTCAAAACCTAAAACACCCTCTTTTAGAAGGTAATATCCAGAAACAATACCAATAATAGGTATAACCAAGATATTTAAGTTAGCTGACATCATCAATATACTTCGGCACTTCTGGTAGGTTATTTCATCGAAGAAGACTACCAGTTCATCTCAATATCTATCTGCCTAGGTTTTATCTTGATAACTAACTAATGTATTAAAGTACCTGCCAAGCACTTTATTAAAATCACTAATATAACCACCTACCGAGGTAGGTGGTTTTGAGAGAGAAATCTAAAACTCAGACGTTTGCCGCTAAGGAACAGAGACACACGATGCGTAAAGATAGTCGTCGCTCGGCATAGTGAGCCCAGAGTGACCATTTCTGAGAGATATATTGGCATAGCCCGGACCACGAGACGTTGATGTCCAGTAATTTATCCTGACTGCCCAGCCACGAGCAGTAAACATATTTCCATTTGTGTTGAATAGTCCCCTTAACTCATTCACAGTAGCTAAACGCCAGTTGGTTCGTCCTGCAATACTCTTGGAATTATATGTGTCACACAATGAATCTGCGTTATTCCAATCGAAAATATAGAAATCCCCAGTAGGACCTGAAGTTCCTATTTCTTGTGTAAAACCTTTATTTGTACTGCCTCCTCTACTATCTAGGAACGTTTTGGATGGTGAATTTGTAAACAATTTCCCACTACCAGTATCGAAGATGTCAAGACATGAAGCTCCCGTACTCCTACATGCATAGACCTCCACGTCCACTGTGTTACTGGTGACTCCGTCTAGGAAAGCCTCAACCGTCGTGGTGGCGACTGTGTCCCCAGACAATAAACCAGTAGGCGTGACCGTTGCTGTCTGTGGTTCATCCGGTGTCCACGTGACCGAACGGCTGACATCTGATGAGGTCCCATCACTGTAGGTCGCTGTTGCAAGTAACTGTTGTGTTTGACCTTTCGCGACTAAGACCTGTGAAGGCGTGACGGTGAGCGAGGTGACGATGGCATTGGTCACCTCCACGTCCACTGTGTTACTGGTGACTCCGTCTAGGAAAGCCTCAACCGTCGTGGTGGCGACTGTGTCCCCAGACAATAAACCAGTAGGCGTGACCGTTGCTGTCTGTGGTTCATCCGGTGTCCACGTGACCGAACGGCTGACATCTGATGAGGTCCCATCACTGTAGGTCGCTGTTGCAAGTAACTGTTGTGTTTGACCTTTCGCGACTAAGACCTGTGAAGGCGTGACGGTGAGCGAGGTGACGATGGCATTGGTCACCTCCACGTCCACTGTGTTACTGGTGACTCCATCTTTAGTGGCTGTGATCTTTATAAATCCTAACGCTTTGCCAATTAATTGTCCCGGTTCTACAAAATATCCAATGTTCTTGTTATTAGAGCGCCAAATGCTTAAATCAGTTAGCACCTTTGAAGAGTGATCAGAATAATAACCTACTGCGACGAAAGCTTTTTTGTTCCCCTTCCTCATCGTTAATTTACTTGTTCCCCGAATTCCTGATGAGGAGACGCTAATATCGATCCGTTCTAATGTTATTGCTGGTTTTACATCAACCTCTTCTGACAATTCTAAATTACAACCTGCCAAGAAGAGTATAATTAATATATAAAGGGAGATAATTTTATTCATGGCTATAGCTAGTATGGTTATAAATTAAAAATGATTCTTATAAATTCGATTAATAGCAGAGGAAATGACAATCATTTAAGATAATTAATCAATTATTTAACATAAAGCAATGATTTTATATTTTTAATTAATTATCTTTATTTATAAATATAATCATGAATAAACCCTGTATTTCGCTTTCAAATAGTACTAACTTTAGCGTTTAAAATTGGCAGATAATTAATTAAAAATAAATAATAAAAATCCCCCCCCATACAGTATTGATAGTGTTAACGTATTTTAACTAAAGAGAAAGAACTAAGCTGAGCTCAGCTGCAAGGAGATTATCAACAATGGTTTATCAATGGGCAGTATTTCGTCATCAGCATCCTATTTTCGGGGGAGGATGTGAACTATTTGTTGTCCTGCTCGCTTTTTTATCAATAGCCTTACCTCTAATATGTGAAGAAAGCTTATTAATACTAGGAATATCTTTAGGACTTGCCATCATCTGCTTTACTCTATTTTTACTTTTTGCCCAAAGTGACAAGATCCGAAGGTCTATGCCTAGCTAGAAAAATGCTATTAAGTCCTTAAAAAACTAGGAGCTCTTCCCTCGTTTGCTTGGGTTTTCAGCATATCTATCTAAGTGACTACTCACCGCCTATTGGGCGATGCTTCTTATTTCGTTAGCCATTGCTCGATAGTATCAAGACTTACGCAGCTTCCATAAGCAGAGACGATTATCCAACCGCCTTTAATTCTAGAAGGCCTTTATCACGGATATTAAGGGCGGCGTTTAAGTCACGATTTATGTCTGTAGTGCCGCCTGATGGACAATCCCACTTGCAAACCGATAAGGGCATTTCTTCCACTTTATGACCGCAACAACAGCACGTTTAGAGCTTGCATCCCACTGATTTAGTTTAACTAGATATTTGCCTTGCTCTTTTAGTTTGTACTCCAACTTAAAGACAAAACTATGCCATGAGGCGTCCGCTATGTGTTTCGCCAGTTTGCGGCTTTTCATCATGTTTGTTGATTTCAATGTCTCAATTATCACCGCTTGGTTTTCGTCAACGAGAGTTCGAGAAAGCTTATGTTGAAAATCAGCACGAGCGTTAGCCACTTTTTCGTGGCATTTGGCAACGAGCAATCTAGTTTTTGCTCGATTGGCACTGCCTTTTGCTTTTCTAGATAGCTGACGCTGCTTTCGTCTGAGATTCTTCTCAGCACGTTTTACAAATCTTGGGTTAGCTGTCTTTCTACCGTTCGATTCAATAGCAAAATGAAATAGACCTAGATCAATACCAGTTACCTTGCTTAACGTAATGCTCTTAACCTTGCCTACAATCTCACGGTGATTATTCGCCTCTACAGGCTTTATTTTCGGGAGTTTGATGCACCATCAAAGACTTTTACACCAACACAGTGATAGCTCGATTGCTTACCGTGTCTACGTTTGAATGTGGGTACTTGGCTTTCAACTTCGGATTAAAGAAGTTATCAAAGGCTTGGTGACGATTGAGTACAGATTGCTGCAAGACGGTTGAATCATCTTGCTTCAACCAGTGGTATTTACGCGATTTCTTGGCAACTGCAAGTAGTGGCTTGATGTCCTTTTTAGGATTCAGTAAGTTTTGAAAAAATCACCACTCCAAGACAAAGTTGCTTGGTAGTTACAATACGCATAATCGCCTGGTGCTCACAAAGAGCAAAAGCGTTGCTCGTATAACAAACCCGAACCGATTGAATGCCGAAAACGACTGGAATATCGAAACAAAATTCAGACCTATTGATGGCCTTACCTTATGAGGGTTTGATGCCGTCGCGCATCAGCCGACCTTAATCGTTATACAGACAAGAGAGTAAACCTTTGGCCGACGCGCGATGCTCGGAGGTTGTTTCTGTCGTCTTTTCCGTTTTCTTCGCATAGGCGTCGTCTTCTCGCATTTGTTTAATGGTGGTAGCACAGTCACACACTCTGATACTCACCCCTCCCCCCGGTGCCTTTAGTATTAAGAAGTCGATTGAATTCACCCAAATCACGTGCCTGGATATGTCAGAGGAAACCGTAGAACGTATTTTCATGTGACCCTCTAAACGCCAAAACGCACATCAAAACAAAACCCTGAGCACTTAAACGTCCCCTCCTCCGTTTGCACGAATCGCAACGCTGGAAACACAGACCCGTAAGTGGTGTACAGAATAATGTGATCCGCTCGCTCGTGAAGAAACCATTCACCAAAGCCAGCGCCATTTAATTCAATGAAAAAGTCACGGATTTCATGGAAAGCAAAACGACGCGACACCAATTGCGGAAACTGCTGCTTGATAGCTTCAACGAACCCTTGGCCTTTTAACGACGCGATATCAGCCTGTTGCTCTGGCGACTGACGACGACTGAACATTTTTAAACGCTGGATTTTGGAAACCCAATCAGACTTTCTTTTCGCCTCATCACGACACTTTTTGACTTGATAGCGCAACTTCAAGACCGCCAAAGATCTAGAGACATCATTTTTTGGTGAGCTTTCGTGCCCAGCGGCGAAACGCTGGTCGCTGAACTTTGATTTAGAGAGAGTTAGGCTTGAGTGTCGTTGTACCATGAGGAGTTTCCTTTCTGTTTGAGTATCACTTTTATGGAGCCGCTTGGCTGTCCGGCAAACGTTCTTGGTTCTCAAGGACAAGGGCGCGAAGCGTTCATATACCCTTGTCATTGGGGTTCAGAACGATCACGGTTAACAGCCTGTGAGCCCATCAAATGATGTGAGTCGAAAGGGAAATAGGCACATAAGACAATAAGCCTTTACTCGAACTTAATTAAAGTCAGTGAAAGGAGTGAGGAAGCGCAAGCGTTCTGGCCACGCCTTCGAAATAGGACGTTCTTCATCTCAAAGCCAGCCTCAGACAATTCTAGAGGGGTGATGAGGCTACCTTTTGCTCCGGTAAAGTGATTAGCTAAACAAACGAGGTCTTCCACGATCACCTTGCTTGGTCCGTTGCCATTGTTGGATCACTTTTTCATCAATCCAAAATGTCAGCCGACCCACGATTGCAGGGGTTGGGGTGTAGATTTAACCACACTGTATTTACATTAATATCAAATTTCTCTTTTACAGGGGTCCTGTCACCCCCAAAATACAGGCTAAAAATAACAATAATCTAAACTTTCTTATCTTGCTATCGCTTCAATTAATGCCAACCCACCACCTAATCGCAAAATTTTTGATTTAAAAGACTAGTAAAATCAAAGAAATGTCATTCTCAATACTCGATTGGACTCACTTGTAAGGAAAACATAATTGATAGTTAATTTATTAGTATTCGGTCTGCATTAAGAGTTAGGTGGAGCCTCGTTTAACTGATTTTAATCAAAGGTAGTAATATATGTACACAAGGACAAGAATACTGTTCTATTTGAGTTGTTTTTTTCTCTCCTTTAATGCTAGAGCGATCGATTTATCAAATAGTTACGTGACATTTTATGAGGGACCACAATTGAGTGATCAAGCATTTCTCTACCCTATACTTAGAGAGAAAGATACTCGGGAGCTCACCTATCTTGATGACCTCATTTTAGATTCTCTGAGAGGTGGGAAGTTGGGTTATCAATATTTTGATTCCGGTGGAACGAGCGCAACTTGTCAGGGGTCCAGAGGTGGTTTCATACCAATAGGCAAGAAAACCACCGTAAGAAATCTTAGAGTCCCGTCTTGCTACAACAGCTTAATCATGCGTACGCGCTTATGTCTTTATGACAAGGACAACAAGTATATTGGAGGAAATTGTACAGACTCTTACTATGGCCATACTTTTAATCCTTTAACAGAGAAGCCTAGTGACTATAGGTACAAGAAAAATGGGACGTTTGAGGGATGTGAGTTGAACCCGGTAAAAGTAAAGCTAAGTGACATCTATGAGGATTCGGCTTTAGCCCCTGAGGCAATACATACGTACTTTCCTATTGGAACTTGTCGCGCGGTGCATTTAGAAAGTCCTGACTATAAAAGTTTTACCTCGATTCTCTCTCAGATGCATCCTAAAATATATAAGCGCTTAGGACCTAAGTGCACAGTTCTAGAAACTGAACCAGTGTCTCTAGCCCATACTAATGGGACAGTTATTCATCCTAGTATCAAACCTACAAAAGTAGGTTGCTTATAATTTTTTGCTATGTGTAGTGGTCAACTGAAATTGGCCACGGTTTTAGAGGGTACCCAAGACAATCTCTCTGATTCATTAGGTGTGAGGCCACCATTATAGTGATGTGGCCTCAATTGGCTGTAATAGCCAATGATGTATTGGATAATTTATTGTTGAGCCTCAGAAAAGCTACGATAACCTACTGTTGGGATCCACTCCGTCTTTAAGCTTCTAAAGAAACGTTCCATTGGAGCAATCTCCCAGCAATTTCCTCGTCGAGATAAACTTTGTTTTATCTGAAAACGCCACAGTAACTGACGATATTTTCTACTCATCTAGTGACTGTCTTGCTCGCTGTGGAATGTAGCCCCTTTAGGCTTTCCTATACTGATGTCTCGGTAATTGACAGCTAATCGAACCAAGCGTTTTCATTAGCTTTGTTGCTAGATAACGGCTCAGAGCTACGCCTTGATTTATCACCAGATCAGCAATAGTTCTCGCTCCCGAAGAGCCATTGCTTACCGCTGCGGTCCTCACCTCGCTTGCGGTCACCCCCTCATAAATTCCGTTGTGGAAGGTCATTAATGGCGACGGCAACATACAGCGATAACACTTCATACGATGTAAGCGATTCCTTGACGTGGACGTCGAATGAGCTGAGCACGGCAACGATGACACCTACTGGCTGGTTGTCAGGGGTTGCGGTTGGCAGCACGACAGTCACGACAGCTGAAGATGGAGGTATCACCACTCACACAATCGACGTGAATGTGTTCACATGTAGAGTTACTGGATCTTCATGTCTTGAGAGCTTCGATACTGGGAGTAGGAAGATGTTTATCAACTCACCATCAAAAATATTCCTAAATAGCCTCGGCGGAGAAAATATTGGTTTTACAAAAAAAAGGAGTTAAAAGGGTTATTTAATACATACGGTAATATGTTTATCGTGCGAGTCTAGGCGCTCAGGATAAATTACTGGTCAGGGACGAATCGAGGTCCTGGTTTGAGTGTAAGACTCAAAAATGGCAGCGAAGGAACCAGTATGCCAGCGCCCCCTGCGTCTCAGACCCTTCACGGTTGAACCCTCGCGCTTGTGATTCTAGCCCTAAACCACCGACTAAAGTAGGGGGTTCTTTGTATAGTTTTGATGTCTTCCCAACCTCGCCCCTTTTTTCATCCCAGTCTTCATAGCAACTAGAATCAATAGCTCTAGGGTGACCACGTTCCAAGAAAGCGGCGCAATCTCGCGTCATAAGCACCGCCTCCAGCTCCCCGTATTTGTTTGAGTAAGATCGGGAGCACTTATCTCTACGCACGTTTTTGTCTTGCATGAGACCTCGACTTGCTTTGCTCTGAGGCTGATACAAGTATAATCCGGACAAATGAGCCAACCTAAATGTTCAGGCGTCCTAAGTGAGACTTTCGGAGTTTTTCCTGGCGTTTTGCTTTTAGTTGGCGAACCCACGTAGACTTACCCACATCCATGAATTGGGCTGCTTCAATGACCGATTCAAAAAATTAAATTTTTATTTAATTACCTATAATTAAATAATTAAACCATAGAAAAAACTCTAACATTCCATTCAATTTATTTGGGAAGATAACTCCTTTAAAACCTAAAACATTGGTTTCGCTCTCCAGTTAAATAGAGGGGGAATTTAACTATGAAATTATTAATTACTCTTCATAAGGTTGGAAAATTTTGGGGGGTAACCCTAGGCCGTGGGATTAAAAGCTAGCTCCCAGATTCGCTTGATAGAGTGCACCTCTCTTGCAAAGGGCTCGTTATAGTGAGCCTTACCAGCGCAGCACGTTCGCGAAGTGAGCTTAAACGACCAACATGATAAAAGCGGCAAAAACTGCCTTATGGTTATTAATTTTTTGGAGTTTACGATGCGGTTAATGATTTCAGCTGTGGTGGTGGTTTACATAGGCTATTTCTTTCCAAGTTATGTCCTGCTTGATTACTACCTGAGCATTACCCGAGAGTGGGCATTAAATCCGACTTTGGATCGAGCACTCTACTCTGCTTTCGCCTACTATTTTCTACCTGTTATCGCTTTTTTCGTGCTATTTGTTAGTGCTCGGCGAGATAAGCATTGGAAGCAGTACTTAACCTCTTGGCCCAGAAACGTATGTACATGGGGTGAAGGCGCGTTGATATTGATTGGGGTGATTTCATTAAATTCCGTATCAAATTATCTTCAATATATTATTTTTGATTGGTTTTCCCCGGGATCTTGGCAGGCCCAATCCTACAATTTTACCCCTTTATTTTCGGCCTCTGATGGAGTAATTGATTGGTCGAGTGTGTTGCGAAGCGCTCTAGACGGTGTGCTCATTTCTCCCGTGATAGAGGAGCTCCTGTTTCGTTATTTGTTGTTTGTTATTTTCAGGTCCATTTTTGGGGTTACTAACGCCGCATTACTCTCAAGCTTAATATTTGCTTCAATACACCAGTGGGCGCTGGACGCATTTATGTCTGGGGCGTTTCTATGTTGGGTCTTTGAGCGATATCGCCGCCTAGGAGTAGTCATTGTCATTCATGCTTGCCATAACCTGTTTATTTTACTTTATGATCTTGTCTATTATTTAAGCACTCAGCTTCACTTTAACCCTTGGGAGGCGGTTGATATTAGTATTATTGCGTTGCAAGTGGGGTATCTAGTGATTTTTTCACTATTTATTGATTATCAGCGTAGAGGGTTTAAGGAGAGGTAAGGTTTATACGGGGCGGTCTACTTTACGCCTTTATTTTAAATTCACTTGGTTGAGTTTTAGCGTGCTTTGGTTGTCAGCCACTTTTCTCCTCCATCATAAAAGTGAAATGAACGCTACGCGATTTTCACAATGAAAACAGTGCTGCCAAGAGGGAGTAAGGAAAGGATATTTAAAAGTTAGTGAGTGGTCTAAGCAAGCAATTGTCTTGCCTAGCTTCTCCGTTCCCTTCAAATCTCATTTTTAATTATAGTTAAATAATAAGTGTTTTTTTACCCAATCCTATAGCTTTGTTGATTCATCAAAAACCTATGGTTAAATAATATGCGAAAAATAATTGAAACTCAGTCAGCCCCTAAAGCTATTGGCCCATACTCTCAAGGGGTGATTTCTGGAGGGCTAATTTTCACTTCCGGACAGCTACCGCTTCACTCACAATCAGGCTTGATGGTTAAATCCTGCCTTGAAAAACAAACGACTCAATGCCTAGAGAACATGAGAGCCATTTTGCTACATGCGAATACTGATGTGTCAGACGTAGTGAAAACAACCGTTTATCTTACCGATATGGTGAGCTTTTCAATTGTGAATGAAATTTATAATGATTTTTTCATTAAACATGGTGCCAATTATTTTCCCGCAAGAACCTGTATCGAAGTGTCAAAACTCCCTCTCAATGCCATGATTGAGATAGAGGCCGTTGCTGTCGCACCTTAGCCGTTAACGTTTCGTAATTTTTTAGCTCCAGGGTGCCTATGTCGTAATTGTCATCAACAGCGCGAAAAATCCGAATGAGAGCATATTTGGTACGCTTAACTACTGAGCAAATTGATTCCTTAAAATCAAACTTAGATAGTACCTTCTATTGGTTTCAAGAAGGTACTGTGCTCAACTTCCTTGCGATAGCAAAATTAAAGAGCATGTTGTAGAACTACTAAAACATCGAAAATAAGACACCTAACAAGGCCATCTATACCTCAGGAGGAAAAATGGAAAAGGTCATCCGAGAACTGGCTAAAGAAGTAGGTCGAGTTATTCAAAAACCAGAAATGAAAACTGACTTTGTAATCAAAGGTCTCGGCATACGAAGAGGTGAAGAGGCGTTAATCTATCGTATTCCCTCTCATTCTAAAAAAGCGTCTTTCTATGAAAAAGGAGTGACTCTCTCTGAATTCCAGTTCGCTTACGTACATTTAAAAGAATCGGGTTATTTTACGAGAGCTTGGTTTAATAAAAACCTCTCTGCTTGTGCAAAAGAAGGGGCGTGCAATTTTACAACAATAGGCGGGGTTTTTAGCATTTTAGGTGTGGCAGAATACACCTCAAAGGCGACCTATCAATTAAAGGCATAACAAACTGTTTAGTGTAACTCCCAACGCTTTGCATTTCTCTCCACTAAACTTACTAGACTCAAGTGATTCAATAGTATCACTTGAGTCTTCTGTTGGAGTCCTTCTCATGAAAGTCGAGCTTGTTACTTCCCTTAAGCGTCAAGCGACCAAAACCCTCACAGACCTAGCCAGTGCTGTTCACCGAACATGGGACCCCCTCTACGTATCTGGTTGATGTGGACACCAGTTTATGCAAAACCGTTTGGCTATTCTCGAAGGGCTTGCTGGCGGTGAACTCGCAATCTCAAAGGCAAAGCACTGGGTCCTGATGAAGCAAGGAAAAATGTCAAAATGGCTGAAGGGATTTGGAGTGAGCCCGCGTTATCGACTCTCAATAATTCGCGGAATACATTGCCCTTGAAAACCTGCTCGCTGCCAAACAACTCGTTCAAAACATCTTCGAAAGAGTCGAACGCCTCAGCTAATTTCCCGAGTCTGGGCGTCTTCCTCCTGATCTTAAACACCTCAATTCTCGTGAATTCGTGGTTAATCCTTGCCGTGTTTTTTACCAAGCTAAAGGTGTGCATCTTTAGTTCAGCTGAACTAACCGTTGAACTAAAAACGTCTCAAGACGCTCTTGAAGTACTCGACCGTGATCAGTTTACCTTAATGAACGACCCCACGGCTATACGGCTGAGACGGGAAAAATTATCGTTATAAAACAAGGCAAAGTGACGTTTTCTGTTGAGGCCCAGAGGCTCATCAGCCCGTTATTAACTATCACGAACACCACCGCTGAAAATGTGTTGCTCACTTAATGAGACGGAGCGGAACAATACGAAAAGCGATTGCTTAAAGTGATAGAAGGCTTAACTTGGCGACACAAACGGTAAGTATTTTAGTTCTTCCCCAAGTTTGGATTTTAAAAAACTCAATTATACCGTTAATGAGATGAAATATAATGTGGTGCGGTCTTACGCAAAAAGCATTCAAGCGCTAGAGTAGAATGCCCCGATGGACGGACATTATGCAAATTTTCGACAACAAGATGGTGCGAGAAAAATGACAGTGTTGGTAGACAATATGACCGTTATTGCAAGGATTTAGCAAAGCTAACCGTCCCCGAATTAACTGCGCTCACCAAGGAGCATGGGGAGTTCTATTCATACTTCCCAACGCTTCATTTCTTTTGGACGTCGAGTAAAATTGCGCCAGAAATCACCACGCAATCCGCCGGCGCTTCAGAGTTTCTGTCTATCACTTGGTTCTCAAGAATTTCAAACATCCATAAGAGCCATTCTTCTCTGGCCATCTGTGTACGGAACATTCAAGTTCCGTCGGCAACGCTATCGAAAGGCCGAGGGCTGGCTCGGCTTTTCAATGTCTTTATTAACGATGTTTACTGGGGCTCCAAGGTTTCGCCAGAGCGATGAAAACGCTGGAAATTTACTTCTTTCTAGGGCCACTCTGTATGAGCCTCAGCGATCCGAGGGATTTGGTTTCCATGAATTGACCCATTGCCGCCCAATGGGCAATGGTTTGGGACGGGGTCAGTCCAGAGCTTTTGGCGGCTCTGAGTGCTTGTTTGAACAACACTTGATCGATATAGACACTCACTTTCATCACTAATCCTTCTTGTTCATGCTTACTTTATTTAAATTTACTCGGAACCCAAGATTTTGCCGCTAGAGTTTATTTTAAAACCGTCCTAATAGGGCTCGATCGGCAAATAACCACGCCCCTCAGCGCTCGGGTTGCTCGTCCTTGACCGTGATTTGAATCTTTTGGATGGGTAATTTTAAAATTAATAAGGCTAGACGCCGTCAAAAACGGGCAGCGCTTCGAACAGGACTAGTACGTTGATAACGATGATGCTCACACCGTAGATAAACACACCAACCAACACCAACTCTCCTCCAGGCACTTGGTAAGCCTTCGATTTTTTCTGATCTTCTTCACTCTCTTCAAGGTTGTTAAACGCTGGTCTTTGTAGTCTCGATTTCCTTACTAACAATGCCGGTACGATACATGCCCAAATCGCAGCGGCAGACGCTGCATAACCAATTGCGCTAAGAAAACCAAAAGGAAAAAGAAGAGAAAAAATAAGAGGCGGAATAAATGTAACCGCCCAGGTCTTGGTTCTTCCTTTGGAGGTAGCATCAAATTGAAAAAGATCGGCCAAAAAATCAAACACACCCAACCCTACCCCAATAAAACTCGACAAAATGGCCGCCGCTGAAAAAGCACTAATGACATTTGATAGGGTTTCTTCAGCCAACACTGCTTTTAAGCTGATGAGTAAGATGTCTATATTTCCACCTTCTGCAATTATAGGGCCGAAGCTAATTCTTGGTAAATTACCATAGATACTTAATAGCCAAATGGTGTAGATAAAGAACGCCATGAGCGTTCCGCCTACAATCGCCCTTTGTGCGAGCCTTTCATCAAGGTAGTAGTCTCGCAGAGTGGAGACGCTGTGCTGGTATCCAAATGAAGTTAAAGCAATAGGGAAAAACCCCCATACGTATTGCGCATACTCAAACTTTAAGTGAGCAGTATCCAACAAAGTAACAAGATTAACATTAAACCAAAGGCCAGCAGTCCCAAAAATAAAGCTGATAATCATAAATAGCATCAACACCATGGAAATGCGGTCAACTGTTTTTGTTGAATGCCAAACTAGTCCAGAAAAGATAAGCACAAAAAGGATAGAAGCTAGTTTAGGGGAAAGGCCAAAGTACTCCTTAATGATCAGTCCAGATGAAGTGATGTAAGCGTACAGTAAAATCCCTCCCACAAAGTAGATCATTAAGTTATTAAAAAAATTAACCTCTTTTCCTAACAAATCTTTTGTGATGGAAGAAAAAGACGACCTGTATGGATAATCTTTTAAAACTTCGAGTAACATACAACCACTGGTTGTCATAATGAGCATAGTGAAGAGCAAAGCCATTAAAGCACCGATGGTCCAGACCCCAGCCCCTGCAGCGGGAAGTCCAAGCATACCAGCGCCGACGCAAATACAAGCGACAATACAGGCTCCTCCAATCATTGAAGGCGGGGTTGTGCTCCTTACCTGTTTCATACTAGACATAAATAAATACCTTTCTTTCGTTAGTTCAATTGCTCTTTTAGACTGCTCCCCTTACAAGCTAGGAGGCACAAAAAAGCGCTAGAACCTAGAATCTAGAACTTAATTTTAGGAATGACATATTAATTAAATTCTAAATTAGCCTAATATTTCTACCTAGTTAACCTAACTAAAAAATATTGTTTCGATGTTGAGTGCAGAAGGTGTCAAAATCGGGGGGGATTTAAGGTTCGTCAGAGAATGCGTGAAGCTGGTTAATGAGTAATCAGCCAGGTTCGCATCGATATAAACATGCAAAATTGGAGAGGCTAGACGCGATGATCTTACTTAGATTGGGTCTGGTTCGAAGTAGACCTACTTAAGCCGACGCGTTGTGGAATGGTCTTTATCAGATAAGCCTGATGCCACAATTTCAGGCAAGGAAAGATATGAGCTATTACTTGATGAGTTACTACAATCGGCCTCGGCCTCAGCACGCAACTCATGGGCTGTCGCCAGTAAATGCCGAAAATAGGCTTAAATCAGTGTCCGAAATGTTGACCACTTACACTTAACAGAATAACGTCTATCTTTTGGGGGGTCAGCGTGGTTTTTGTCTACGAGAGTTCGAGAGAGTTTGTGTTGAAAATCAGCGCGAGCGTTAGCGACTTTTTCATCGCATTTAGCTAATAGCAATCTAGCTTTACGAGATAACTACTTCTGCTTACGTCTGAGGTTCTTCTCAGCACGCTTTATAAATCTGGGGTTAGCTGTCTTTCTGCCGTTCGATTCAATAGTAAAGTGAGACAGACCAAGATCAATACCTGTCACCTTACTCACTGTATGAAGCAAACTAGGCGCTTCCACTCCATCATCAACAAGGATAGATGCGTAGAACTTACCTGTTTTACTCAACCTGACAGTAATACTTTTAACTTTACCTACAATTTCACGGTGAATGTTCGCCTCTACAGGTTTCATTTTCGGAAGCTTGCGGTACATATGCGACTTTAAATGTAGAGCTTTGTGGTTCGCAAAACGCACAACGCCAAACTGAGCTATTAAAAACTCAGATTGCTCTTACGTTGGGTAAATGCGTGCCTTAGTTGCTCTTAACACTCAAAATCCTTAACTGTATTCATGAACAGTCGTATATCAACTGCTTCGGGCTGTCTATCTTAAAGTGCTATCGCACTTTCGCCTTATCTCCCCGCCCTCAGAGCTGGCGAGGGTTTACGGCGTGATTGCTAAAAAATCAATTACTCCCAGGACTGTGAAAATTCTTGATCTTTAAAGGCAGCAGCGAGGCCTGTGACTTGCTGTAATCGTAGAACTTCATCTTTATCCATTCCCAATTCGTAACAAATTTTATGATTTGCCCATCCCATCTCTTTGAGTTGAATAATCAGATCTGCAATCAGTTCAACTTGGTGTGAGCCACGCGCCAGGTTATGGCGAACAGAAGTCGATATGCAATTTTCTTCAGGCAAATTAAGGACCACCGCGGGGATGTACCCCGTTAGGGTTTGCAGCTCTGGGTGGTTCAATAATAATTGATAACGATGAAACCCATCGATGACAACGTATTTTTTGACCGAAGTATTCAAACGATTAACCAAAATAGGCATAGTTAAACCATTTTTCTCCATCGACGTTTTTAGGAGTTTGCTTTCTGGAGGCGCCATTTTATTTGGGTTGTATTGATTAGCTTCTATTTCATCAAGTGGGATCATTTCAACATGACAAGCTGGCGGTAAATCAGGAATAAGCTCGATGAGTACTTTGGCTGCTTTATTGTAAATTGCGACCTTATCAATGACTTGTTTGTCCGTGTTATTGATAGATTTCAACGGCTTCTTGGTGCGATGCTGATAAGCTAGAGTAGGTTCACTTTCCATTCGTATCACTCTTCTTCTCCATAGAGGGCATGGTATTGTTTTGCTAAGGACTTGTTGTACCCAAAAGAGAGTCCTCGGCACCAATAGTCATTTTTAATCAGTACTTTACAAATTCTTCTCCAACTAGGAACTTGCTTCCTAGATTCCAATTTACTCTCTGCGTAATCAGGGATGCAGGTCACTCCTTTTTGAGGACCGTTTTTACGCCACCACTGTAAGAACTTAAAAATTCGGTCTCGGTAATGTTTTTCTACATGTGGCGGCATGGTTTTCAGAAGGTATTTACTGTATTGCCGGTAGCTAAGCCCCGGTGGTAATTCAAAGCGATAATAACCAAGGATACGCCCCTGACTTTTTGAGTATCGAGCACCAAAGTTACATCCTTCTACTCTGGCAACTAATTTTTGCCAGGTATCAGGTTCTAATATTTGATATAGCCACAGCCCTTTTCTTTGCTCATCGCCAAAAGGTTGGCAAAGCCGCTGCTGTGAAAGAGGGACGCCGGCCTTATGCATTAAGTCGTAAATACGGTTGTAATCCCAACTAAAGCGGTAATTCGCAACCCAAATATCTTTAGTTTTCCAATCGTATAAGGGATAAGCCATATACACATTTGGCTGCATTTTAGTCGTCCAATATTTATCTGAAAATTTTTTTTTGGACCTATTTTTAATGGTATTGAAGCGATGTAAAGATTCATCAGCACGTATACCGATTAACACAGCGATTGGCTCACCCCTTTCCTTTTGGTACCAATGAGCAAACTTAAAAACAAAGTCTTCAAACTCCATCCCGTTTTGGAAAAAAGGGAATACATCCGGGTTTGAAATCACGCCTTTATGCGGTGGTCGGTCCCTGACCCATTGCGCTTCTTTAGCAGGATCCCAACAAAGCCATTTAGGCTGAAACTGTGAGATTGAATTCCTTAAGCTGAGCGGTAAACAAACCCAATAGGGGTTAATTTCTCCGTCCAGTACCATGCGCTCAATGAAGGCATGAGTTTCATGATACTGAGCTTCAAAGTCCACGATGAGTACATCGACAGGTAATCGACCACGCTTTTTCGCTTCTTGAATAGTCAGATTTAAAAGGACGCCAGAGTCTTTCCCTCCAGAGAAGGAAACATAGAAATGGTTAAAGTTGTCGAAAAGATAGCAAATTCTTTGTCGAGCGCCTTCAAGCACATTGTATTTTTGCTGAATTTTATCTCGAGAGAAATCGCCTTCTCTTCTTTTTTTACTGGCAATCATGATTTCCACAATGTCATTAACTACTCAAATAAAAATAAATAACTTTTGCATTTTTTATAAATTAATTATTAATAATTAATTTATTTATAAGGGCAATATTGAAGAAAAGCTCTTCCGAATTTCAAGCTCGGGAGAGCTTTGAGAGACTAGAAACTAAAGTGAAGATTACCTCTTAAACCAATAATCCAACTGTCATCAGCTTCTGAGTTCTTCGGTAAAGAATAAAGATATTGAACATTAGGAGTTAACGAGAGCGCACCCCAGTTCATTCGGTAATAGATTTCAGAGTTGTAAGAGTCATCAGCTACATTAGCAGAGTTGGGCTTAGCCCAACCCAAGGCGATGCCTAGCATGCCAGGTCCTGCCTCATACCCAGTACCAAACACGACCGAAGATTTGTATAGAGCCTCAGGTCCTTGCGCGACACCGGCTCTGAAAAATGGTATCCATGAGCCGGTTTTATATATGGACGACCAATTTGCGCCATAGTTTTCGCTAGCTTTCTCTTTTCCATCACTGTGCCAAACTGTTAGGTGTGAATTCTTCAAATAAAAATCGTCTTTCGACTCCACCCAACCTATTTCTAGGGACTTAAAATATTGATTATCATTGATGAACTGTTCAACACCATCGAAAGGCTTAGTCGAATCAGCTTTTGCATCAGAGAAACTTGCATAAAAATAATAGTTTTCCGACATCATATGGCGTAGAACGCCGCCGAATGTTGATTCATCTGGGATTGGGATAGAACCGGAACCGGTACTAAACTGTAAGTTAGAAAAACCATAGTAAGGGTTACCCAACTGATAAGTATCAACATAATCAGTTGCATCTAAAAAACCAACCATCATATCAGTAGATTGTTTATTAAAGGTTTGTGTCCAATAAAGATTCGTTAACCTTAAACCTATATCACTAAAAGCTGGTTGGATTACACCAAACCCTCCGACATTCTCCATGACAAATTCAGAGGGCGTACTCTCTGTATAACCGTGCTTATGATCAACCCTCAGCTGCAAAGCTCCGGTATCACTCTCTTTTTGGTAAGCTCGCCAATTCAATGTAATCCGTGCAATACCAGCTGCCGCACTGCTGTCTTTGTTCGGCAAGCTCTCACTGGACGTTAAACCAAAAACATAATAATCCACAGCTCCCTTTAAATCCTGGTCTTCAGCCGCATGAATCAACGTTGGCGTAACAAACACAACCGATCCCACAAGCGTTAGCCAAAAACGCTTAGTCTTTTTCGTAAATGCTACATTCTCAATCATATCAATAACTTCCTTTTTTTTTCATCGAAGTTGTACGACTCAGCTCAACTTTCATTGTTAGTCAGGAGTTATTAAGAGGGATTTGAAAAATGAATACTCGTAATTAATAGGTAATTTAAGCGCTCTCCTTTATCAACCTGTCACAATCATTTATTTAAAATCGAAAACACCTCAATTTTTTATACCAACATCAAAAATTGAGGTATATACTATTTCTTATCCCTACCCGGAGGCAGAAATGGATAATCAAAACACTACAAACACATTTCAAGCGCTTAAAATCGGTGCAGACGCTTACATTCAGCGTCGTAATCAACGTTTACTGGCCAATCATCGCAAAGAGCTGCGTAACTTTACCCGAGCAGAAGCCTCGGCCTACCTTGGCATTGATGCAAAAACGCTTGATCGGTATGTTACCGCCGCTGCGATAGATCCCCGTCGTCATGAAGACTCACAATGGTCGATCGATATCGCGGAAATGTACAAGGTACGTAACTTACTACCAGATAATCTACGTAAAGACGCTAAGTTCATACGCAGTGAGCAGCAAAAGGCGCAAGTGATGGTTATCCAGAACCAAAAAGGCGGTGTTGGTAAAACCGTTTCTGCCGCGACTATCGCATCAGGTTTAGCGACCGAGTTTCATCAAGAGTATCGTGTTGGTCTAATCGATATGGATGGCCAAGCCACGCTATCGATGTACTACGCGCCCGAAGCCGAGCAAGAAGGTAACTTGTCTGTTGGTGACTTGATGATGAAAACGTTCGACCTCGATGAAGGCGAAACCGTTGATCAAGTCATCTCTGAAGCCTTTCTTGAAACTACCATTCCAAACCTGCGCATTTTGCCTGCCGCGCAAAGTGACCGAGCGATGGAAGGCTGGTTTCATGAGCAAGTATTCAGTCAAACCTTAAATTCACCTTATTCACTACTTAAAGACA
The DNA here is from genome assembly GCF_041465805.1 of Vibrio sp. 10N.239.311.G01. Lineage (NCBI taxonomy): Bacteria > Pseudomonadati > Pseudomonadota > Gammaproteobacteria > Vibrionales > Vibrionaceae > Vibrio > Vibrio sp. 10N.239.311.G01. The sequence continues at coordinate 19,673 of NZ_JBFSRM010000041.1, forward strand.
TCATCGATAGTGTAAAAGATGAGTTTGATATCATTATTATCGACACCCCTCCTTCACTAGGTTATGCAACCTTCAATGCGTATTTTGCCGCAACGAATGTGGTCTTCCCATTGTCGATTACCGAAAACGACATTGATGCTACCTGCTCTTACTTCAGCTACATTCCTCAGGTGTGGGCCCTGTTAGAGAACGCCAACCATGAAGGCTACGACTTCATGAAGATCTTACTGACTAACCATCGTGATAGCTCAACCACTACCGAATTAATGAACAACCTGTACGACAACTTCTCTCCTTACTTGTACTCAAAAGAGTTTAAGCATAGTGAGGCCGTTCGTCAGTCATCTTCCCTACTCTCGACGGTGTTTGATATGTCGAAAAGTGAATACCCGAAAAGCAAAGCAACTTTCCAAAGCGCGCAACAAAACAGCTATGAAGTTACAAGTCAGATCTTGCGCGATATTCTGAACGTTTGGCGTGAACAGGAGAACAAATAATGGCGAAGAAACGTGGCGGGAGCCCTTTAGGCAATGCTCCTGGTTCAGCTCAAGCGCAGCAATCAGCGGCCAAAGCAAATTTAGACACTCTAACAAGTCAACTCAGCACCGAGCTAGAGAAAAGCGGGCAAAACGCTGAAGACTACCTTAGAACTAAGTTTGGATTAGAGTCTGTTGGCCAGAAAATGGTTTGGCAATTAGCTTCTGGTTCAACTGCCACTTTCAATGAAGTTACACTGTCACACGAACAAGTTAAGCAGAACTCATTTGTGACCTTTGATGTTAATGGTCGTGACCAGTCTCTGTTAACCAAAGAATCATTGGAAGATTTGAACTCGTTAGAGTTTCAGCAGTTCTATCCAGCCGTTGGCCGAGAAATTAATGGTCGCATTGATATTCTTGATGGCTCTCGCCGTCGTGCTTGGTTTTTATTTCAAGAAGGTCGTGTAAAAACATTCCGAATTCTAGTCACTCAAAACGAGCTTTCTACCACCGATGCCAAAGCGCTGGCTAAGCAGCTGCAAACCGCCAAAGAGCACAACCAGCGTGAAATTGGTTTGCAATGTCAAACTCTGATGAAGAACGGTGAGCTAACTCAAGAAGATGCGGCAAAAATCTTAAATATTAGCCGTCAAGCGGTAGGTCGAGCGCTGAAAGCAGCCAGTATTGACAGTAAGCTGATTGCCCTATTCCCTGTCGTTAACGACTTGTCTCATGCTGATTACTCCCTCTTGGCTAAGGTGATGAAAGCGTTCGCCGATGACAAGAAAGCCTTGAGCAGCTTCATTAAAAAAATAGCCGATAATGCTGTCAACGCTCAGGCTGAGCAGAGCCAAGAAGACGCTAAAGACGCTCTGATTGCTTACATTAAAGTTGAGTTAAAGATCGTTGAAGCCAAGCAAGAATTGGACAAAGCTGTCATTACTCCTCTAGCAGAGTTCGACAGTAAAGGTATGTTTGCTCGTAAGCGTGTTAAAGGTCGAAACTTTTCGTATGAATTTGGTCGCTTATCAAAGGATGTCCAAGCTGAACTCGATAAAGCTATCCAATCAGTGTTAGGTAAACACCACCAATCAACTTTATAAAAAGATAAAGGCTCTCAAATTAGGTAATGCCGTTCACTTGTGAGTGAACGGCATTTTTGTTCTTAGCATACCGGCTGTGGTCTAGGCTTAACTGTTCTAGGGAATGTTCTTTCCCTTCGCCCTTCAAGTATTAAGCTTTCAGCCATGTTGTGAAACCCCTTTAACTGACGAGGTATTGCTCCTGGTGTTGAGTAAGGTAAGCCTACAAGTAACGCCGATACATGAGCTAATGTGCCGTTAAAACTCAGTTGATAAGGAAGGTAATTTCCCTTTAAATTGAAGCAGA
>NZ_JBFSRM010000042.1:0-20466 GCF_041465805.1 Vibrio sp. 10N.239.311.G01
CAGCTCTGAAGGATCCTTCAACCGATCGCTTTGGCTTTAACTGATCGGCATTACCTCAATAGGCGCCTTTTATTATCTCATTTACACAAGAATCTGTATTTGTACAGACAAATAGGCACTTGGCCTACAGTAGGCCAAATACTCTCAATCCTTTGATTACTCGCTATTCTTTCAACAATGATGGCCTAACGACACAATCATGGCTGTCTTCAGCCAGCATCAGTAACTCTTCCACGCTCATCTTACCCAGTGAATCACTGCCAAGAAACGCCGCATAGCTTTCCACAGACGCCAATCGGTCAATCACGAAGCCTGGCAAGGTCTGGTTAAATTCAATGCGATCAAACTCACCACCAGCGCACGTTTTAAAAGAGCTGCCATTCCAGTAACCCTGAATCAGCCTAAGCCCTTCATCATGCTGCTTCGTTGTGGTCTCTAGAACCGACGTCGCTTCTTTCTGATAGTTTTCAAGCTGCTTGGCTTGGATAGGTAAGATTTTGCTATCAATACGATACTGTTGATACACAGCTTCGCCTGACTTATTGAAACGCACATGGACTCGATAGGGAACCAGCTCATTAGAAGAGTTACGCTGCTCGCCTTCACGAATGAATTCACGAAGCACGCCTTCTGACCAAGCATAATCAGTTTGGTACCAGCCGTAATCGCCGACAGTGACGTAGTCAGCTGAAGTATGAGGTTGTGTTAGCTTGTTTGTAACCCAGTAGAAACTCGTCGCGTCGCCCATGACTTGGCCGCCAGTGTGAGTTTCAAATTGCTCTAGGTTTTTGCGAGGGCTTGTTGAAGAACAGCCAATAAGAAATGTAGATAATAGTGAAACGAGAAGAAATGCTTTTTTCATAAAAACCTGTACCGAGGTGGAATACGACTACCTCGGTACAGTTTAGATTATTTCACTGAATCTTTCAGCGCTTTACCTGCAACAAATGCTGGAACATTTGCAGCAGCGATTTGGATCTCATCACCAGTTTTTGGGTTACGACCAGTGCGAGCTGCACGGTGGTTTACTTTAAAAGTACCAAAACCAATTAGCTGAACTTGATCGCCATCTTTAAGAGCATCTGTAACACCGCCAAGAGTCGCTTCTAGAGCAGCTTTAGCTTGTGCTTTAGAAAGGTCCGCTTTTTCAGCAATAAAGTCGATTAATTGAGTCTTGTTCATTTTAGGTTTCCCTTCTTTGTATTTTTGAATTCAATTCACTCTAAAACATAAATGCCCCATCTGGCAAAGGTTTGTCGTCGATCTTTAGCTCTAATGCCGTAGTTTTAGCCATAATATGAGTAATAACTCACAATTTGTTACTGATTTTATTAAGCAAGCCCTTGTTTAAAAGGGGCTGAGAGCAAAATTAATGATGACCTAGCCACTACTTTTTCACTATAATCCACGCTGAATCGCTGCTAAAGCGTACAATTTAATTTAAGGGCAAACATGCTGCTGCTATCTATTTACGTCTCCATTGCTATTGGAGTTTCTTTCATTTGTTCTGTTTTGGAAGCTGTACTTTTGAGTATTAGTCCGAGCTACATTGCTCAACTAAAACAAAATGGGCACCCTGCAGCAGAGTCTTTAGACAAACTGAAAACAGATATTGACCGCCCGCTTGCGTCAATTTTAACGCTCAACACCATCGCCCATACTATCGGTGCTGCGACAGCAGGTGCACAAGCGGCTGTCGTTTTTGGTAGCCAATGGTTAGGTGTCTTCTCTGCCGTGCTAACGCTAGGTATCTTGGTATTATCTGAGATTGTTCCAAAAACCATTGGTGCAACCTACTGGCGTCAACTTGCTCCTGCTTCGGCAAGCGTGCTTCGTTGGATGGTGTTCTTCCTAACACCGTTTGTATGGTTCTCAGAACAGATCACCAAACGTCTTGCTCGTGGCCACCAAGCACCAAAAATGCGTGATGAGTTATCTGCAATGGCGATTTTGGCAAAAGAGAGCGGTGAATTTGCAGAAGGCGAGTCAAAAATCCTGAGCAACCTACTGGGTATTCAAGATGTACCCGTGACTCAGGTAATGACGCCGCGCCCAGTGGTATTCCGTGTTGATGCGGAAATGAGTGTGAATACGTTCCTAGAACAACATAAAGACACGCCATTCTCACGTCCGCTGGTTTACAGCGAGCAGAGTGACAACATCATCGGTTTTGTTCACCGCTTAGAGCTGTTTAGATTGCAGCAAGCCGGTTGTGGTGAGAAAGCTTTGGGTGAAGTAATGCGCCCTATCCACGTGTTGCTGAACAACATGGGCTTGGCTAAGGCCTTTGACCAGATGATGGCAAACCGCCTGCAACTGTCTTTAGTTGTGGACGAATACGGCACTATTCAGGGCATCATCACCCTAGAAGACATCTTTGAGCACCTAGTGGGCGAAGAGATTGTCGACGAAGCGGATAAGACGACTGACATGCAAGAACTGGCGTTCCAACGCTGGGAGAAGTGGAAAGAGACACACGGTGTTATCGAAAACCGCGATGACGAGGACGAGGAAGAAACTCCAGCAGACAACGACTCTTCAGATGCAAAATCAACGAATGACGACGACGCATCAAAAGATAAGGCATCAAAAGACAAAGTGTAGAACGAAGACAAAAAAGACGCTTAATCTAAATTTGATACCGTCAGATACAACAAAGGCTCCCTAGGGAGCCTTTGTTTTTATTCGTACCTTGGTGCAATTGCGAATTATAGCGCAACACCAATGTTACTGACTGGGTCTTCACGCAGTTCGTGGCGTAGGTCTTTGATCAGCTCTAAGTCACGCTCAGTCGTTTCACGTAGAGGTCGGAAAATGGCCCACTGAACGTCCCACTCTTCACACACCGCTTCGTTTTCTTTCTGGTTTTCGTTCGTCACTTCTTCAGCGCCTTGAGCAAACTCAAGCTCAGCAACCGTCTTCACCGATTGTTGACTCACTTTAATTACCGCTTCCAACATATGTTCACGGTCAAGCAGACCATGAATTAGCGTTGCTAGGCCTTGGCATGCGTCCATTGCTGGGTAAACACCATAAAAATCAAAATCATCACCGCTAGGGAATAGCTCTTCAACCTTCTCAAGTTGACGCTCAAAGTTCACCTTTGCTGTTTTAACCGTCAGGATTTCCCAAATGCTATCCAAAACATCACGATAGATTCGAGCTTCCGCAAATTCTGTATTCTCACAAAACATGGCATAGTTAGGGTACATACGCTCACATAGACACGCCATAAAGGTAATTTGTTGCCAAGGTTCTAACTTTTCAAGACGAACCTGCAGTGGATTCTGAAGCATAGTCACTCAATAATTGCAGAAAAAGACAGCGAAAGTGTACTTGATAAACCCTGGGGGGAAAAGGTAAGCCGATGAACAATTTTACGAATAAGCTCTATATTCTTACTGAGCATGACGATACCTATACGCAACTGATTCTAAACCAGGATTTACCCGACCTAGAAATCACTCAAAACCCCAAATCAGCACAGATTGTCTTGGCGTCACCACCTCTAATCGCAGAGCGCCTCGGCGAGTTTAAAGAGCTAGACTGGGTACAGAGTACCTATGCCGGAATCAATAAACTCACTCAGCCAGATCTGCGTCAGGACTATACGCTAACCAACGTCAAAGGCATCTTTGGTCCGGCTATCGCAGAATACGTATTGGGTTACACAATCAGTCACTGTAGACACTTCCCTCATTACCACCAGCATCAACAACAACGAAACTGGCAGCCACAGCTTTATACTAGCCTAACTGACAAAACTATGGTGATTTTAGGAACAGGTTCAATCGGCAGTCATTTGGCAAAAACCGCGGCGGCTTTTGGTATTCATACCATAGGTGTCAACCGTACCGGCATCCCATCCAAACAAGAAACCTTTAAAGAGACTTTCCACATCAATGAGATAGAGGCTGCCCTTAAGCAGGCCGATATTGTGGTCAACACCTTGCCATCAACCGCTGAAACCTATCAGCTGTTGAACCAAACCACGTTAGGTTACTGCTCTAATGTGTTGCTGTTTAATGTCGGTCGAGGGGAAAGCATCGACAATAAAGCCTTGTTGCTCGCCATAAAAAACAGATGGGTAGAACACGCATTTTTAGATGTGTTTGAAAGTGAACCCCTCTCTCAGGAACATCCTTTCTGGAAACTACCGCAAGTCACCATCACTCCACACATCGCTGCACTCAGTGAGCCAAGACAAGTAGTCGAGATCTTCGCAGAGAATTACAAACAGTGGCGAGATGGCTTTACACTTAATCATGTCATCGATTTTGATAAAGGTTACTGATGTCCTCTTCGTTACTTAAAGAGATTCGACAATGCCGAGCTTGTGAGCCTCACCTATCACACGGTGCTAACCCGGTGATTCAAGCGCATCCAAACGCGCGCTTGCTGATCATAGGTCAAGCGCCGGGTATCAAGGTGCATGAGTCGTCGACCCCTTGGAATGACGCGAGTGGCGAACGATTAAGAGGATGGTTAGGGATAGATAGCGATACTTTTTACGACGAGCAAAAAGTCGCGATTGTGCCTATGGGGTTTTGTTATCCGGGGAAAGGGAAAAGTGGTGATCTTCCACCACGCAAAGAGTGCGCGGAGCTTTGGCATAACAAAGTGCTGCAATCTCTACCCAATATTCAAATGACACTGCTGATTGGCCAGTACGCACAAAACCATTACCTAACAAACAAGACCACCAGCACATTGACCGAAACCGTGCGTGATTGGCAAAGGTGGGCGCCTGAGTTTTTGCCATTACCCCACCCTTCGCCACGCAATAATATCTGGCTCAAGAAGAACCCTTGGTTTGAAAGTGAAGTCATTCCTTATATCAGGAAACACATCTCTGAGCATTTGGCCTACCATGATCCAAATACCTAATTAACTGCACACAACAAGATTAAACCGCCATCAAATGCCAATTTCAGGCAATAAAAAAGCGCTGTTGGTTTCCCAACAGCGCTTTCAATAATCTTACTCAGAATTACTTGTGGTAAGGCTTAGACAATTCGTGAACAGCGTCAACGAATACACCAGCATTCTCTGGCGGTACATCTAAGTGGATACCGTGGCCTAGGTTAAATACATGACCTGTACCACCGTCACCGAAGCCTTCAAGGATGCTGCCCACTTCTTCGCGAATACGTTCAGGTTGAGCGTAAAGCATTGAAGGATCCATGTTACCTTGCAGAGCAACTTTGTCGCCGATGCGAGCTTTTGCATCTGCGATGTTGATTGTCCAGTCTAGACCAACCGCATCACAACCTGTTGCTGCGATAGACTCAAGCCACATGCCGCCGTTCTTAGTGAACAGAGTAACCGGTACACGGCGACCTTCGTTTTCACGGATTAGGCCATCAACGATTTTGTGCATGTATTGCAGTGAGAATAGGTTGTAGTCACGAGGAGTCAGTACACCACCCCATGTATCAAATACCATTACCGATTGAGCACCCGCTTTAATTTGCGCGTTCAAGTATTCGATAACACTGTCAGCCAGCTTGTCTAGAAGCAGGTGCAGCGTTTGTGGTTCTGCGTACATCATCTTCTTGATCTTAGTGAATGCTTTAGAGCTTCCACCTTCAACCATGTATGTCGCTAGAGTCCATGGGCTACCAGAGAAACCAATCAGTGGCACTTCGCCTTTCAGGTCTTTACGGATCTGACGAACGGCATTCATTACGTATTGAAGCTCACCTTCTGGATCTGGTAGGCCAATCTTCTCTACGTCAGCTTTACACGTGATAGGACGCTCAAATTTAGGGCCTTCACCTGTTTCAAAGTACAAACCTAAGCCCATTGCATCAGGGATAGTTAGGATGTCTGAGAACAAGATTGCCGCATCAAGCGGGAAACGACGTAAAGGTTGAAGTGTTACTTCGGATGCCAGTTCCGCGTTTTTGCACAAAGACATGAAATCGCCCGCTTCAGCGCGCGTTGCTTTGTACTCAGGAAGATAGCGGCCAGCTTGGCGCATCATCCATACCGGTGTGTAATCAACAGGCTGTTTTAAAAGTGCGCGTAAATAGCGATCGTTTTTTAATTCGGTCATTCCGTTAAATTCCAATTCAATCTTGTCTAGTTTTGATGGCAAGTATTCTAACACTGATTGAAGGGTAAAAGCTGTGTGCTTTGCAACCTAGATCAAGTTATTAACTTTTAAATCAATGCTTAATTTGCACCCAATTACGGGAGCATGTTAAAAATTTGTTCGCTAGCGAAAATTACAATTATAACATCTGAGTAGTCACTACTCAGCATCTCATAACGACATCTTACTTACCCCCTCCACTTGTGGAGGGTTTTTTTTAGCTTTTGACCACCCATAGGCCAAATACTATTACAGGCAAATTAGTGCTCTAGCATCTGCTCCGTCACACCATCTTTCATCACGTCATCAACGGTTTTCTCAATCAACTGTCTCGCAATGGTTCCAACAGGAGCAACATCAGGTAGGCTTGTTACGTCAAACCATTGAGCATCCGATAGCTCGCTGTAGTCAGGCTTAAGCGTACCACCAGCATAATCTGCGAGAAAGCCCATCATCATACTCGATGGAAACGCCCATGGCTGGCTGCCAAAATAACGAATATTATCGACATCGATACCCGTTTCTTCTTTGACTTCTCTTGCCACACACTGCTCTAAGGTCTCTCCAACCTCTAGGAAGCCCGCTATCACGGTATACATGCCTGTTTTATGTCTTGGGTGCTGCGCAAGCAATATCTTGTTGTCGTTTCGCACAGCGACAATGATGCACGGGAAGATACGAGGATAATGAAGTGTGCGGCAATCTCCACACTGCATCGCCACCTGGTTATGGTTGAGATGATTTCGACCACCACACTGAGGGCAAAAACGCATACTTTGAGTCATATGCCCATATTGGATGGCTTTGCTTGCAGTCAAGAAACTCACTTCAGGCCAGTGCAGTAACTCTCTTAGGCTGACCATGCTCAGCTCATTCTCCACATCACAATCGTTGAGCCAATACACCTTGCGACCTTGATGCTGACCAATACAGATTGCATGCTCCACACTCAGCCCAAGCTCTTCAGCAGAGCCAAACGGAAACTGATCATTATTAACCCAAATATCACTACCAGAAACGACGCACCAATAAGCTTGCTCTGTCATTTTGTTATCACTTTTTTTTAACATCCCTATGCCTCATTGCTTGCAGTTCGTTCATTTTACTGGCAATCTAATTTCATACTAGAGTTGTAGCAGAGAATATTTCAAGCTATTACTTTTAGTAGCTACCAATAAAACGGACCCTGCTTAGGCAATTACTTGATCACAAGGTTGTGATCAGATCATGAGGACATGGTCATGCTAAATAAATTCAAACAAATACAAGAACAATGGGGTGGCTCTAATGAGGTCATCGATCATTGGCTCGAAACTCGACAGTCTCTAATCGTTGAGTATTGTAAGCTAGGTGCCTTGCAGCCAGCTAGCAACGGGCAATCAAACGTTGTTGAACTCCCTTCCCCTAAAGAAATAAGCTCATTCTGTGATCATGTTGTCGATTATATCTCAGAGGGTCATTTTAAGATCTACGATATGGTCATGAAAAAATGGCAAGCAACAGGCTTTAAAACCAATGACGAGATTGATACAACTTACGCGAAGATCGTACTTACAACCGAGCCGCTTCTAGAATTCAATGATAAGTACGTTAAAGTAAATGCAGACGATGAGTTGCCTAACTTCGAAGGAGATATGTCCAAAGTAGGTGAACTACTCGAACTACGTTTTGAAGTAGAAGATAATCTTATCCAGCTTATTGCAGACAGTTTAGCGATTCCACCAGGCGCTTAGTTAGCCGAATCCTTAATAAGCTTGCCTCTGTACAAGCTTTTTGTTTTGTCTGTAAGGTTATCCAAACTACCCAGAACCTTTCAGACAGAGCTTACTCGCTCGCCCTGACCTTTAGCCATAAGCATATGGTTACAGCCCTAATCAGCCTAGTCATCTCTACCCTTTATCTTACTGGCCTCAAAGAGCACTCTTCAGGACATAAATCCAACCTCACCAGCTAGATAAGCACACCTATCACTTTATAAGTCATAGCTAAATACCAATACGCCAGATACAAAAAAGGCACCCGAAGGTGCCTTTTTCTTATCTCTTAGAGACTACTCGTAGAGCTTACTCTTCTGAAGAGAAACCAGCGTTTAGAAGTGCTGCTAGATTGTCAGTAGCTTGTTCAGCTGAAGGACCTTCTTGCTCTTCTTCACGTTGTTTTTGACGCTCTTGGTGATATGCGAAACCAGTACCAGCTGGGATCAGACGACCAACAATTACGTTCTCTTTCAGACCGCGAAGGTCATCACGCTTACCAGAAACCGCAGCTTCTGTTAGTACGCGAGTCGTTTCTTGGAACGATGCAGCTGAGATGAATGACTCAGTTGCAAGAGATGCTTTAGTAATACCTAGTAGATCACGTTCGAAACGTACTAGTTCTTTACCTTCAGCTTCTAGCTTACGGTTAGCAATCTTAACATTGTGGTACTCAACTTGTTCGCCAGGTAGGAACGGAGAGTCACCAGAATGAGTGATTGTACACTTACGTAGCATTTGACGAACGATAGTCTCGATGTGCTTATCGTTAATCTTTACGCCTTGTAAGCGGTAAACTTCTTGAACTTCGTTCGCGATGTACTGAGTTACTGCGTGGATACCACGTAGACGCAGGATATCGTGTGGAGTTTCAGGACCGTCGGCGATTACATCACCACGTTCAATCTTCTCACCTTCGAACACGTTCAATTGACGATGCTTAGGAATCATCTCTTCGTAAGCGTCACCGCCTTCACGAGTGATGACTAGACGACGCTTACCTTTCGTTTCTTTACCGAAAGACACAGTACCTGTGTGCTCAGCAAGGATCGCAGGCTCTTTAGGCTTACGAGCTTCGAATAGGTCAGCTACGCGTGGTAGACCACCGGTGATATCTTTGTTTCCGCTCGATTTTTGAGGGATACGAGATAGTGTGTCACCGATGCCAACTTCAGCGCCATCTTCGATGTTTACAATCGCTTTGCCAGGTAGGAAGTAGTGAGCTGGCATATCAGTACCAGGGATCATTACGTCGTTACCTTGCTCATCAACAAGTTTGATAGCTGGACGCATATCTTTACCTGCTGCTGGGCGAGCTGCTGCGTCTGTAACTTCACTTGAAGAAAGACCCGTTAGATCGTCAGTTTGACGAGAAACTGTAATACCATCGATCATATCTACGAATTGGATACGACCTGCCACTTCAGTGATGATTGGCATGGTATGCGCTTCCCAGTTAGCTACAACTTCACCAGCAGTAACTGCTGCGTTGTCGCCTTTGGTTAGCATCGAACCGTAAGGAAGTTTGTGCTTCTCTTTAGTACGGCCGAATTCATCAATAATCGTCATCTCAGATGCACGAGAAGTGATAACCAGTTTCTTATCTTTGTTAACTACGAACTTAGCATTGTGAAGTTTCACAGTACCAGTTGTCTTAGCTTGGATGCTGTTCTCTGCTGCTGCAGTAGATGCCGCACCACCGATGTGGAACGTACGCATCGTTAGCTGTGTACCCGGTTCACCGATAGATTGTGCAGCGATAACACCAACTGCTTCACCTTGGTTCACTAGGTGACCACGTGCTAGGTCACGACCGTAACACTGTGCACAACAACCGAAGTCTGCATCACAGGTAACAACAGAGCGCACTTTCATGCTATCTACTGAGTTGTCTTCCATGATTTGACACCACTTCTCATCAATCAGAGTATTACGTGGAATCAGTACATCTTCAGTACCAGGCTTAAGAACGTCTTCAGCTACTACACGACCTAGAGCAAGCTCAGAAAGTGCAACTTTAACGTCACCACCTTCGATGTGAGGCATCATGTCGATACCTTCATGCGTGCCACAGTCATGTTCGTGTACTACAACGTCTTGAGCAACGTCTACTAGACGACGAGTTAGGTAACCCGAGTTTGCTGTTTTCAGTGCTGTATCCGCAAGACCCTTACGAGCACCGTGCGTTGAGATAAAGTACTGAAGGACGTTTAGACCTTCTTTAAAGTTCGCTGTGATCGGCGTTTCGATGATTGAACCATCTGGACGCGCCATCAGACCACGCATACCTGCTAGCTGACGAATCTGAGCTGCAGAACCACGTGCGCCCGAGTCGGCCATCATGTAGATGCTGTTGAACGATTCTTGCTGTTCTTCTTCGCCGTCACGGTTGATAACGGTTTCAGAAGATAGGTTATCCATCATTGCTTTCGCAACGCGGTCATTCGTAGATGCCCAGATATCGATAACTTTGTTGTAACGCTCACCCGCAGTAACAAGACCAGATTGGAATTGCTCTTGGATTTCGCGAACTTCTTCTTCAGCAGATTCAATTTCATCGTATTTCGCTTGAGGTACAACCATATCGTCGATACCTACAGAAACACCAGAAAGTGCAGCGTATGCAAAACCTGCGTACATGATTTGGTCAGCAAATACTACTGTATCTTTTAGACCAAGCTTACGGTAACACTCGTTAAGAAGAGTAGAGATCTGCTTCTTACCTAACTTTTGGTTAACGATGCTGTACGGTAGGCCAGCTGGAACGATTTGCCATAGCATTGCACGGCCGACAGTTGTATCAACCATCTTCGTTTCAGTAGTGCTGTTACCATCTTCGTCTACTACAGTTTCGGTGATACGTACTTTAACGCGAGCGTGTAGCTCAGCAGTCTTAGTACGGTATGCCTTTTCAGCCTCAGCAGGGCCAGCAAGGTACATACCTTCGCCTTTCACGTTGATCTTGTCACGTGTCATGTAGTAAAGACCCAATACAACGTCCTGAGAAGGTACGATGATCGGATCACCTGACGCTGGCGACAGAATGTTATTCGTCGACATCATCAGTGTACGTGCTTCAAGCTGTGCTTCTAGAGTTAGAGGCACGTGTACCGCCATTTGGTCACCATCGAAGTCGGCGTTGTATGCCGCACACACTAGTGGGTGAAGCTGAATCGCTTTACCTTCGATTAGTACTGGTTCAAACGCTTGGATACCTAGACGGTGAAGTGTAGGTGCACGGTTAAGCAGTACTGGGTGTTCGCGGATTACTTCGTCCAGGATATCCCAAACGATAGCTTCTTCGCGCTCTACCATCTTCTTAGCAGCTTTGATTGTCGTAGCCATGCCACGAGTTTCTAGCTTGCTGTAGATGAACGGCTTAAATAGCTCAAGTGCCATCTTCTTAGGAAGACCACACTGATGTAGACGAAGGTATGGACCTACTGTGATTACAGAACGGCCAGAGTAGTCTACACGTTTACCTAGAAGGTTCTGACGGAAACGACCTTGTTTACCCTTGATCATATCAGCAAGAGATTTCAGAGGACGCTTGTTAGAACCAGTGATAGCACGACCACGACGACCGTTATCTAGAAGTGCATCAACAGACTCTTGCAGCATACGCTTTTCGTTACGTACGATGATGTCCGGAGCAGCTAGCTCTAGAAGGCGCTTCAAACGGTTGTTACGGTTGATCACACGACGGTAAAGGTCGTTCAGATCTGAAGTCGCAAAACGACCGCCATCTAGTGGTACTAGAGGACGTAGATCTGGCGGCAGAACCGGAAGTACAGTCAGAATCATCCATTGCGGATCGTTACCCGATGCAATGAACGCTTCAACTAGCTTCAGGCGCTTAGTAACTTTTTTACGCTTAGTTTCTGAGTTAGTCGTTTCTAACTCTTCGCGCATTTCTTCCACTTCTTGATGAAGGTCCATTGTTGCAAGCAGATCTTTGATCGCTTCAGCACCCATCTTAGCAGTAAATTCGTCACCCCACTCTTCTAGACGATCCAGATACTCTTCTTCAGTAAGCATCTGAGATTTTTCTAGATCAGTCATACCTGGTTCAGTTACTACGTACATCTCGAAGTAAAGAACACGTTCGATATCACGTAGAGGGATATCCATTAGTAGACCGATACGAGACGGCAGTGATTTTAGGAACCAGATGTGAGCAACTGGTGAAGCTAGCTCGATGTGGCCCATGCGGTCACGACGAACTTTAGTTTGTGTAACTTCAACGCCACACTTCTCACAGATAACACCACGGTGCTTCAGGCGCTTGTATTTGCCACAAAGACATTCGTAGTCTTTAACTGGACCAAAAATACGTGCACAGAACAGACCATCACGTTCAGGTTTGAACGTACGATAGTTAATTGTTTCCGGCTTTTTAACTTCACCAAAAGACCATGAACGGATCATATCTGGTGAAGATAGACCGATTTTGATTGCATCAAATTCTTCGGTCTTATGCTGTGCTTTTAGAAAGTTTAATAAGTCTTTCACATTCAGCTCCTGTAAGGAGTTAAAGGAGCTCACTGCTGTAGCAAGCTCCCTTTTACCAAATAATCCTATCTTCTTTTAAAAAGAAGGAGGGATTACTCTTCGTCTTCTAGCTCGATGTTGATACCTAGCGAGCGAATCTCTTTCAACAGTACGTTGAACGACTCAGGCATACCAGGTTCCATGCTATGGTTACCGTCTACGATGTTCTTATACATCTTAGTACGGCCGTTAACGTCATCTGACTTAACTGTTAGCATTTCTTGTAGAGTATATGCAGCACCGTATGCTTCTAGTGCCCATACTTCCATCTCACCGAAACGCTGACCACCGAACTGAGCTTTACCACCAAGTGGTTGCTGAGTTACTAGGCTGTAAGAACCAGTTGAACGAGCATGCATCTTGTCATCAACCAAGTGGTTCAGTTTCAGCATGTACATGTAACCAACAGTTACAGGACGCTCAAACGAATCACCAGTACGACCATCAAACAGTTTAAGCTGACCAGATTCTGGCAGATCACCCAGTTTAAGTAGTTCTTTGATTAGAGACTCAGAAGCACCGTCGAACACAGGAGTAGCAATCGGTAGACCGCCACGTAGGTTCTTGATCAGTGTACGAACTTGATCATCAGACAGTTCAGCAATATCAACTTTCTGACGAGTATCACCAAGATCGTAAACCTTCTGTAGGAACTCACGGAACTTATGCAGTTCTTGTTGTTCCTTAACCATTTGGTTGATCTTGTCACCGATACCTTTCGCAGCCAAACCTAAGTGAACTTCTAGGATCTGACCGATGTTCATACGCGATGGTACACCCAGCGGGTTAAGTACGATGTCTACAGGCTGACCTTTCTCATCGTATGGCATGTCTTCAACAGGGTTAATCTTAGAGATTACACCTTTGTTACCGTGACGACCGGCCATCTTATCACCAGGCTGGATACGACGTTTAACCGCTAGGTAAACTTTAACAATCTTAAGAACGCCAGGCGCTAGATCATCACCTTGAGTGATTTTACGACGCTTAGTTTCAAACTTCTTATCGAAGTCTGCTTTTAGCTCATCCCACTGCTCAGCAAGTTGCTCAAGCTGTGTTTGTAGCGCATCGTCTTCTAGAACTTGCTCTAGCCATTGCTTACGACCGATAGTATCAAGCTTAGCTTCAGAGTAACCACCTGACAGAAGTACAGCTTTAACACGGTTAAGAAGGCCACCCTCAAGAATTTGGAACTCTTCAGTTAGGTCTTTCTTAGCTTCTTTAAGCTGCATCTGTTCGATTTCAAGTGCACGCTTGTCTTTCTCTACGCCATCGCGAGTGAAGACTTGTACATCGATGATAGTACCCGAAACAGAGTTTGGTACACGTAGAGAAGTATCTTTAACATCAGATGCTTTCTCACCGAAGATAGCACGTAGTAGCTTCTCTTCAGGAGTCAGTTGAGTTTCACCTTTAGGGGTTACTTTACCAACTAGGATGTCGCCACCCTTAACTTCAGCACCAATGTAAACGATACCTGACTCGTCTAGTTTAGACAGAGCAGACTCACCTACGTTTGGAATATCAGCTGTGATCTCTTCAGAACCCAGCTTAGTATCACGAGCCACACAAGATAGTTCTTGGATGTGGATTGTCGTGAAACGGTCTTCTTGAACTACGCGCTCAGATACTAAGATCGAGTCTTCGAAGTTGTAACCGTTCCAAGGCATGAATGCGATACGCATGTTTTGGCCAAGAGCTAGTTCACCAAGGTCTGTTGAAGGACCATCAGCAAGAACATCGCCACGTGCAACTGGTTCACCAGGAAGTACAGTTGGACGTTGGTTAATACATGTGTTTTGGTTCGAACGCGTGTACTTAGTTAGGTTGTAGATATCGATACCAGCTTCGCCAGGTACCAATTCATCTTCGTTAACCTTAACTACGATACGAGAAGCGTCTACAGACTGAACTTGACCACCACGTTTAGCAACCGCTGTAACACCAGAGTCAACTGCGATGTTACGTTCGATACCAGTACCTACTAGAGGCTTATCAGCCTTAAGTGTTGGTACAGCTTGACGTTGCATGTTGGCACCCATCAATGCACGGTTCGCATCATCGTGTTCTAGGAACGGGATAAGCGAAGCAGCGATAGATACTACTTGGTTTGTCGCAACGTCCATGTAGTCAACGTGATCGCGTGGGTGAAGACCAGATTCACCTTTTTGACGAGCTGTGATTAGCTCATCTGCAAACGTACCTTCTTCAGTAAGAATGGTGTTTGCTTGCGCGATTACGAATTGACCTTCCTGGATTGCAGACAGGTAATCAACTTCTTCTGTTACTACACCATCTACTACACGACGGTACGGAGTTTCTAGGAAACCGTAATCGTTACAACGTGCAAACGCAGATAGTGAGTTAATTAGACCGATGTTTGGACCTTCAGGCGTTTCGATCGGACATAGACGACCGTAGTGAGTTACGTGAACGTCACGTACTTCGAAGCCTGCGCGCTCACGAGTAAGACCACCAGGACCTAAAGCAGAGATACGACGTTTGTGCGTAACTTCTGACAATGGGTTGTTTTGGTCCATGAACTGTGAAAGCTGTGAAGAGCCAAAGAATTCTTTAACTGCAGCAGAGATCGGCTTAGCGTTGATAAGATCTTGAGGCATGATTGCATCAAGGTCACCAAGGCTTAGGCGCTCTTTAACGGCACGTTCTACACGAACTAGACCAACACGGAATTGGTTTTCTGCCATTTCACCTACAGAACGGATACGACGGTTGCCAAGGTGGTCGATATCGTCCACTTCACCAATACCGTTACGGATACCAATCAGTTTCTTCATCACTTCGATGATGTCTGATTCATCCAGAGTACCGCGCTCTTCTTCTTCTTCACGCTCGATAGAGCTGTTGAACTTCATACGGCCTACAGTTGATAGGTCGTAACGTTCTTCAGAGAAGAATAGGCTTTCGAATAGAGACTCTGCAGCTTCTTTCGTTGGTGGCTCGCCAGGACGCATCATGCGGTAGATTTCTACCAATGCAGAGATGCGATCTACTGTGCTATCTGCACGTAGAGTGTCTGACATGAATGGACCGTGATCTAGGTCATTCGTGAACAGAGTTTGTAGAGCCTTGTGGCCTGCTTGAGACAGGTTAGCAAGAGCTTCTAGGCTAATCTCTTGGTTCGCGCCAACGATGATCTCGCCAGTTGCTTCGTTGATGTAATCTTTAGATGCAACTTTACCAACGATGTACTCTACTGGTACTTCGATGTGCTCAACGCCATCTTTTTCAAGTTGACGGATATGGCGAGCAGTAACACGACGACCAGTCTCAACGTAAGTTTTACCGTTTGCTTCGATGTCGAATGACGCAGTTTCACCACGTAGACGATCAGGAACCAACTCCATAAGAAGAGTTTGGTCTTTAACTTCGAAGTTCACCTTGTCGAAGAACAGATCTAGGATCTCTTCAGTCGATTTACCAAGTGCACGAAGAATAATCGATGCTGGTAGCTTACGACGACGGTCGATACGTACGAATAAGTTATCCTTAGGATCGAACTCAAAGTCTAACCATGAGCCACGGTAAGGAATTACACGTGCGTTATAAAGAACTTTACCTGATGAGTGGGTCTTACCCTTATCACTGTCGAAGAACACGCCTGGGCTTCGGTGCAGCTGGGATACGATAACCCTCTCGGTACCATTAATTACGAAAGTACCATTGTCTGTCATAAGCGGAATTTCGCCCATGTAGACTTCTTGTTCTTTAATGTCTTTTACAGTACCTGCTGGTGCATCTCGATCAAAGATAACTAGACGTAGTTTTACGCGTAGTGGCTTTGAGTAAGTAACACCGCGGATTTGACATTCTTTAACGTCAAAAACTGGCTCACCAAGACGGTAGCTAACGTATTGCAGCTCAGAATTGCCGTTGTAGCTCTGAATTGGAAATACAGAACGGAAAGCAGCTTCAAGACCGTATTGACCTTCTGGATCCTGTTCGATGAATTTGTCGAAAGAATCAAGCTGGATCGATAACAGGTATGGAATGTCCAAAACTTGTGGACGAGTACCAAAATCCTTACGGATGCGCTTTTTCTCGGTATAAGAGTAAACCATGGGGTTCCTCAGCTCGCTGATAAGTGACCCAAACCACCCAAAACACTCTTCAGAGGGGGTGGTGACAAACAGCTGTTTAGTGGTAGTGAACAATCATTTCGAAAAAATGACTGTTTTTTTGCTCGGATTATGACGGTTAAACAGCGGAAATTTCGTCATAGCCCTACAGCGCAAAAAGGCCGGTGGTTAATAAACCACCAGCCATTAGCCTTGCGGCTATGAAATTAAGTAATAATTACTTGATTTCAACAGAAGCGCCAGCTTCTTCTAGCTGTGCTTTAAGAGCTTCAGCTTCAGCTTTGTCAACGCCTTCTTTAAGCGCTGCAGGAGCTGAGTCTACAAGACCTTTAGCTTCTTTAAGACCTAGGCCAGTTGCGCCACGTACAGCTTTGATAACTTGTACTTTGTTAGCGCCAGCAGCAGTTAGGATAACGTCGAATTCAGTTTGCTCAGCAGCAGCGTCGCCGCCAGCTGCGCCACCAGCTACAACTGCAGCTGCAGCTGAAACGCCGAATTTCTCTTCCATAGCTTCGATAAGCTCAACAACTTGCATTACAGACATTTCTGCAACTGCGTCTAGGATTTGCTCGTTAGTAATAGACATAACAATTCTCTTTTAAGTCAACAATAAGTTTAATTTGCAACCAGTGAAAAGCAAGGCTTAAGCCGCTGCTTCTTCTTTTTGGTCACGTAGTGCAGCGATAGTACGAACCAGCTTGCCAGCAGAAGCTTCTTTCATGCACATCATTAGGCGTGCGATAGCTTCGTCGTAAGTTGGTAGTGTCGCTAGTACTTCAGCATCAGTAACTGCGCCTTCAAATGCAGCAGCTTTGATCTCGAAATCTTTGTTCTCTTTAGCGAAGTCTTTGAAAAGACGCGCTGCAGCACCTGGGTGCTCGTTAGAGAACGCGATCAGAGTTGGACCAGTGAAAGTGTCTACTAGACACTCGTAGTCTGTACCCTGAACCGCACGGCGTGCTAGTGTGTTACGAACAACTTTCATGTAAACACCCGCTTCGCGAGCTTGTTTACGTAGAGAAGTCATTGCGCCAACTTCAACGCCACGAGAATCAGCTACAACTGCAGAAAGTGCACCACTGGCAGCTTCGTTGACTTCAGCAACAATTGCTTTTTTGTCTTGAAGATTTAAAGCCATTTGGATTAACCTCTGGTTGTGATTACAGCACCCAATACAAAATGTATTGAGCGTTTACGATGTTATTTAAAAATGAATAAATCCACTTCAAACCACAACATCGCCTACGTAGGTTTTATTAAGCTATCAATAATCTAATGAAAATCGACAGCGCCTACGGTCTTGGGATAGATGATTTCAAATTGCTTTAAAACCACCCAACCACAAATATTAGGCGCAGAAGTATACACTAAATCTGCGCCTAAGCAAATTAGTTTGCTTGAGTATCAAGACTAGCTTGATCAACAGCAACACCAGCACCCATCGTAGTAGAGATGCTTACTTTCTTCAGGTAAGAACCCTTAGCTGAAGAAGGCTTAGCTTTCTTAAGAGCAACTAGAAGTGCTTCTAGGTTCTCTTGTAGCTGGTTAGCTTCGAAAGATGCTTTACCGATAGTAGTGTGGATGATGCCGTTCTTGTCGTTACGGTAACGAACCTGACCAGCTTTAGCGTTCTTAACCGCTTCAGCAACGTTAGGAGTTACAGTACCAACTTTAGGGTTTGGCATAAGGCCGCGTGGACCTAGGATTGTACCTAGTTGACCAACAACACGCATTGCATCTGGAGAAGCAACAACTACGTCGAAGTTCATTTCGCCTTTTTTCACTTGCTCAGCAAGATCTTCCATACCAACGATATCTGCGCCAGCAGCTTTAGCAGCTTCTGCGTTTGCACCTTGAGTGAAAACAGCAACGCGGATGTCACGGCCAGTACCGTGAGGTAGCACTGTTGCGCCACGAACGTTTTGGTCAGATTTACGAGCATCGATGCCTAGGTTAACAGCAACATCTACAGACTCAACGAATTTAGCAGTCGCTAGTTCTTTAAGAAGAGCAACAGCTTCGCTGATTTCGTATTCTTTAGTTGAGTCAACTTTGTCGCGGATTACGCGCATACGCTTAGTAAGTTTAGCCATGATCTTATCCCTCTACCACTAGGCCCATTGAACGAGCAGTACCAGCAATAGAACGTTTCATTGCTTCGATGTCAGCACCAGTCATATCAGCAGCTTTAGTTTCTGCGATTTCCTGAACTTGAGCGTCAGTAACAGTACCAACTTTCTCAGTGTTTGGACGACCTGAACCAGACTTAACGCCAGCAGCTTTCTTAAGAAGAACAGCAGCAGGTGGAGTCTTAGTTACGAACGTGAAAGAACGGTCGTTGTAAACAGTAATAACTACTGGAGTAGGTAGACCTTTCTCAACAGATTCTGTTTTTGCGTTGAACGCTTTACAGAATTCCATGATGTTCACGCCGTGTTGACCTAGAGCAGGACCAACCGGTGGACTTGGGTTTGCCATACCAGCTGCAACTTGCAGTTTGATATAAGCTTCAACTTTCTTAGCCATGATATTTCCTAATATTTTGGGTACATGCGCTAGCCGCAAGGCGAGCTCCCCATAAATTCAATTAACTCTTTTTCACTTCCACAGAAGCAAAAAGGCGCGAAATTATAATCATAATTCGCGCCTTTAACAACCCTAAAAAGGTGATTTTTTATACTCTTTTATTTTGAACAACTTATGAAGTATTTATCCACAGCTTGTTCAAAACTTAGAGTTTTAGTCCAGTTTTTCAACCTGACCAAATTCAAGCTCAACCGGTGTTGCACGACCAAAGATCGATACAGATACCTTAATGCGGCTTTTCTCGTAATCTACTTCTTCAACAGTACCGTTGAAGTCAGCAAATGGACCATCGTTCACACGAACCACTTCACCCGCTTCGAACATTGTCTTAGGACGTGGAGACTCGCTCGCTTTCTCTAGACGGTTCAAGATAGCATCAGCTTCTTTATCAGTGATTGGTGCAGGACGATCAGAGGTACCACCAATGAAGCCCATAACACGCGGAATGCTGCGTACTAAGTGCCATGATTCATCATTCATGATCATTTGAACTAATACGTAGCCAGGGAAGAATTTACGTTCACTTTTACGGCGTTGGCCTGCACGCATTTCCACTACTTCTTCAGTAGGTACTAGCACATCGCCAAATAGTTCTTCCATGTTGTGCATTTTAATATGCTCGCGTAGCGACTGTGCAACACGACCTTCAAAGCCAGAAAAGGCTTGAACTACATACCAACGTTTTTTTGGAGCTTCACTCATGAATCAGAACCCTCTACACCCCAGTTGCTAGAGAAACTAGACGGACCATAATGCCGTCAATTCCCCAAAGCACTAGAGACATAACAATACATACAGCTAAAACGATCAATGTAGTTTGCATAGTTTCTTGGCGAGTAGGCCAAACAACTTTACGAATCTCCATACGAGATTCTTTTGCAAAATCGATCGCAGCTTTACCTTTAGTTGTTGTTGCTGCAACGCCTAGTGCGGCAGCAATCAGCACAACTACACCTGCAGCGCGAATTACAACAGACAATTCACCATACAGGTAATTACCCACAACAGCAGCAGCCAACAGAACAAAAGCGACAATCCACTTCATTGTATCTGCTGCACCTGAGCTATCAGGAGTTTCAGCGTTTGCTTTCATAAAACCAACCTGTGATAAGTCTTAAATATAGACGACAATAACCCCGCTGTTGCAGGGCACATTCCTTTGCGTTGCAAAACAACACATCTAACAGTCATTTTAGTCAAAAAGACCGTTTAATTCTTTGCTAAGAGCAAAAATCGATGTCAAAACATCCAACTCTTTTTTTAGCGCAGAAAAAGGGCATCAAATGATGCCCTTTTTACTAGTGGTTCGTCAAATCTTATGCAAAGATTTTAGCTACAACACCAGCACCAACTGTACGGCCACCTTCGCGGATTGCGA
>NZ_JBFSRM010000043.1:0-19820 GCF_041465805.1 Vibrio sp. 10N.239.311.G01
ACGGTATGCTAAGAACAAAAATGCCGTTCACTCTTAAGTGAACGGCATTAATGCACTTGGCATACCCTTTTAAGTCGTTTATCCGAGCGTAATGCTGTTCATCTCTATATGAGGTGACTCATCTACCTACGCTCTAGATTATTTCTATTACGCCGTCGCCAGACGGTGGTTGGCATCTTGCAAGTGTGCAGCAGACACAACTCGTGCCTTATCACTATCACCAGCCATGATTGCTTCATAGATTCTACGGTGTTCATTGATACACGTGCTTCCTTCTTCAGAAGAGTGCACGATGAAGTTCACGAACATCGTAGTCAAGATATTGCCGAATGGCAGGTAGAAGTCATTACCTGTCGCATTAAAGATCAAGCTATGAAAACGAGTATCAATATCTGTCCAACGCTCTTGATCAAATACTTCAGCCTCATCCACTTCTACCATTTTTTGGAAGATTTCTGAAAGTTCAATGCGTTGTTCAGCCGTTGCAAATTTAGCCGCCAGTGCGCACGCTTCAGGTTCAATCGCACGGCGAAGGCCTAAAAACTGAGAACAGAATTGATCTATGTCGGTTAGACCATCCATCCATTCAATCAGCTGAGGATCAAGAAAGTTCCAATATGCGCGGTCGACTACACGAGTACCGATTTTCGGGCGGGACTCTAACAAACCTTTAGAAGTTAATAGTTTAACTGCTTCACGTAGTGCCGTTCGGCTAATACCAAACTGTTCACATAACGCCATTTCACCAGGAATAATAGAACCTTGCGGCAGATCGCCAGACAAGATTCCACGAGCGATTTCACGCGCTACTTGCACGTGCAGGCTACGCTTCGAGCCCGAAATTGAATTAAAAGTGCTAACCATAAGTTCACTTATTTTATATGTTATGTTTATGTATTATTTAAGGATTACTATAACAGTATTTCAACCTACAGCCAATTGAGTAAAATCCAAACGAATCACAACCTGCAAATTTTTATAATCAGAGATTTAAAAAACATCCTGTGAGAAACGTTATCTTAAATCACTCATAAATCCGTACTCAAAACTAACCCTCTTTGTATCGGTATGAAAACCACCAGCACAGCCTCGAAAAACCATGGGAAAAAGGTACACCTTTAGAAGCGCAATTCATTAACCGCCAGAGATTATTAAATGAGATCCCCTTCCCAAATTACATCAGCCTCTGTCCTACACGCATAAAAAAACCGAGCAACTCACAACGAGTTACTCGGTTTGACTTATTTCCGATATTCTTTGTCATCGACATTAATTTCGTTCAGTTACTTAGATGCGAACACCCTTACAATCGAACATGATATGGCGCTTCGTTCCCGCAAAGCACCACATCAGCACACACCATCGTTAAACGGTATGTGTGTTGATCATTTACAGTTGAGCAAATGACCCTTCCCACGAGTATGTCTCACCCGCGAACTCAACAGTGTGAGTTGCTTGCTGCGTGTCTTCAGCTTGGTTTGAGATACCGTAGTGGTAAGTGTTGCCAGAAGTAGTCTGAATGCGAACAACAGTCCCGACACTGTTATGGCCCACAACAGATACTGATTTAACTAGACCACGAGCGCCTACAGAGGCTTCGATAGACTCGTTAAAGTAACCATGCGTTTCTAGTACAGAAGCAAACACGTGGTTTTGACCAGACTGACGTAAGATGAACGCAGGCTCACTCTTAAGGTTGAAGTCTGGATCGTTAGCACCAGTGCGAGCAAAAATCACTTCGCTGCCCGCATTCGCGCTGGTTACTAGGCTGTAGTAGCTGCTGTCATGTAGCCAGCTTACTAGGGAACCTTCTTCGTTCACTTTGCCTGAAGCCACGTTCCATAGATGTTGGTAACCGTTGTCTTCACCTAATGGCTTAAGCGTTGTTTCCATGTTGTAATCGAAGTCAGTGCGAATGATTTGACCCGAGTGGTGAACTGGTAAGTCGTACTGGTGCTCAGCGTCAGCTTCGATGCGGTACACATCAATTACTAGCGGTTTTTCGAACTCAGGTAGTTCAGCAAGAATCACGCTGCGTTGCATGTCTACGCCAGTGTAGTACTCAGAAATTGTGCCGCTCATACCTTGTAGCGACTGGTCGTCTGCTACGAAGAAGTGCTTCTGACCAAACTTAGACTCAGCCAATGCTGTGTTGAAGTTGTTCTGCGTTTTCTGATCAACCGTTACTGTGTTGTGAGCAACCGTCTGCTTACAGTAAGACTTGTTCTCCGGGATGTAACGACCGCCAAACTTAGGCTCAACGTTTACCCAACGACCGAAGCCGTAATCGTGCAGCACTTCGTGGCCACGGTTGAATACGCTTAGGTGCAAGCCATCGTAGTGACCATGGTCTAGCGCAGAATGGTACTGGTGGTCTGAACCGTGCTGACCAAACCAGATCAACGCCATTGTGTCGTCGTCTTGCACATCACGGTGACGAAGGATGCTTACGCCGCCTTTTTCGCCTTCAGGCCCGTCTGTTACAAACAGGCTACCCCAGTTGAATGGTTTGATGTCGTCTGCTGCATCAACCGCGTCAGACAGTGTTTTACCAGAAGCATGAACCCAAACATTTTTTTGGTGATCAGCCATACCAAGCAGAGTTTCAGTCTGCTCGTAACGGTGGTAACACACAGACGTCGCCATGATAACCCCTTCATCGTTGATAGAAATCGTCTTCGATGAATCGTTCAGAGCAGGCAATGTGCCGTCTGGGAATGCAGTTTTGAATACTGAGTAAGACGTTGTCTTGATCACTGAATCGTTAAATTCGTAAATACCGATTTCTGGCTGACGACGTTCAATCGCTTCTGCGAACAGGTAGATTGGACGCAGAGAGAAACGGTGATAGTAAGGACCTTCCATGTAGTAGCCGTCTGGCGAGAACAGTTGGTCAAGTTGCGCTAGGAAACCGCCGCTTACTTTGTCCAATTTCAGGCCGTAAAGTGCTTTATCTACAGACTCTTGATCGTTGATCGCGTAACCACAGATACCTACCGCCGCCACTGCCCATAAGCCGTGGTTGTGTACGATATCGAAGTCGTGTGCGTAAGTAACAACGAACATTTCGATCATTTGCTTCAGAAGATCGTCTTCGATAAGACGCTTCTGCTCTTCAGAGATAGTGTGGTAAATGCAGCTGTACGCACAAGAAGCGTAAAGCATCCACATGTTCTCGTTCAACGTTTGGTGGAACAGCTTACCCGGAGGGTTAGTGTCACGGCTTACGTTGCTTTCCAATGTTGGGTATACCGTCGCGTACGCAGTTAGCATATCAACGATGTAATCACGGTACTTTGTTTCCTCTGTGATCAGGAACAAACGACCCGCTAGATCCATATGGATGTAGTTTTGCTTGTGACGATTGTGCTCGTAACCGCCACCTTCGCCATGACCTGGAACTTCGATGCCAACTTCAGCCATGTAAGCGTCAGTTTGTTTAATGTCACGAGTTAGTGCGTTACCTAATAGGCTATCCTTGCCAAGTTCTTTACGAAGCTCTGCTGCTTCTTCAAAGTTAAGTAAAAGTGGTTGATAGCTCATTATTATTTCCCCTGCTCTAAAGTCGTTTCTACTGAGTAGAAGCCTGTCCAGCTGTATACTTTGCCGTTCAGTTCTACTTTGTGTTCAGTGCTGTCAGTTGCGCCAAGTTGGTTACTGATCATCACTGTCACGTTTGATTTCTCTGTCGTAATTTCTACTACTGAACCTACATTCGTGTGAGCAACCACATTGATGTTTTTCACAACACCACGAGCGTTTACTGATTGCTCGAATTCTTCGTTAAAGTAACCGTGCGTTTCTAGCACAGAAGCAAACAATGTTGTTTCGCCTTTGCTACGTAGAATGAATGCAGGCTCTGAACGTAAATTAAAGCTTGGATCGTTAGCACCAGTGCGAGTGAAGATGATTTCTCCGTTCTCGTTCGAACTTGTACCCAACCAAGTATAGTACGTGTCGTTCTGTAACCAGCTAACTAACGCAGTACCATTCACTTCACCACTCGCTACATTCCATAGGTGTTGGTAACCGAAGTCACTTCCTAGTGTGTTTAGCTCTTTGTTTGCTTGGTATTCGAAGTTAGTGCGAATAATTTGACCTTGATATTGATGAGAGTAATCAAACTGGTGGTCGCCTTCGCCGCCTTTTGTCGAACCTAAGCGGTACAAGTCTAACAATAGCGGAGACTCAAGCTCTTCAAGGTTTAGCATGAACACACTGCGTTGCATGTCAAAACCTTCGTAATGGTCGTTAGCAAATGCGCTCATACCGTTAATTTGCTCATCTGCCACTTTGAAGAAGTGAGGCAAACCGTGTACTGCGTCAGCACGCTCAACGTCAAAGTTGTTCTGACATTTCTCATCAATCGTTACTGCATTATGTGCAATCGTTTGACGAGCGTAAGATTTATTTTCATCTAGGTAGCGACCGCCAAATTTTGGCTCAACGTTAACCCAACGACAGAAACCGTATTCACGCAACACTTCTTGACCGCGGTTAAAGAAAGAAATACCCAGCGTATCGAAGTTGCCGTGACCCATGCCGTGTTGACCGTAGTTCATAACAAGTTGAGAAACGTCACCTTTATTATCCTGCATACGGATAAAGCCTTGTGCACCATTGTGGCCTTCAGGACCCTCGCTCAATTCAACACTTGGCCAGAAAGGCATGCCGATTTCTTGTTTAGCTGAAGCCTCTTCGTAGGCTTTAGATAGCTCAAGACCACATGGGTGCATCCATACTGCGTCTTGAATCTTCGCCATACCAAGAATGTTTTGGTCTACGCCGTTTTCAGAAGAGTAATGCTTGCTGTAAACACTTACTGCAACCTGAACACCCATGTCTGTAATACCCATAGTACGAGAAGCATCATTCAGAGCCGGGAACTCACCGTTCGGGTAAGCCGTCGCCAGCATCGCTTGTACTGTGTTACCAAT
The DNA here is from genome assembly GCF_041465805.1 of Vibrio sp. 10N.239.311.G01. Taxonomy (NCBI): domain Bacteria; kingdom Pseudomonadati; phylum Pseudomonadota; class Gammaproteobacteria; order Vibrionales; family Vibrionaceae; genus Vibrio; species Vibrio sp. 10N.239.311.G01. Next base: position 4,938 of record NZ_JBFSRM010000043.1, read on the forward strand.
CACGCCGCCTTTGTAGTTGTAGATATCCACTTCAGGCATATGACGGTGAATCACTTCAGCGAACACACACGTTGGACGAATCGCATAACGGTGGTAGTAAGGACCTTCCATGTAGTAGCCAGACGGTGCAAACAGCTGAGAAACTTGCGCTAGGAAGCCGCCAGTGTCGTTACGGTCAATGCCGTACACCGACATTTCAAGGTACTCACGCTTGCCAAGAGCAAGACCACAAATACCGACAGCGGCTACAGCCCAAATACCGTGGTTGTGAATTCGGTCGAAGTCGTGTGCGTATTTAACTGTGAACATTTCTAGCATTGGTTCGAAAATACGAGACTCAATATTGTCGCGTTGTTCTTGTGTCAGGGTTGAAGCAACACAAGAGTAAGCTAAGCTTGAGAACATTAACCAGCAGTGTTCGTTCAGGATTTGGTGGAACAAACGACCTGTAGGGTTAGTGTTTTTCTGTACGTGGTAATCAAACGTTAGGTATTTGTCTGCGTACTCTTCTAGTAATTCAGTAACAAAGTCAGCGTATTTTTGCTCTTTAGTGATCAAGAACATGCGACCAGCTAGATTCATGTACGTGTAATTTTGCTTATGGCGGTTATGTTCGTAACCCCCAGCTTCACCATGACCTGGGACATCAATAGGTAAACGCATGAATGCTTCTAGATCTTTCGCGTTCGCTGCAATGGTTTTGCCCATTAAGCTAGAACGGCCCACTTCAAGATGAAGCTGCTCGATTTCTGCTTCAGTCAACAATACTGGTTTAGTCGTCATATTCTTTGTCACCCTCAATAAAGAGTTTATCTGCTTAAACTTTGATTAAATTTTCAAACTCCATATAAAGTAATACAATATGAGCTTTAATTATACCTATTCGTCGCTAAATGATGAGTAGAGTCACATAATTAGCCATAAGTCATTGATGTAGCTGGCTAATGGTAAATATTAGCCATTTATTAAGTTGTTGATTTATTTACGCTATATAAAGTATCGCTTGATCGATATCACACAAATTTAGATATATTGTATTACAATTAGGCTCATTCCCTTATGATGGATGCAAGTTAAGTAACACTTAAAAGATTTAAACAGATTAGGAGATACACAATGAACTCTTTCTTTATCCTAGATGAAAACCCATGGGAAGAACTTGGTGGCGGCATTAAGCGTAAAATCGTTGCTTACACTGACGATCTAATGGCAGTACACCTATGTTTTGATAAGGGCGCGATTGGCCACCCTCATACTCACGAAATCCATGACCAAATCGGTTACGTAGTTCGTGGTAGCTTCGAAGCTGAGATTGAAGGCGAAAAGAAAGTCCTTAAAGAAGGCGATGCTTACTTCGCTCGTAAACACATGATGCACGGTGCAGTTGCACTAGAGCAAGACAGCATCCTTCTTGATATCTTCAACCCTGCGCGTGAAGATTTCCTAAAATAATAAACAGCGCAACCTCAGTTGCTAAGGTAAGCATATGAAATCATTAAACATCGCGGTCATTGGCGAGTGCATGGTTGAGCTACAAAAGAAACAAGACGGGCTTAAGCAAAGTTTCGGTGGCGATACACTAAATACTGCACTTTACTTGTCTCGCTTAACAAAAGAGCAAGATATCAACACGAGCTACGTAACAGCGCTAGGCACTGACCCATTCAGTACCGACATGTTAGAAAAGTGGCAAGCGGAAGGTATCGACACTAGCTTAATTGCTCAGCTTGATCACAAACAACCAGGGCTTTACTACATCGAGACCGATGAAACTGGTGAACGCAGTTTCCACTACTGGCGTAATGATGCTGCAGCAAAGTTCATGTTTGACCAGGAAGACACGCCTGCTCTACTTGATAAGTTATTCTCTTTTGATGCGGTTTACCTAAGTGGTATTACGCTTGCTATCTTGACAGAGAATGGACGCACGCAGCTATTCAACTTCTTAGACAAATTTAAAGCGCAAGGCGGCCAAGTATTCTTCGACAATAACTTCCGTCCAAAACTTTGGGAAAGTCAACAAGAAGCGATTTCTTGGTACTTGAAGATGCTTAAGTACACTGACACGGCTCTACTGACGTTCGATGACGAGCAAGAGTTGTACGGCGACGAAAGCATTGAACAGTGTATTGCACGTACGTCTGAATCTGGTGTGAAAGAGATCATCATTAAACGTGGTGCTAAAGACTGCTTAGTAGTTGAAAGCCAAAGCGCTCAGTACGTTGCTCCAAACCCAGTAGACAACATTGTTGATACTACAGCGGCTGGCGACTCGTTCAGCGCGGGCTTCCTAGCTAAGCGCTTAAGCGGTGGCAATGCACGTGATGCAGCGTTAGCAGGTCATATTGTGGCAGGGACTGTGATTCAGCATCCAGGTGCTATCATTCCTCTAGAAGCGACGCCTGATCTGTCTCTATAATTACGCACTTTAACTATTAATCAAGGGTTTGCTTAGTTGAAAGCAAGCCCACATTTAACGTGAGAAAGAATTCATGACGACATTAAATGAACAACTAGCAAACCTAAAAGTAATTCCTGTAATCGCTATCAACCGTGCTGAAGACGCTATCCCTCTAGGTAAAGCACTTGTTGAAAACGGCATGCCATGTGCAGAAATCACGCTACGTACAGAATGTGCAATCGAAGCGATTCGCATCATGCGTAAAGAATTCCCAGACATGCTAATTGGTTCAGGTACTGTACTGACTAACGAGCAAGTTGATGCATCTATCGAAGCTGGCGTTGATTTCATCGTAAGCCCAGGTTTCAACCCGCGCACTGTTCAATACTGTATCGATAAGGGTGTTGCAATCGTACCGGGTGTTAACAACCCAAGCCTAGTGGAACAAGCAATGGAAATGGGCCTTCGCACGTTGAAGTTCTTCCCTGCTGAGCCTTCTGGTGGTACTGGCATGCTTAAAGCACTAACAGCGGTTTACCCTGTTAAATTTATGCCTACTGGTGGCGTAAGCTTGAAGAATGTTGATGAATACCTATCGATCCCTTCTGTACTTGCGTGTGGCGGTACTTGGATGGTTCCAACTAACCTTATCGACGAAGGTAAGTGGGACGAACTAGGCAAGCTGGTTCGTGACGCAGTTGATCACGTTAACGCTTAATCTATTTTAGATTGAGTGATGAAGCCTCACCTCGGTGGGGCTTTTTGTTATCTGGCGTTTATTGCGCTGACTAACCGTAAAACACGCTCAATCAACATTATGTTTCCCCCACACCTTATCGCCTTTCTCTCTATGGGCTCGTCCAGCTCCGCGACTAAGACAGGCAATAACAAGTAATGTAAGCTTTCAATCGACTTCAGCACGCATCTAACGAAGCGTTACTGGTGCCCCCTATCGCCTATCCAGCTTCTTATCCAGCCCCTTACCCAGCAATGTTCCTTTTCGATACGTCATCAAGCATCTCTCATGGCATGCACTGAAGACCACAATAGACAAAGTGCACCGCAAAATGTGTCCCGTCCGTCCAGTTTAACGCCCACTCAGTGACAAAAATTCCAAATATGCACCTCTATGGCACGAAAAAATGAATAAATAGCATAGAAAGGCTACAGAGCCGCAGACAAATACAAAATAGCGAAGTGAAAACAATGAGCTACACTTGAAATCCCAATACAGAATTTTTCAGTATAGAGTTCCAAATTAACGTGAATGTCGTCGCACAACACACCAATTTGTAGCACATTTGTTACGGTTATAATTAAAATCTTATAGATACGGCAAAGTAAGCGCTTTTGTTTATATTGTAATACATATAAACATTTAACCCTCAATTTATTTTAGATCTCAAACAAAATACACTCACATTTAAATTCAATTAAAACAAATACTTATATAACCACGTGTTAGAGGCCGAAAAATCAATGCGACCTAGATCATACTAAAGACATATTGTAGTACAAATAAACCTTGAGACGCGTTAATCTAAGCCCAGTTAATTATGATATTTAAAAGGCTGAAAAGATGACTATTGATACTTTTGTTGTTCTCGCCTACTTCTTCTTTTTAATCGCGATTGGTTGGATGTTCCGTAAGTTCACCACCTCTACAAGTGATTACTTCAGAGGGGGCGGCAAAATGTTGTGGTGGATGGTTGGTGCAACTGCCTTCATGACACAATTTTCAGCATGGACGTTTACAGGTGCCGCAGGACGCGCATTCAATGACGGTTTCGTTATTGTAATCCTATTCTTAGCCAATGCTTTTGGCTACTTCATGAACTATATGTACTTCGCTCCAAAGTTCCGCCAACTTCGTGTGGTAACGGCGATCGAAGCTATTCGTCAGCGCTTTGGTAAAACGTCTGAACAGTTCTTCACATGGGCAGGTATGCCGGACAGCCTTATCTCTGCAGGTATCTGGCTAAACGGTCTAGCTATCTTTGTAGCAGCGGTATTCAACATCCCAATGGAAGCTACCATTGTGGTAACGGGTATGGTTCTAGTATTGATGGCAGTAACCGGCGGCTCTTGGGCGGTTGTTGCTTCTGACTTCATGCAAATGCTTGTAATCATGGCCGTGACAATCACTTGTGCGGTAGCAGCTTACTTCCACGGTGGCGGCTTAACTAACATTGTTGCTAACTTCGACGGCGACTTCATGTTAGGTAACAACCTAAACTACATGAGCATCTTCATCCTTTGGGTTGTATTCATCTTCGTGAAGCAGTTCGGTGTAATGAACAACAGCATCAACGCATACCGTTACCTATGTGCAAAAGACAGTGAAAACGCACGTAAAGCGGCAGGCCTAGCATGTATCCTTATGGTTATTGGTCCACTAATTTGGTTCCTACCACCTTGGTACGTTAGTGCATTCATGCCTGAGTTCGCTGAGCAATACACATCAATGGGCGACAAAGCCGGTGATGCTGCTTACCTAGCATTCGTACAAAACGTAATGCCAGCAGGTATGGTTGGTCTTCTTATGTCAGCAATGTTCGCTGCAACGATGTCTTCTATGGATTCAGGTTTGAACCGTAACGCTGGTATCTTTGTAATGAACTTCTACAGCCCGATTCTTCGTAAAAATGCGACTCAGAAAGAGCTGGTTATTGTAAGTAAGATAACGACTATCATGATGGGTATTTTCATCATTGCGATTGGTCTATTCATTAACTCTCTGCGTCACTTAAGCTTGTTCGATATCGTAATGAACGTAGGTGCGTTGATTGGCTTCCCAATGCTTATCCCTGTCCTACTAGGTATGTGGATTCGTAAGACACCTGACTGGGCTGGTTGGTCTACTCTAGTGGTTGGTGGTTTCGTTTCTTACATCTTCGGTATCTCTCTGCAAGCAGAAGACATCGAGAACCTATTTGGTCTAGAAACAGCGCTTACAGGCCGTGAATGGAGCGACTTGAAAGTAGGTCTTAGCTTAGCTGCTCACGTAGTGTTCACAGGTGGTTACTTCATCATGACTTCTCGCTTCTACAAAGGCCTATCGCCAGAGCGTGAGAAAGAAGTTGACCAACTATTCACTAACTGGAACACGCCGCTTGTAGCGGAAGGTGAAGAGCAACAAAACCTAGATACTAAACAGCGTTCAATGCTTGGTAAGCTTATCAGCACAGCAGGTTTCGGTATCCTAGCAATGGCTCTGATTCCAAACGAACCAACAGGACGCTTGTTGTTCCTACTATGTGGTTCAATGGTACTGACCGTTGGTATCCTATTGGTTAACGCATCTAAAGCTCCGGCTAAGATGAACAACGAGTCAGTTGCCAAATAGCTAAACAGCTAAACAGCTAAATAAGCAGCTAACAAGTTAAACCAAAATGAAGCCCATGTTATTCGATAACATGGGCTTTTTGTTTGTCTTCGGTTTATCAAAACGGAATATGAAACGCACCTCGATCAATGCTCACAAACCATAGAAATACCTATCTCCTGCCCTCGTTTCATCTTCTTTTCCAACCTTTCCAATGGTTTGATCTCTTTCTCTGATTGTTTCTGTTACTTTGAATGACAACACAAACACAACAGACAATTACAATGAAAAAAACATCACTATTACTTGCTTCCATTGCTCTGGCACTTTCTGGTGTCGCACACGCTGACCAGCTAGAAGACATTCAAAAATCAGGTACTCTGCGTGTGGGCACCACAGGTGACTACAAGCCTTTCTCTTACTTCGATGGTAAAAGCTACTCTGGCTACGATATCGACGTTGCACAGCACATCGCGGAACAATTAGGCGTTGAATTGAAGATTGTTCGTACCACATGGAAAGATCTACTGGCCGATCTAGACGACGATAAGTACGACATCGCAATGGGCGGCATTACACGTAAAATGCAGCGTCAGTTAAACGCGGAACAAACTCAAGGCTACATGACCTTTGGTAAGTGTTTCTTGGTTGCAAAAGGCACCGCAGAACAGTACGACAGCATTGAGAAAGTGAACCTCTCTTCTGTTCGTGTGGGCGTGAACATTGGCGGTACTAACGAGATCTTTGCCGACGCGAACTTGCAGAATGCAAGCTTCACACGCTACGAGAACAATCTCGACGTACCGAAAGCAGTAGCAGAAGGCAAAGTTGATGTGATGGTAACAGAAACGCCTGAAGGTCTGTTCTATCAGGTAACTGACGAACGTCTTGAAGCGGCACGCTGCGAAACTCCATTCACCAACAGTCAGTTCGGCTATCTGATTCCTAAAGGTGAACAACGTTTGTTGAACACGGTGAACTTCATTATGGATGAGATGAAATTGAAAGGTGTTGAAGAAGAGTTCCTGATCCACAACTCCCTTAAGTAACTCTTTTCAATTTATACCGTAACAAAAAAGAGGCCAGCAATGCTGGCCTCTTTCGTTATGGTTTAATGGTTCGCTTTAACCGTGAGTTATCACATTCTGCTGTACCAATGCATCCAGAATGTCCGAAGGCATGGTGCTACTTAAGGTTAGCTGTGGCGCAAGGTCTTCAACCACAATCACCTGTTCCGTAGTACCTAAGCCATCCGGGTTGATCGTAAGCTCAATATCATCCCCGTCCACTTTCGCGTCTATTTGTTGTAGCAACGCGGTCATGTCTGGAGATGTATTTTTAAGCTCCGGCAACACTTCTCTCAAGTCAATGCTGTCCCCTTCCGATAAATCAAAGTCGGTAATCGTATCTTCAACACCATCTTCGATGTTAAGCCATACGAACGAGTCCATACCATCACCACCAGTCAGAATGTCTGAGCCTCCGCCGCCAATCAGGGTGTCGTTACCGTCACCGCCAACAAGCGTATCGTCACCTGCGCCACCTTCAAGTCGATCATTCCCTGAACCACCCGTTAAGTCAGTCGCATTAGCACCAGCCAGTAACTGAACATCATCGGTTTCCGAAGCCAAGTTAATATCAACTGCGTTAGACACAATGTTCAAGTTAAGGTCAATCGATGCAGAGGTTGCTGTATCGTTGTTGTCAGTCTCTTCAGAAACCGCCTCGACTTTCAGTGTGTAGTTACCTGGAGTTTGAGAAAGCCCAACCGCTTGCAAGCTTTCAATTGCATCTGCCGTTGCTACCCAAACACCACCGCCAAGATCCGTCACAGAACCCGCAGCACTGGTGATTTGAGCGCCAGCAGGTACATCACTGATATGCAGCGTTAGCTCTTCTGTAATGTCCGTTAAGGCTGCGATAATCCCAACTAAAGGAATGCCACTCGCACTCACAGACTGACTCGCAGTAATGTTTCTCACGTAGTTAGTCGCACTATCGATAGACAGGGTTGGTGCATTCGCCACTGGCGTCACCGCGATGTTGTAAACCACAGGTGCTGTCTCTATCGCAATACCTGAAGGGTTGCCGCTGTCTTTGGCAACAACTTCTAATCCAATGCTATTGGTTGGAGACAGGCTCGCATCAAGGAAAACACCATTTGGACTGGTTGGCGTATCAATCAACGCATTCAGGTCACTCAATGTCCCCACTAAGATGACTGAACCCGTGTTGTTGCCGTTAACAACAACCGTCGTCACTGCTGGAAGTGATACATTCAATGTACCGTAATCCACCGTCAGCGTGACGGTCATCAGATCATCAGAAAATGTATCTACATAATCAGGGTCACTGACATTGATACCACTCAACAGTTGACCAGCATCCTCGTCAATAACCGTAGTGACACTGTCACCATTAACGACCGGTGTATCGTTCACTCCATCGACAATCGCGGTGATCTCCGCTGTATCCGTTAGGAAGTCATTAGCGCCGTTGGTTGTACCATCATCCTCTACGGTATAGGTAAACTTAACGTTGCCGTTGTATTCATCAGCTGCCGTAAATACCCAGTATGGGCCAGTGATCGTAGCATCATCAGCACCACCTACGTTCTCGAAGCGTTGTAGTTGACCTTGGCCTTCATCGAGCGCCAGATTAGTCACGGTAATCGTGTCGTTTTCCGGATCGCTCGTCGCAGCAATTAAATCGCCCTCTTTGATGATCAACTGACCTTCTTCAAGGATGTTGCCTAAGTCGATGTCCGTTGCTACAGGAGCGTCATTCACTTCCGTTACTTCAAGACTAATTTCAGCACTGTCGGTTAGGAAGTCATCCGCGCCATTAGTTGTACCGTCATCAGTAATTGAGTAATTGAATTTAACGTCACCGTTAAAGTCGTTGTCCGCTACAAATAGCCAGAATGGTCCGGTAATCGCCGCGTCATCGGCGCCACCTGCATTTTCAAAGCGGGTTAGTTGGCCTTGTCCCTGAGTCAGAGTTACACCAGTTACTGTTAAGTTGTGGTTTTCTGGGTCAGAGCTTGCTGCAATTAAATCCCCTTCAACAATGACGATTTGACCATCTTCTGCAATCGAACCTAAATCAACGTCTGTCGCGACAGGTGCATCATTCACTTCCGTTACGATGAGGCTAATTTCAGCGCTATCGGTCAAGAAATCATCCACACCATTGGTTGTGCCATCATCGATAATGGAATAGTTGAATTTCACATCACCGTTGAAATCATTATCTGCAACGAACAGCCAGAATGGTCCGGTAATCGCCGCGTTATCGGCGCCACCTGCGTTTTCAAAGCGCGTTAATTGGCCTTGTCCTTGAGTCAGGGTTACACCCGTAACCGTCAGGTTATGGTTTTCAATGTCAGAACTTACTGAAATCAAGTCTCCTTCCACAATCACTATTTGACCATCTTCAGCAATCGAACCTAAATCAACATCAGTTGCCACAGGAGCGTCATTCACTTCCGTTACTTTAATGGTGAAAGTAGTTTGGTTGGTCTGTGCTGTATTCGGATCACCCGCATCAATCAAGCCATTATTACCGCCGTCATCGAGTGTTGCATTAATCGTGACTAAACCACTCTGGTTGAGATAGTTCTGGTCTGGGTCTGGTTTGAAAGTCACGGCTCCATTAGTCAATGCGGTATTGATGTCGGCTTCTTTACCGGTAATCACCAATGAGCCACCAGGTTGCAATACAAACGTCACGTCAGGTGAGCTCGTAAACTCAAACACACCTTGCGCTCCCGGAAGTGTTTGATCGACTTGCAACGTAAGAACATACGGAGCGTCTGGATTATCAAAGTTAGCATCAACGTCGTAGATACTAAAGTTGTCGATAGCAACACTAATGTCTTCCGATGTTTCAATATTCGTTACGTTCACAAAGATCGGTTGATCGTTAATAGGATCAATCACCAGATCAACATCGAAGCTGGTTGGCGTCCCCAAATATTCGGTGTTATCAGCGTCAGTATCCACAGAGCGAACGGTAATCTGCAGCGGGCCATTAATGCCTAATACATTACCCGTATCGCTATTGTGTTCACCTGAATTGAATACGATCTTATCGAGCGACTGTGCAGGAACATCAAGTGTCCAAAGCTGCGTAACTGGATCATAACTAGCCAAGGTTGTGCCGTCTGGATAATAGATAGAGGCATCTTGAGGAACGCCCGCAACTTCTACTCGAAGTGTCTCTGGTGCATTCTCGGTATAAGTGCCGTTGCCCGTTGCAGATAGCTCTTTATCCAAAATCGTCGCATTGATTTCGATATCAATGTTTTGACCTTCGTTACCTGTCACAGAATCTGTTGGATTAGTATCAACATCATCACCCACAGGTACCACATGCAGCTTAAAGCTTGGCAGATTTGATGCTGCAGTAGGCACACCCAACAAAGATTCTTGAGTAAATACGGCAACACCAAATTCAGCCGTACCACTGAAGTCCTTAGGCGGTAAAATCGAAATCTCACTCAAGTCGAACGATAACCCTGATGCTTGAGGTAGTTGAACACTCCACTCACCACCACCATTATTCTTCACCGTGTATGCCGAACCAGCATCTGCACGCATCTGGAAGCCATCAGGTACATCTGTAAACTTAATCGACACAAACTGTTCTGAGCCATCAAGGTCAGTCAGTGCAATCGATACAGGCCCTGTGCCCGACAAAGAAATCAGCTGGTCCTCAGTACCCGTAATCTCGATAACATCAGGATCGCTACCCGGGCCAGTGACAGACACGTCATCCACCACAGGAACGACTTCAAAACTGACATTGGTAGAGAAAGTATCGGTATCAGTCGCGCTGCCAGTTGGCGAAGCTGCATCATTGTATGTAGCAGTATCGGTAATCGTCCCGCTGACATTCACTTGCACCTGATTTACGTCATTATCTGTTGGGTAATTTAACGCCGGTCGGAATAGGACATTATCCAACGCGCCTGCATTAATCTCAGCTTCATTAAAGGTCACCGATGTGCCAAGCGATACCCCTGCGCTGGTATAGAAAGCCCCAACACTCGTGTCATTTAACGTCAGTGTGATAGAGGTGAATTTTTCGTCACCACCTTCAACTCCGCTTACTTGGTCATCAATGGTCGAGCTGAAATCAAGTTGGATATAGGTATCTTCGTAGCCGACTGGATCTTGCCCTGCTTGACCGTCGGTATCGACAGGGTTAAACGAATCGTCAAGCGAACCAACGACAGTAACGTCAATATCTGGGTTACCTTCAACATCAGGAGCAACTTTAATGACTACTTCTGTCACTAGAGTTTTCTCATCCCCCGACAATACGTCTTTAGTTACTATCGTCAACGGCAACCTAAAGTCGCCGGAGTAGTCGGCTGGTAAGTTAAGCAGTAGTCCAGAGAGGTCGGTCGAGACCCCTTGATCGACGGTAGTCTGGAATACATATTTGCCATTAACAAAGTCTAGGTCGCTGCTTCCCGATAAACTAATTGGGAAGGTGACTTCGTTCACCGCTCCTGGATTAATGGTCACACTGTCATCAATAATGATGGTCACTTGATCAGTTGAGTCATCTTCGCCCGAGAAAGTAATTAAACCATTCAATGCCGTACCTAGATCTAACTGGGTGTCCTCAATCGCATCAACAACACTGTCTGGTGTTATATCAATATCGGCTGCAACCTTAGTACTCCCAGCCACCACTTGAGGGAATGACAGAGTGACTTCTCCGTCCCTACGAGCGGCCGTAGATGACTCAACCTCAGCACCATCACCTCGGTCTATTACCGTGCTAAAGATATCCATCTTGATGTCATTGAACCCTCCTGCCCCGCTGTTTCCTGAAGGAAGAACAAGGCCGTTTGATGCACTGATGCTAAATATGTCTTCATTCGTTACAACCCAGCGCCCATTGCCTTCATAAGCAGCGCCAATAACGAGCAGTTGATTGAGTACAGCATCTGATAGCTCCGAACCGTCCACGTTTGTTAATTCAATAACTAACTGGTCAACTTCTTCGATAGCGGACGAAGCATCTGTTTCTTGATATCGAATGACGAACTCATCCGTAACCGATGTATTATCGCTGTTGGTTGTGAACTTAAGCACGCCAGTGTTTGCATCAGCAACTACGGTTGCTAGTGCTCCAGTACCCAGCACATCATCGACGATAAGCTTGTTGCTAGCGTCTTTCGGCTCAACGACTGGACGTACGATAACATCAATCGAGCCCGTGATTGTCGCGGTAGCGATGCCCTGACCAGGATCAGTCGCATCAACATACTCATGATCTCGCTCTTCGATCATGACAACCGTATTAAGCGTAAAGTCGGTGCTCGAGTCTTGTTCAGGTGTGATCTGAATAAAATTATTGTTCAGTGCAATTTGAGTAAACTCTTCTGCCGTCTGTCCACTCTTCGGCGTAATGGTTAAAGTGCCTGCTGAAGCATCGTAAACCCAAGTTACATCGCCATTAACCACAACACTTTCAACATCTGTCGGAATGGCACTGATCACAATAGAAGTGAAATGCTCATCATCATCAATATAATCAGTACCCTCTGGGTGCCAATCAATACTGATCGCCGTATCTTCATCGCCATTAGTGACTGTGCTGTACGTCGCTGAGGTATCGATTCTAGGTTCGACCAACACTCGCACTTCTTGGTCAAACGTAAGCGTATGACCGTCATTCTCAGTCACGATCACTTTACCCTGAATGTGAATGTTCTCTGTTGAAGAATCGACAGGTCTGATGCGGATTCCTGAGGTTTTACCTGCGTCAGTGATGTTCGCTTCGTAGATAGGTTTAGAAAGATCGGGGCTACCACCCGGACCGGTTTCGTAACCGACAAAGTTAAGGTCAATAATGGTACCGTCACCGTCTTCCAGAATAACGCCATCAGGAATACCCGAGAGGATAACGGTTATGGATTCTGAACCGTCGTCAGGTAATGGGGTTTGATCTACTGCTGCAGGATCAGGTCTTCTCTCTCCCGACAACACGGTGAAATCAAGCTCGGCGTAGCTGTCTCCATTCTGGCTCTCTTGGATCGTGGTTTGAACACCAGGTATTGTGCCATCGGTGATTGCTGTCCAAGCCGAACCGTTTGTACCGCCATAAGGAATATCTGCAACCCCTTTAACCTCAACGTTAACCGTTTTAGTTCCTAGGATTTCTTCATCAACTTGTGCACCAGTAGAGAGGTTCGCAGTGTCTTTAACCACACCGGTTACATCAAAAGTAAAATCGACATTGCTGTGTTTAGTCGGAACAATCTCTACGTTGGCGAGATCGGAATACGCCACTTCCTGATAATCAATACCGTTAATGGTGATTGTAGGAACTGGGGTCGTAGTTCCAAGGAAATAAAGCACCGCCCCTTCGGTAATATTACTGATACGAACAAATAGCTCTTCAGATCCATCAGTATCAACGGATCCCGTCATGGTGATAACTTCGTCTAACGTGAATGCGTCCTTATTATCAAGAGGACCTAGATAATCAGGATCATCAATGTTGTCTTCGTTGATCCTAATGCGGCTCACACTGAGTTTTCCAGGGTCGGCGTCAGCAGTCACATCAATGATAATGTTTTGTTCTACAGAGCGAGCGGTCGTTTTGTCTACGCCACCATTGGCTGAATCATCGTATGGGTTACGTGTTTCCTCGGTAATTGCCGTTGCTTTGAACTCAATTTGTCCAGAGAAGTTGTCGATTGGGTTAACTACGGTGCTATTGATATCAGCAGATGCGATGATATAAACACCATTAACGGGCGTTAACACATTGCCATTTTGATCAAGTAACTCAAACTTCCCGTCGCCTTCAACTGCTTCAAGTTCATAGGTAATCGTCTCAGTATTACTGTTATCTTGCGACTCTGCGTTCAGCTGCAGCGTCACATTGTCCTCATCTTCATTCACTTGATATTGATAAGTGCTATTCGCATCATCCCAAGTCGCAATGTCGGCAACCGCTTCAATTTCAATTCTAAAGTTTGAGTTTACTGTGTGGTCTAGCGAACCATTATTATCAATCTCGAGTTCGTAGTTGATTCGAACCCCATTTTCACCAGAACCAAAATTCTGGTCTGGGACAAAGAATAAGTTGTCGATTGTCGCGATGGTGTCTAATGGTTGGTTCGTACTTGGAGCAAAGCTCTGCTGCATTTGAGGTGGACCAAACAAGATATCACCGTTTGGTTCTGCCACTAGTTTGTGATATTCCACGCCCTCAAAGTAATAGAATGTCCCTCTGTGATTGCCACTCTGGATCGTCAGTTGGCCGATGGACTCGTTGTTATCTTGGTCCTTCAGGTTAACCTGTAACGCAACTTGTGCAGGGGCATCAGGCAACCCACTTTGATTATCTTGGGTATTCTCTAGGTTTGGGGCATCGCCGGTTGCGTAAGGGATTGTAGAGTCTCTACCCGCATCCTCAAACGTAGTCATCTTGAGCGAGATTACTGAAGACTCTTCATCCGTAATAGTGATGTTCAAAGGCGTAGATGACGTATCTAAATCACTGTCTGTCGCAATCACATTGATCGAGAAGTCGATGGTGTCCCCATCATGATCGAGATAATTGGTCGCTCTAAACTCCACTTCACCATTCGAGTTGATACGCAAAGTACCAAGCTGCCTTTCCTGAGTACCACCATTTCCATCATCGGTTTGCTCATAAACACGGATAGTTCGACGTCCACTTTGAACATTCAAGCCATCGCTAAAGCCAGTATTGTTACCTCGTTGGAAAACAATATCTACACCATTATTTGAGATGCCCTCAATTCGACTCAGTACCGCGCCATCAGCCCCCACATCCGTTGCATTGGCAAACATATCGACTTTAGAACCATTGTAATTCTGACCTTCAATACGAGTGATAGACTGAGTTGTCACTAACGGAACATCATCGGTTACTGTGATTTTTAGATCGATTGCGTTTGATTGGTCTTGGTCAAAATCTTCAGCAATGATTGAAAAATCAAGTTCTATGTTGTTTTCATCGGCACCATCAAGGTGCTTAAGTGGTTTAAACAATTCGAATTGATAGCTGTTATCTGAGGTATCGAAAATAATTTCGAACACTGCTTCATTACTCGTTGCTGTTTGAGCAACGTAAGTAAATGTTGTGCCGCTTTGTGAAACAG
>NZ_JBFSRM010000044.1:0-19461 GCF_041465805.1 Vibrio sp. 10N.239.311.G01
AACCGAGGTCCACGGATTTGCAATCCGCTGCATAGCCACTCTGCCAAGGCGCCTTTTTTAATTCAACACTTTAGGGACTTAAGTAAGCCGCACCGCTGTGTTCGGGTGCCTACTTTACGGATTGAGGGGAGATAGTCAAACAAAAAAGTGAATTTAAATTCCGTTTGCTGACATTTAAATCAAATTGCTGCATGTTCGATCTCTTTAATCAAAAAACACACAGCAAAATCGAGTTAAACAAGATGTTCTAGCGCTACCACTTCTTCATAAAACGACCGACAAGACTCGGATGATACGCCCAGCAGTGGTCAAACATAGTCATAAGTTGAGGGTTGCCATACTTAGAAAGACTAACCGCATGGAAACGGTTTTTGTGTTCTTTCAACTTTTCAACCTGAGCAATCATTTCGTCTGATTGTTTCGGCGCAATAAAGTCAGAAAGTACGATTAAATCGGCATTCTTGTATTTATCACCAGTCATTAGGTCAATCGACTTCATGAGAACAGGTTCCAAATCCGTACCGCCGTGGAATGAGTAACTTAAGAAGTCGCTCGCTTCACGTAGGCCATCTTGCCTTGTTAACTCATAGGTAATCTGCTCAGAAGAAAAAAGAATCACATAACAGTCTCTCTCTTCTGCAAGAGCAATTTGCATTAAGGCATAAGCCATTGCTTTAGCAGACTGCTCAGGGAAACCACTCATAGAACCCGAAGCGTCCACACAGACTATAAACGGGCCCTTTTCAATATCGATGTTCTTGCTATCTGGTTTTTGCGCCTTCACTTTGCGTAACGTGCGTGATTTACCTTGCGAGCGATAGCTCAGTAAACGCTTGTCGGCCAAGTGCTTGTAAAAGATAACCTCAAGTTCAGGATAAGCTAAGAACATGGTTTCGTTTGGCAGCATCTTGTTAAGGTCATCACTTTCATGAATCCCGACAATATCATCGACCGCTTCATCGCTTTTCTCTTCAACCACCTGCAATTCTTCTACAGGGGCTTTGTGTAGCGAAGGATCATCTTCCTCACCAGCCATACGGCCTAGCTTTTCAGCGATCTCTTGCAAGCCCTTGTGCTTATTCAAGAACTCAGCATGACGTTTCATGATGGTAAGGTCTGTTTTGCTTAATTTGGCAGAAGCCATGTCCCACAAGCGCCCTACACTGCCTTCATCACCCGACTCAGTCACTTTATCCATGTTTTTCATGGTTTCCATGCGCTGATAAAGATCGGCTAAGACTTTTTCTTTGCTTGTTTCAAGTTCAGTTACTTGAGCTTGTTTAATCGCATCAGAAAGTGATTGGTACCATTGGTCGCAAAAGTAGTGTGGAAACATCGCGTTATAAACACCCTTGTTGTTCTCCATAAGGCGTCGAGCTTGTAGATAAAACGCTGAGTGCCACTCGAGCTTTTTGATAACACTGTCTATCTCATCAAAGAACTGAGGTTCATCCCAGTAAATCACTTCTTGATAAAGGGCGATTTCCTCTTGGAATCGATCAGTTTCACACACCTTGGTGACGCGTTTTTTTACTTTACCGCGCCATTTGACTAAGTGGTTTTTCACTGATGTTTTCACACCTTTGTTCTCTGCAGCCATCATGACTTGAGAACGAGCGATGAGATCATTCATCGCTGTATCAATGATTCCTGAATCAGCCACCATCAAAGCGAGGTTTAAGCCGTCTGCTCCTAACATATGCTCTCCCCTTACTCGAAGTACTGGCTCATAAACTTAATACGCTGAGCAATCTTACTGCTCTTCACTTTGGTTGTTTCAAGATCTTGCGTTACCGCTTGCAAACTTGCTTCCATCGCTTTCGGTAAATCAGGGTCAATATAGTTATGAGGTAACGCATCATGGAATTCAGTGCGAACGCGTTTTAACTTGAATTCCGCTTCGGTTAACTGTTCTAGCGCTCTTTCAGCGCCACTTAACCACTTGTTATACAGTTCTTGATCCAAACCATCTGTGGTAACAACGCTCACCAAGACAGAGCGATTGGCAATGTCTTTAATCACTAATTGGTTCGAGGCATCTAAGTCGAGTTTTAAACGGCATAGGTTTTTATTTTCGTTTACGTAACCGTAAATATCGCCGTGACCTTCTTTAAGAACACGATCAAAATCGTCTTTGGCTACGTATACCCAACGGCTATCGCCTTTCTCTGATTCAGACACCGACATGTTGCTTTGTAGCATAACCAGTTTAACTAGATTGTATGCACTGCCCACGCTGTACATTTTCGCGTTCTTGATATCATTCTGGTAAACGTCTTTTCGCAACAAGCCGCTGGTTGATTCCATAGAAAGCGAAACAGATAGCGTCGATTCAACATCGTCTTGAATCTCTTCTAACTCTTCACGAGACATTTCGATTTGCGCTTTTGACTCTTGCTGATCGAACGCACGGTTCAATGCAAAGTCTTTAACCACGCTACGTACCACATCTCGTGATTCTGGGCTATGCCATAAACAATCTTGCAGAAGCATGATATCTAGCGGGTTCACGCTATCTCGCCCGCTAAAGAAGGCGCTCGCTTTCAATAGCTTAACGGCCTTCTTCCAACGTCTGTCGGATACATACAAATCAGACTCTGATGCAGAACCTTGCTTCTTAACTGTTTCCTCAAGCATGGTTTTCAGTTCATACAGCTTGTTAAACGAGTTATCGGTCAGCTCTAACTTGTCGAGCTCTTTCTGCCACTGATGGTATTCAATGTCAGTGATCGCCAAGCCTTTTGGAATAACAGCTTCTTGAGATGTGCCAGTCGTCAGCATCGATTTAAAGTTTTGTTTGTTTTGAATACGGTTTACAAACACACGAACCAACATACGGTCATAAAGCGCTTCCAGGCCGCTGTCTTCGTCTGGAAGTTCATTAGATGCAGATACCAACAAGCGCATTGGTACACGTTCAATATCACTGCCGTTTTTGAAAGTCTTTTCGTTAACGACAGTAAGTAGCGTGTTTAGGATTGCAGGGCCGGCTTTCCAGATCTCATCGAGGAAGACGACTTGTGCAGTTGGTAGGTAGCCTTCGGTTAGTCTTACGTAACGACCGTTGTCTTTTAATTCTTGGATACTTAGTGGGCCGAACACTTCCTCGGGAGTAGAGAAACGAGTCATCAAATATTCGAAATAGCTGCTGTTATCAAAAGCCTGAATGAGACGTTTCGCGATAAGGCTTTTTGCGATGCCCGGAGGGCCTAATAGAAACACGCTTTCACCAGCCAAAGCAGCCAGTAAACAAAGCTTAATGGTGTCTTCTCTTTCGTAGACACCATCAGACAGAGCATGCGCTAATTTATTGATTCTTTCAGAGAGTAGCGCCTTGTCAGCATGTGAAGAAATAGAAGGGTTCATGCGTTACTCCGAAAATCTTTGAACAGTTGAGAGTGTAGAATTGTTTTTATACATTTGTTAGCGCTTTGTTACAAGTGCATTTTATTATTGAGTTGCATTTATATCAGATGGTTACGTCGGTAATTTTGGCGCAATCATAGATTCCAATTATGAGAGTAACATCACGAACGGCGTGAAACTAAATCTAATACGAAACCTAATTTTTCTTTTATTTTCGACACCATAGACGTTATGGTGGTGCACGTCTTCCGTTATACGAAAAATTGGCAAGGAATGTGGCCAGACTGCATGAGTAAAGTTATCCATAAATGGAAAAGTATTTCTCTCATAGAGGAGAACGTGACGCTCCCTACGAACGTCGTGGTAAAACATACAACAATCAATCACCCTGGCGCGGCCGTTATTCTTCCTATCACTTCGTCTGGAAAAATCATCCTCATTAACCAGTTCCGCCCTTCTCTAAAGAAATGGCTTTTGGAACTACCCGCAGGTACGATGGAAATAGATGAGACACCTCTTCAATGTGCCCAACGCGAACTGGAAGAAGAAACAGGTTACAGTGCAACTTCTTTTCAAAGCTTGGGGCAAGTCACCCCTTTGGCTGGCTTC
Source organism: Vibrio sp. 10N.239.311.G01 (assembly GCF_041465805.1). NCBI lineage: Bacteria > Pseudomonadati > Pseudomonadota > Gammaproteobacteria > Vibrionales > Vibrionaceae > Vibrio > Vibrio sp. 10N.239.311.G01. The sequence goes on from NZ_JBFSRM010000044.1 coordinate 3,976, forward strand.
TGTGATGAGATACAACATCTGTTTGTCGCAAAAGACTTAAGCCTCACTACCCGCTTTGAATGCGATGACGATGAAGTAATAGAAGTGATCGAACTGAGTTTAGAAGAACTGCACGATAAAATACGACACGATCAAATCACTGATACCAAAACTATCGCTTGTTTAAGTAAAGCCCAACTATGTGGCCATCTATAGCCAATTATATGGCTACCTAAAGTACTCTAGGAGAGAAACATGGACTTTCGTTCTGATACCGTAACTAAACCTTCGCAAGCTATGCGTGACGCAATGGCAAACGCAGAAGTGGGCGATGATGTTTATGGCGATGACCCAACCGTCAACGAACTAGAACAGTGGGCAGCAAATGAGACAGGCTTTGAAGCGGCAATGTTTACCTCTTCAGGTACACAAGCCAACCTTCTTGGCTTAATGGCGCATTGTGAGCGTGGTGATGAATATCTGTGTGGCCAGCAGGCGCACAACTACAAATACGAAGCTGGCGGCGCTGCGGTCCTTGGTTCTATCCAACCTCAACCAATCGAGAATAACCCAGACGGTACTTTAGACTTTAAAAAGCTTGCCGCTGCGATTAAGCCCGACGACAGCCACTTTGCTCGTACCAAGCTTCTTAGTTTAGAAAACACGATCAATGGTAAAGTCCTGCCAATGTCTTATCTAGCGGAAGCACGTGAGTTCGTAAACCAACACGGACTTCAAATGCACCTAGATGGCGCGCGCGTCTATAACGCAGCAGTCGCATTAGATGTTCACATTAAAGAGATCGCACAACACTTCGATTCTATGACGATTTGCTTATCGAAAGGTTTAGGCGCTCCAATCGGTTCACTACTTCTTGGTAGTAAAGAGTACATCGCCAAAGCACGCCGCCTACGTAAAATGGTGGGTGGCGGTATGCGTCAGGCAGGTATTCTTGCCGCAGCAGGGAAAATGGCGCTCACGGAGAACGTGGCTCAACTTAAAGCTGACCACGACAATGCAAAAAATCTAGCGATTGGTTTAAACAAGCTAGAAGGCTTTTCTGTTAACCCTAATTTCATCCAAACTAACATTGTGTTTGCTAAATTAGATGAATCAGTAGATATCAACCGCATCGCACGAGAGCTAGGTGAACAAGGTATTACTATGTCACCAGGTAATCCTGTTCGCTTTGTTACTCACCGTGATATTAGTACAGAAGACATTGCTCGATTCCTAACGGAATTAGAAAAAGCGCTGTAACTCTCAGCAAAGTTCTCATCTATCGCTATTAATACTTGAGCTTCCCCTAAGGGGAAGCTTTATACTTTTGTTTTCACAGGAGTATATACGTGTACAACAAGTATCTAATCTTACTAACTGCTTCCCTCTCTTTCACACTTCACGCAGACAACTTTGGTGATCCAGAACTCGGTAAACTGAAATCCCCGAGTTGTGTTTTTTGCCATTCAGTTGCTGGCGACAACACGAATAAAAACTCCCCAGACCTTAAAGGGCAAGACCGCCTCTATTTGTTCAATACTATGACAATGTATAAGAACGACCAACGTGAAGGTGCCTACGCTGACATGATGAAGGCTCAATTAAGTCGACTTTCTGAACAAGATTTAAAAGATATTGCTGCCTATTATTCTTCATTATCTAGATAGCGTTCTATTCCATATCGAGAGTTGGCTTTGTTGTGTAATTCAATCGAACTAAACCTAGAACCTACGACCTGTTCAGCTACGCCCACCCCCTCTCGTAGCTCTGTGCCTAAACCTCGTTACAATACAACCAATCATTTATTAATCGAGGCTTTCTGACCTTTTGGATTGATAAAGAGACAATAGTCGGGTGGACGCAGAGCAAACAGAATAAGCGCGCGTTTAGGCCATGTCGGTTCAATGATTTAGCTATCACGACAGCACTCATGGTGAAACGAGTTTTCTCTATGCCACTGACAGCGCTGCAAGGATTTGTAGTCTCGATATTTTGGTTAGCCCATGTGCCGTTAAGTTGTCCGCATTACACCTACATCATTCGTAGAGCCAAGCAAGTTGAGGCCTCATTTAAGACTAAAGCTAGAGGAGCAATACGGCACCTAGCCATCGATGCTACTGGCCTTAAGGTTTATGGTGAATGTGAATGGAAAGTCAAAAAACACGGGACGGATGGGAAGCGTAGAGTCTGGCGAAAGCTTCATATTGCAGTCAATACAAACACACATGAGCTCGTTGCCGCCGAGCTAAGTTTATCAACGGTTACAGATAGAGAATTACCCCCGAACTTACTGAAACAAACTCGTTGAAATATCCTTGAAGTACCTGGTGATGGCGCTCACTCTAAGAAAAAGCGATGTATCGAGTTAAACAGTTGCCAGGAGGACAACTAACCTAACCCATCAACCAACTGGACTATGTTTTCATGTAGCCACAAGTAGAAAGGATCTGACTCCCTTTTTTTGTGTTGATAAAGCAAAATCTGCTTGCTATTGAATGATGGGAGCCTCGCATGACTAACTTCAACTAGGTTATGTGTATTATCGATATACAGTTCTGAAGTTGGAAATAGAGCCTCGGTTTGCGCTGCCACAGCTGCGACATTTGAGATTATTTCGGAACGAAAGACTTCGTTATAATTCAATCCTCTTTGCACCAACATGTTTTCCATCATCCCCTCTTTTTCATTCCACTCAGCCAACTGTGCAATTGCAAATCGACATTCTGAAAGATATTCAAATTCTACAATCTTCTTCAGATGAATAGGATGGGATTTATTCGCATACAACTTAAAGTGATCTTCGGCCAAATGTTTATGCAATATGGCCTTGCTGCCTATTGGGACGTCGTAATTAATGCCTAACTGAATGTTATCTTTCGCTAAATTATCAAGCGTATTCTGGTTCCATATGTGGCAAGAAAATGTCACGTTCGGCGCATGCTTGGCAAGGAATAGAAACAAGATATGAGGCAATGACTGTCCTAAAAGCGGATTAATGGCCAAAGAGATATGCCCAGCGTGGCTGTACGCGTCGAACTTCTTTACCGGAGTTAATGTTTTCTCTAGCAGCGCAATTAAGTCAGGGAGTGACTCTGCGATTTGATTACACCTGTAGGTAGGTTTCATTCCTTGTGGAGTCGAAACAAAGAGCTCATCATCAAGCTGCTCTCGAAGTTTCCGTAACTTCCGACTCACAGAAGGCTGAGCAAGAAAAAGTCGCTCCGCAGCATGGGTAACATTTTGCTCTTCTATCAAAACATGTAGAACCTTAAGTAGGTTCAAATCGATCTTGTTTAGCGCAGCTTTCAAAGTACCAACCTCACAGGTATAACATATTTGTCATACCTGTGATTCTATATAGTCATTTCATAAATACCAAACTTTTACTTACCATTACCTCAACTTAATAAAACAGAATATGGTATTTAAAAATGAAAAAAACTCTACTTTCTTTATTAGTGGTCACGTCTTTCTCTACGGTTGCAGGAACGTCCACAACCAGCTTTAACAATGAAGATAAATCAATTGAAGACGTCTTTGCTAACATTGACTCTTCTTCGTGGGCGGTAAACCCAGAAGATCATGGTATGACGGTGCATGAGTACATAAACCAAGAAGGCATTTGGTTTGCTGACAATTTTGCTCGCAACTTTAAGTTAGGCTTAAACAACCTTCATCACTTCAAAGAACTGGCGAACAAAGACACTCGTTGGGTTGTATCACCATCCATTGATCACTTGTACTCAATGGGCGTTATCGATACCTCCAAACCATTTACAGTCGTTGTACCTGAGAACGATGGGAAATTGGTTACACTTCACCTTCAAGATATGAACCACACTCAACCATTTTATAAGGTTGGCGCAGGAACTTACGAGTTCACTCCTGAAATGTTCGATACAAAATATGTGCTGATAGGCTTGCGTTTTGCGACAGATGGAACAAAACAAAACGTTAAACGGATTACAGAAGAGCTTCAGCCGAAAGTGAAAATTATCGGTGGTGGTCAAGATCTTGAAGGATTGCCAAAGCCAAACACTGAGGCTATGGAAGCAGTTCGTACTGCATTAATGCCAGAATACGATAAGTTAAATGACACATACGATACAGTTCAATACCGAGCGCAAGATGTGACTGACTGGGAAAAGACTACTTACACAATTGCTGGAGCGTTCGGCCTATCGACAGCTGACACCGCAATGTATGCACCTTACACACTAGAGAATGCCAAAGGTGAACAATGTTACCAAGCGACATACGAAGCACCTAAATTAGCTAGTGACCTAGGTTATTACTCAATCACTGTCTACGATTCAAAAGGTTATCTCATGTCGAACGAGAATAACATCGTTTCGACCAATCAAGGACTGACGCAAAACGAAGACGGTACATTCACGGTGGTATTCGGTGGTTTAGACTGTAAAAAACATGCGGATGGTAATAACGTAAACTTTGCTTACACCCCTAAAGACAACTGGTCTTTCTTATTACGTGTCTATCAACCTAACGTTGAATCAATGAAGGTATACACCCTGCCCGAGATTGAAAAGATCTAAGTGCTTAACTATTGCTATGTATCAGAAGTTAACGTAACCAGTATGACTTAAAAAAAAGCGCCTCAGGCGCTTTCATTTTATACATCTCGAACCCAAACATCATTAACATGTTGCTTAAGTAAATCAATCACGCTTTGGTGAATAAAAACCAAACCATAATCTTCTTCTAGTTTGAAGATCAGCCTTTCTTCGAGTGGAATATTCTCTAACTTAGAAAAATCAAACTCCGTTGACTCAATGTCTAACCAGTTCAACTTGCCGTATTGTTTTTCTTTATCCGTCAATTTATAAGTTTGATGGATATAAGGCACTCGATAGTCTTCGTAAACTTTAATTTGATCATCTGTTGGTTGGCTTGGAGAACAATCCACGCGCGCGTCTAACCACTCTACTCCGTGTATGACCAGTTTCTCCACTTTTGATGCAACATCGCTGATGATAAATAGCTTTGGAGAAAACGTCATTTCAAGCAGTAAATCAGGCTCTACTGGCACTATTGGCTTGGGGCTTTGTTGGAACGGGAAGTTACCTAGGTCTTGTTTAGTTAGTAAATGATATTGTTCTTTCATTATTTTTTCCTAAAACTTAGGTGCGCGCATAGATGTATTCTTCTTCATTTTTCTAACCAAAGAAAATCTAGAATCATTACTGAGTAAATCATAGATCTCTGGCGCAAAAAAAACTGCGGTATCAGCCCCCTTTGCCCTATAAACGACTCGTTTCTGGAATGGAATATTTGATATTTTTTCAGAGCTTAGAAACAAGCGGTGGATGATTAGGTTTCCACTATTTGGCGATACTTCTACAACACTTCGTTCATGATCGACGACATCTTGTATGTTATTCAAAGCTAGTATATATCGCTCTGTAATATCTCCGTCTTTAGTCGATAGTGATGCAGGATAAAACTCTACACCATACGGATCAAAACTCATTACAAGTTCCGCAAACCCCTTTGTGACACAGATATCACCATTATCTGCTATTGGATGGACCATAGTAGAAGTTATATTCTTATCCTCCCACAGAATTGGGCTTTCCGAACTTGTTGGTTGGTAGTTGTTTGTACTATATAGAAACTCCCGAGTGTCCACACATTGGAACGCAGTAGGACTTCTCATAAAGTCCTCTGAGATTACCGAAAACTCCATCTTATACCTCTCTATTGTTTGGTGATTATCTTGCTTTGTTCTCTTACACTCATAAGGCGATATTTTCCGGGTATATAGCTAAATGAATCTACCGTTACTTGCTCAGGAACTCGCTTTTTGAGCTTGAAGAGTGATCTAAAACGCTTTATGTAATGCGTATGCCGGACAGATTTTTTAATACAACGCGCACATCCTTTATCACCTTCTTCCATTAGTTTCCCTCTGCTTATCAACAAAAGGTCAAAACTCGCTATATCACTGAGAATTTCAATAGAAACATCATCAATTGTTTCAATATAGTTTTTAGGAAGTGTGTCGCAATTGATTGATTTCAGCCTAAAGGCCAATTTCTTAGCAACAACTTTATGGTAACCGAGTGCAGCGTTTAGTGATACAACATCTTCTTGAATAGACTCTCTAGAAGCCGGAGCTGTTGCTAAGCTTGCCAATTCAACCTCAACTTCTTCACCAGTCCTTTCCTCATAGTGTGCAATTAAATCACTGTCAGTATGCCCAGATTTGTGTAGCGGTACACTATATTGACATGATATTTCATCTACAGTTGGTAAAATTACCAAGTTTTTCTGATGATTCACATCATACCCTTTCCTCACGATTTGTTGCTGTCTAGCTTCGGACAGCCGAGATAGCGAGTCACAAGATACAACGTGATGGGATGCAACAGATCTTAACTTGAAGTTTAATGGGTGGTGTTTTTTAACTTTTGAGTCTCTCAAACTGCTGCTTCGCGCCCACTTGCCTTTACCTTCTCTTATTGGCATAGCTCTTACCTTTTAACTATATCTAGCTTTTAATGCGTCTTTACACTGACCGTTTTTCTTCCCTGCAATTCGGCGACAGATCTTACACCTAACAGGCTTTTTATCTTTCTCTTCATTCGCCTTTGCAGAGTTCTTTCCTGACTGAGCAGACTCGCCGGTATTATGTTTCACTTTTGCTGGGTAAGTTTTCTCACCCTTATCTAAGATTCGAGCAAAAAGCTTATCAAACTCACCCATCGCTTCTTTTAGTTTATCCGGCACCATTTTATCGATGATTTTCACTTCATCGGCTAGCTTTAAGAAGTATTCTGCTAGTTCATCTGCTCCCATGCGATTGGCGTAAGAAGCAAGCTCACTCGCCACTTCGATACAAGGTTTTAGAACATCAGATACAATATTGCTCGCCTGCTTGGCGTAATCAACCCAATCTAATGTACGTAAGAACTTTTCTGGGTCACCTTTACCCATACCACGAAGTACCGCGAGTAAAGTGTCTTTCGATGTGCCCTTACCACCTTTCAAAGCGACTTTACATGTACCTTTAACTGCACTACCAAACGTTGGAACACAGCCAATCAAAGTCAAAGAGAGTGCCAACCAATTTTCTGGCTTATCTCGCTCTTCTTCACTTAATAGTGTCATGATATTTGCTGAGAGGTCTCGTACATCCGCTGCTTGGTCTACGACGGGGATCATTGTCAGCGCTGTGTTTGCAATGATTTGCTCTACCGATGCATCATCATTAAAGTCACCTAAAATTACCCCCCAGATCCAGCTGGCAGCGCCAGACATTCTCTTCCAAGAATTTTCCCAGAAACCAACCTCACCTCGTTTGGCTTCTTCAATAATTAATTGGGCATTCGCATTTGGGTTGAAATTAGGGTTGGTTTTAGTTGGGATGTTTGGCATGAATTCGCGACTATCTTCACCATAGTCAATGTTAAATTCACCAGGTGCAACCCCACTCACCGAAGCTTTGCCTACATTATCTAATGTACCTTCAAAGGAAGCGCCGGTTTGATCAATCAGTTTATATGTAGCCCCTTGAACAGGTTCTCCATCAGAATAAGAAAGAAACAGGTCTACCGTATACGTCCCTTCCTGATCTTCCGTCACAGAAACCGAAGGGTTTTGAGCACCGCCTAAACACATGGTGTTGGCTTTATTCATGGTCATTTGATCAGAAAGGCGGCATACACCGACACCTTCGAACTTAACGGTAGGAGAAGCGGATATGAATTCGGCCTCGGCTTCAATAGTGCCTGAGGCTACGCCCTTTTTATCACCACCTGCATCGCCAGTACTGGCGCTGAATTTACTGCCTTTAATAGCAATGCTGTTACCGCCATCCATAGAGACGGTCGTGGTGCCGCCTACTAAATCGGCGGACTTTGCATTGTTACCATAAGGGATAGGAACAACAGGTTTGCCGACTGTTGTTAAACAAACATCAGGGAGTGTTGCGTTCGCTTCTCCTCCTGAGCCTTGATGAACTACGCTGAGTCCATTCGCACAAACTGTTACGCCCATAGTAAATCCAATTAAATTTCAATAGATGTATGATAAAAGAGATCGCAGGCTGCAATCTCTCTAAGTACGTAGTGAAAATGAAGGATGAGACTGTTACTTCGAGTCTATTTTTAAAAACGGACAGAAGATCTCACAATTAAATCTGATGCTACTGATACACATCCAGAAGCTGCTGAAATTTTAGGTCAATGACCAAGTAAGTCGCGGCATACATAACACCAAAGATTACTGTACTGACGCCAAGAATTAACTTAGGAGAAATAACCCGTTTGAGCGGTTTTTTTAAATACTTCGCCTTTAAGTTAACTAACGTTACTTTTTCCTGTTCGGCTAAACGCTCGTCTCGGACTAAGCGATAAATTGTGTTTCCTATGTCTGAAAGCTTTTCGTTACCGCGCTCTTCTCGGCCGTACTTGCCTTTGAACCCAAGTTGAAGCAATAAATAAAGGAATTCGATAACGTGTCTGTATTTTCGTGGATCAGCTTTCAAGCGCTCTAAAATAGTAAAAAACTTATCGCCGCCAGATGTCTCGTTATGGAACTCCGACAATAAGCTGTTTGTACTCCAATGGCTGTTTGCCCCCCACTCTTGCCTACACACAGACTCATCTATTGCTGCACATAAGCAATAGCGTATAACCAATATTGATGCCCGATCCAACTCCATTTCATTGAGCTTTCGTTCACCTTTACGAATTTCTCGTGCAACTTGTTCTCTAAAAGGACCAGGATCGTCCAACCAAGGAATCGAAGACATACATGAGAGACTGGCTATTAACCAAGTAAACTGATCGACCAACGGGTTAACACCCATGCTCTCCACGTTTAGGTCTCTTACCGCAATATTTCTAGATAAATCAGGTGCAGGCATAACCTCCATTGGTTTGCCTGGTTCTGGTTGAAATAGTACTACGGTGACGTCGTTTTCGGCGTAACTCATAAACGTACAGCCCAAAGCTGTAGTGATAAGTTCGCGAAGTCGCCAGCAATATGGACTGCGATTGCTGCGGTGTTATTCAATGCATTCCATTCGTCACTTGCTTTATCGAGCTCAAAATAGGTATATCCGGCATGATAAGGCAACGCTCTAGGTACCACTGGCATTGGTTTCATTTCAATACCCGGCAATTGTAAGTTGATCAAATCGCGAATATTGTCGATCGAACCAATCTTGGTTTGGCTTACAAACTGCGTATGCAGAATATCAAGTGGTACGTCTGCTTTAACAGCAAGAATAAACGTCGTAGATTCGACAATTTTACTGTCTGGAATTGCTGCAGTTCGAATTCCATAGCTTTGCTCTCTCAATGTTAAAGGTATTGCACGTTGTTCTGACATAACACTTAATGTCATTTTCGCGCTATCAAGCGTACGAGATAAACAATCGGTCAGTTGGCTATGGTTGTATTTTGTAAACTCTTGTGGTCTACGAGATGCGGAACACAGTGTAGATAATTCACCTTCCGCTTGTAACAGGATCCGATAAAATGACTCTGGGTGAACGCCTTCCACACTTGCAAAATGCCAGAACAACGGCTCATAACGATTCAAGGCTTGTAACAACATAAAATCAGCAACAGACGATACGCCCTGCTGGTCAACCACACCTAAACGCTGAACAATCGATTCGGCTCTGTGTTTAAGCATTGACGCGAATTCCGTCGCGAACTTGCTCAAAACTGTAGATGCGTGAATATCAATGCACGTCGGAATATAGTTGTCATCCAGAATGATGCTTCCGTCTGGCTTCACTTCCGAAATTTTCAAAATGGGAATTGATGTATATGCGCTCTTATCTTCATGATCGTACATTAAGAAAAAGTTAAGCTTACCCACCACAATACTTGCCATATCTTCTGATTCATAACATGCATCTACGGCTTCTTGGGTTTCCATGTTATAGCGAGCACCGTCTCCATTTCCGCCAAAGAGTTCAGATCGTTCTGATGGCAGTGGACAGCATAAATACACCACTTTATCCGCAATAGAAGGGTCAACATCTCTTACTTCTGGAAGCTCAGCAAGAAGCGGTAAATCAAATGGAGTACGGTCTTGTAAGATACCTTCTGCTCGTGTGATCCCGATTTTGCCAAGTGCCAGTAGCTCAGTGTTAATCTCAATTTTTTTCACTCCCCAGTGTAAGGGAGAGCTATTAGAGCTAAGCATGTTAGATAACTTGCCTTGAGACCTATCGAGTTGCTGAAAGTGTTGAGGCTTCATGAACATACCATCTTGCCAAACAACTGGGTTATATAAAGACATTCGTCAGTTCCTTAAAAATACGTCTGTTCAATACCGCGAGTATTGTTCGAAGATAATTCACTACCCTCTACTTTTAATCTCAGAAAGTACTCACTTTTTTCTTCGATCACTTCAACCTTCCGCCAAGACGAGCCATCAATATCTCTGAATGCCACAGAAAAACCTAATGCACGCGTCGTTGGATCTAACTCTAAAATCTCATGTAGCTCATCGCCCGGCTGCAGTTGGTATTCATATCGTTTAATATACTCATCACCTAAGGACGCTTTATCATTTTCGAATAGAGCAAAGAAATCCAAACTACGAAATAAAACAGGTGAAGTGAGTTCATGAACTCTCAGAATGACCGGCGAAGATTGTCCCTGCTCTCGTACATTGAGAAGTTCTGACGCTTCTATCACGAGTTCAATTGAAGATGTTTCTGGTGTAATTCCAGATGATTCTTTAAATTGCTCCCACATAGAGCAACCTGATAATAGAAACAAGGTAATGGGGATTATAAGTTTACGCATGATCAGCTTTTGCAACCTTACTGTATCTGTCTTTCATCAACGCTTTAAATGTCGACTCATTGAATTGTCGAGTATTCTGCTCATAATGTTCGCTGTACTTTTGCCATAGCTTTGACTTACTAAGGAAGCGTGTCTCTTGGCTTAAAGTGTTTGCAAACTGCTGAGGATCATTCGCTTTTAGTTGCTCCAATACCAAATCGTTAATTGCCTTCGCATATAAGGTATCGTGCTCGCTAAGTTCATCCAGTATCTGTTCAATTAGCTCATTTGGAGCCAATAGATTTTGACTATTTAGCGTTAACATCAATGTAGTTAGGCTAAGATCATTGTGGGCAAATGAACTTTCGTCAGTAAGCTCTTCAACACTCTGTAAATCTTTGTACAAATTATCGATACACAATCGTAAACAAGCGCCCATTTGTTTAAAAAATAGAGCGTCATATTTCGTGTCAGACTCTAAATCAACACCCAGTCCTTCAAAGAATGCATGTGTTACATTTTCATGTTCGTAAGAAGTTTCACTCAATGCGATATTATTCTGAGTTCTACTCTCACTTTCAACAGGCTGCTCTTGGGGTTCGGTATGAGAGACAAATTCTTGTGTCACCTCTTCCCACTTATGGCTCTGTATGTTTGTAGAATGAGGTATAATAGTGACAGGTGGCACTTCTGGTAGTTTATTTTTGAGAGTCCCTGAACTGCCGTTAGGTGTATCTGACTTCAGATCTGAACCTTCAACGCTTGCTGGTTTTAAACGGTTCGATATCTTAGCTTGATCATCGGCGACATCTTTAGCTTTCAGGCTCGCCTGCTGTTCTTCTTCCATCCCCATCCAATCTTCAGGAATCAGACTAGGAAGGTCAAACTCAGAATGGATACTCAGACTGTCATCAACGACTTGCCTTTGATGTTCTGTCGATGACTTCGTAAGGTTTTTATCGTTGCTTTCGTCTCTAACAAGATAGTCATCATCTCTTTGCATTGAGAATTTTAAGTGTTCGACGGGATCATGGGTCTCAACACCATCAGGTTTCGTTTCCATAAAGAGATCTTCTAGCGTGCCTGCCTCAGTCTCTTCTTCAACAACGGACTCTTCCAAGTTCATTAAAGGGTCTGTTGAATCTCTTTCTGGCGCTATTTCAGAAGCTATGTCGTATGAAGTCGTTACCAACTCAAGAGAAATACTCACTTCATATTGTCCGAGAGAAACTCTGTCACCATCGCACAACGAAACTGGTTGATTCTTTAGGATCTTATTACCATTAACCAATGTGCCATTTGTACTCACATCACTAATGTAATAAGTGTCTCCATATATACTCAATAGACAGTGCGTACCAGATATGAATCGGTTGTGATCCGTTAAAGTCACTGTACAACCTGCTTCTCGCCCTAGAGATCCACCTTCTTCAGGCATCTCGATACTTTTAGCTCCAACATATTCTTCAGGGCACTTCGAGATCACCAAAACCAATTGATTTATACGCATGAATAGCCTTTAAAACAGAAGAGAAACACTAAACTCGACACCACCTAGACCTTCGTTATAAAAAGGTAAGATGTATGAAGCTTGCGGGATTATTTGTAAATGAGCGTCTGGGTTACTTCCTAACTTGATCACACTACCAAAAGTCACAACAGCGCCAGCTTCAAATTGATCGATATCTTCAAGTTGTTCGCCGTCACGAAAGCCTTGTTCGTCAACTTTCCAACGGTTTGAGTATTGCGAGTAACCTAAAGACAAGCCTGCACCTATATAAGGTGTGAACACCGACCAGCTACCTAAAGCATACTGAGGCACAATACGAAATTCGTAATTGGTTACCTCGTTATAAACGCCATTCTTTGGAGCTTCGATGTCGTCTTCAGCCAAATAATTAAAACCTAGCCACCAACGCCATCGGTTGTTACTTTCATCAATTGGACGTGTATGGACGAACCCGTAACGCAGAGCATCTACTTGGCCACTCGGTCCTTCTTCATATTCTATAGTGTCTATGCTCAGCATATTTACTGAACCACCATATCTTTCACCCTTCGCGATTGCGATGGACGAAAAAAGACACATTGTGGATATTAGACCGATTTTACTTAGGTTTCGCATGCTTCCCCTCTGAGTTCATCCATATATTAACTAGATGCGCAAGATAGCAAGTATTATGTCTTTTACAATAAGGAGTCGGTCGCACCCACTAATTACGACATTATAACTAGTAAAAAAAACGATATATCTATAAGAAAATGCATTACGCACATTCACCGGTTAAATTCAATTATAAAATCAAAATTATCAATAATTATGACCCTGTTCAATGTTAAACGCACATAAAATTAGCATTTTCTTAATTAAAAAATTTAAGCATGCCTACGCATTTATCTTTGTTCACATAATAATGACCTCGAGATATTTTGCTAATTTAGTATTACTTAATATTTCTAGAAATGATTGACCGTATCGATTATTGACCAGCGAACAACCACACACATCAATAGTAATATGCATAACATTTTCCAACAGAAACGCTGTAAACGTGATCCAAATCACTGATTTTTATAAAACCCAACATTGAAAGAGACTTAATTTCGACTTTTTTTGTGAATAGCATCACATAATTTTTTAATTTAACAGCTTTTCAAATCTTTTAACATTCAAATTATCCTTTTTGAATATAGAATCGCTAAAAAATATAGAAATATAAATAAGGTATGAGTGACTTTATTAGTCAATCCTACTTTTCGATTTCATTATATATACAGTTGGATATTAAAATTATGTTTTCCTCGGATTTCACAAGGCGACCTATTGATGAAGAAAAACCTAGCGGAACTAACCCAAATGCGTTAGATGATTTCGCTGAGATAAAACGTCAAATTAATAACCTAAATAAGGTTACAGGTCGAGTTTCTTGGAGAAAAGTTCAGTCTTTGTCTAAGGAAATACTCTCCAAAAATAGCAAAGACTTTCGATGTAGCTGCTATTTTACCGTCGCAGCAACGCATAATGATGGTTTAAAAGGTTTAGCCGAGGGGCTCAGCTCAATCTTAGATTTGTGTGTCGTTTATTGGTTCACGGCATATCCTGAAGTAAGCAAATCAAACGCAAGGATCGGTGCGATTGATTGGATGGTCGAGCACACTGAAAAACGGATTAAGAACATTAAGACTAGCTCTGACGACATTTTGTTGATCGAAACTTGCCACCGTTTATGTTTAAGAATAGAAGAGGAACTTAGGCTCCATTATGGAATAAAAGCACCTTCACTAGGTGGAGTTCGCAGAATCTTAAAGCAATGGGCAGATGAACATAAAGAAAATGAAGCGAAACTCCGTGAAGCAGCGAGTCAAACAAGGCTAGCGGCACAAGAGAATAGACAGATACCCCCTGTTACTCAATCAACCGCAATTAAAATTGATGTATCTAACAGTAAGCCAGCTATTGCTCCCAAGATAGACGAGAAATCAACGTCGAACTATTTAGTGATCTATTTATTAGCCGGGTTTCTTGTACTGGCATTGTCCTCTCATTTCCTTTATGAACAGTACCAATTGAAAGTGCTTACTAGAAAAGTAGTCGCATCAAACATCCCTCAGTTAAGCGAAATAACACACTCGTTAAAATATGAATATGCTTCAATTTCAAACGATGTAAGACCTAATGTCGTAAACCAATTAGACAATCTGATGAAAGATTGGTCGACTAACCCTGTAAAAGTGTATGAAATTGATGCTCTCGATCAATTGACTACTGACCTAACAAAACTCTACCCAGATTCATCGTCAGTTTTACGTTTACGTCAAGAATTCACTAGTCAGAAAGAAAAATTAGATTCGGATTACATGCAACTTCATCGACGCTTCTCAGATGCAAGAACTGTATTTGCAAATGTAATAAGAGGAAGCGAAAGTCAAAAAACAGCGCGAGCTTACGAATACAGTAACTCCCTTTTCCCTTTGATTGGTCGCATTGAGTATGCAGAGAAAGAAAAACAACAAAAAGAACTTCAGAAATCTCTTCGGATACTCAACGTTTATTTGCACAAAATAAAAACCTTGGAATCTGAGCTTAAAACAATGCAACCGTAGCACTAAAAAATAGCATTCAAATCAGATCATAAAACACACTTAAAACAACGAAATAGGCTTATGTTAAAACACAAACTAATGAGGAACCCTGTTGTTATATCGACAGCCATTTTCCTCTTTCTTGCGGCTACAATCGCTGCTATTTATATCCTCTGGCTAGATATAACAGATAAGTTTTACCTGTGGATCGCATTAGGTGCGGTAACACTTTTTTATTCGTTGTTTCAGATCACTTTATGGCTAAAGAAAAAAAACAACAGCAAAGCGCTTAAGCTTGAAACTGAAGAAGAAGCGCTAGCTATGGTCATTCGCCCTCTTTTGGCGAAATCAAACAACAAGCCTATTTACTTGATGATTGGAAATAAGTATGCGGGTCGAACTCAGTTCTTACTTAATTCCAGTGCTATCAAGCCAATGGATCAAACTCGAACTGCGAAGAATGATTTTTTCGAATGGTATGAGTCTGACTCAGCAGTTTATATCAAACCGGATCAGCGGCTATTGTTTCAAGAAGTGTCTAGTAACGACAGCGCTTTATGGGATGCATTTGTAGATGAGGTCATTAGACATAAGCCAAGAAAGCCATTTTCTGGTTGCTTGTTTTTTATCGATTTTGAATTTCTAATTGTCT
>NZ_JBFSRM010000045.1:0-19185 GCF_041465805.1 Vibrio sp. 10N.239.311.G01
TTCAAGCTGACAAAAGGCCAATATGCATCAGACCTGAGCCTGCTAACAAGCTGTCGCAGGAAGAGCGTGATGCGATAATCGAGGTGTGTAACCGCTCTGAGTTTGCAAGCTTGCCTCCAACTCAAATCGTCCCGACACTGCTTGATAGAGGTGAGTATATCGCCTCTGAGTCGAGCTACTACCGAGTGTTGAGTACGCAGGGGCAACT
Source organism: Vibrio sp. 10N.239.311.G01 (assembly GCF_041465805.1). Lineage (NCBI taxonomy): Bacteria > Pseudomonadati > Pseudomonadota > Gammaproteobacteria > Vibrionales > Vibrionaceae > Vibrio > Vibrio sp. 10N.239.311.G01. The sequence continues at coordinate 209 of NZ_JBFSRM010000045.1, forward strand.
TCACAAACGAGGTCGTCAGCGGAGAAGACAGAAGCAAGCGAAGCCAACCAGTTACACAGCGACGGACTCGAACCAAGTCTATACGTGGGATATCACTTACTTACCTTCAAAAGTTCGAGGCCAACATTATTACCTGTATGTCATTGAGGACATCTACAGTCGAAAAATTGTTGGTTATGAAGTGTATGAGCATGAATGCGGTGAGCTGGCGTCACAACTTCTGCAACGAACGTTGATGCGAGAGCAGTGCTTCAATCAAGCTCTGGTTCTTCACTCCGATAATGGTGCGCCGATGAAGTCGTTGACGTTCAAAGCCAAAATGGAAGAGTTAGGTATTACTTCATCGTATAGTCGCCCAAGAGTCAGTGATGATAACCCGTATGTTGAGTCATTGTTCCGCACGGTAAAGTACATGCCAAGCTGGCCAACGAAGGGCTTTGAAACAATCGATAGTAGCCAAAGTTGGGTTGAAGCCTTCGTACGCTGGTACAACACCGAGCACAAGCACAGTCAGCTAAATTACGTCACGCCTTCAGAGCGTCACAATGGAAAAGATAAAGAGATCTTGAAGCGTCGTGTAGAGGTATTGCTCGCTGCAAAACAGCGAAAGCCTGAGCGGTGGTCTGGTGATATCAGGAACTGTGCGCCTGTTGGTGACGTTCACCTAAATCCAGAAAGAGAAGCTGCTTAATAAGTAAGCAAATGATGACAACTACCTTGAAAAACACCGTTATTGTCATCCTTCAAGCTAAAAAAAGGGGAAACCAAAACATGTATCTAGCCTCATTCATAGCTTTGGTTGGCTCGCTCTTATTTACATATTTCGAGATACCACTAGGTGTAATATTCGGTGCCCTGATTGCTCTTTTGTTAACGGTAAAAACAGGGTTTACTCTAGCTCTTCCCAAAAGCACATTGACCGGAGTACAGTTAATCCTTGGTGCCACAGTGGGCTCAATCGTCCCTATGCAGACTCTTTCCAAGGGTTATCCGATATTACTTTTTGTGGGACTCGTCCTTTGTATGTCCGCACAAGTTCTCACCTCGTATCTCTGGCTTTCTAAGCGAGAGAAATGGTCAAAATATGAAAGCCTACTTGGGGCGGTCCCGGGAGCGATGGCCGCGGTTCTTGTCATTAATGAAAATCACAATTCACCTTCTAGTAAAGTGATTTTCACTCACACAGTTCGACTCATTTTCTTAATCATAGCTTCCGCTCTTCTTGTCTCAGCGGACAATTCACCAGTTCCTGGGCCGGCTATTTCCTTAGACAACCTTTGGATACTTCTCCCACTTTTCCTCGCCTACTTTTCAGGTTTGCTTCTCGATAAAATTGGTACTCCAGCACCGTATATGGTGACTGGGATGTTAGCAACTATGTTTGTGAACTCTGAGTTACCGTCATACAACTTTCTTGTCCCGACAGAGCTTGTTTTTATTGCAACATCCGCTCTAGGGGCATTAATTGGGATTCGTCTAAAAGATATAACCGTTGTAGATATCTTCTCTTATGCGCGAGCTGGGATTATTGCTACAACGTTAAGTCTTACAGTCACAGTTGTTTTTGCATATATATTCAGCAAGCTAATTGATAAGGAGTTCATCGTACTCTTGATGTCGTGGGTTCCGGGCAGTGTGGAGTCTATGACTGTCGCTGCCATTTATCTTGGACTAGAGCCTGCATTAATAATGCTTAGTCATATCATTCGCATGATAATGCTTCATTCTATCCCTCTCGGCTTCAATATTTATAAGTATTTACGGAGACAATTATGAAATGGGACATTGGTGTTGGCTTGGTTTCATTAAAAAACCTCAGTTAAGACTGGTTTTTTGCTTTTTCCATTCCTAATAAGCTCTTTTCACTTAAATGCATTTAATTTACCTATTGAAAGAAATTCAACTGGAACTTCCGTTCTTCAACGGTATCCAGTCTGTACTTTGTAGTATTGAAGAGCGGAGTTACGCTGCTTCTATCTAAAAACATCAGAAACAATAAAGCTTGAGAAGTACAATATCCTCTCATCATTTTTTGCTTTGAACACATTATTCATCATCGGTAAATCTATCTAATTTCTATTTAGACCGTCAACCTCCTTCGGTAATCACACCACTCCCAAAAAGTGAACACTAAGGCGATCTTTTCCCAGAGCACACCCAGAGCACAGTCCCAATGCATGGCGGCATAACACGTCTCTGGACAATTCCGTGTTATATGTATTGTTAAATTAGCATTTAACGGATTACTTTAGGTACAGCAAAACCCCTAATAGTGGTCAAATTCACTTAGCCACTACAGAACAAAAAATATATTGATACAGTGCATTTACTAGGGGAGCATTCAACAACCTCTGCTCTAACGATGAAGAGGTGGACACTTCACTGCAAAGTTTTCGCATACTCGCGCATAACTCTGGCATTGTCCGCGTACTCTTCATTACCACATGGTTCACCGTTGTTGCTGCTCAGAGGGCTTGAATAAGCAGGGACAACCTTTTCAGAATAACTCATGACTGTCCCGTAGTTAGAACAATGAAAAGCTCCAGAATAAGGTTTTACTTTACTTCTATTTGCAGCAAAGACCTGTTCCATGATCCAAAAGTCTCCACTTTCAGAGTTAGGCCGTTCATGCATTGCCCACCCTAAATGTCCTAGCTCATGTTCTAGCACGGTAATCGGGAAGTCCTCCGCAAGCAGTACAAAGCTGTCGTTCAAGTTAACCATTGTCATCCCATTAATCTCCTCTTCGATGACCAATGGATGATTATCACTTAAAACCAAAACGTACTGCTCTTTTGGAGCGTCTAAAAACGAGTTTACCTTCGAAGAACTGATTGCTTGTTTTAGGTCTGAATGCACAGAGGAGATAGACATACTGTCATGAGATATTGATACAGAATGGCTATCCTTGAACACACGAGTTATAGGGATGCATGAGTTAGACAGTATCGTATTAGACATCTTTACCGCTTCTTGCAATCTGCCTTTTAACTCTTCCTTGTTACCAATCTGATTATCAATATAAAAGGTGACATTGGAATTAACGCTTCTTTCTTCTTCGCACTCCGGGAAAGTAAAATTTGGTTTCGTATTTCTTTGGCTGTGCATAATTATAATTACGATCACAATAGAAGCGAGAGTTAAATTTCTTTTAGTCTTTTTCATGAATCCCTCGGTCGCTATTGAGCGTTAAGTCATTAAATGTTTTAAAAAGAATAAACCCGATACTAACAATAGGAAATAATTACCACCACTAATTATTTATCGGTCACTACGGTGATATAGGCGACCTTAATGATTAAATTATGTAATTAGCTTTTTTTGCTTCTTGCATGGCCAATGCAATTTTATTAGCCCCTGATTCAGCTATGTCTTTTAATTCCTTAGTGGTCTTTAATATTAGCTCGGACTTATCCATTATGTTCCCTCTATCTTTGAATTTTCGAAAGAAGCGTTAAATAAAGTAAAACGATCTAAGGAGAATAAACTAAAAATATCAACTATATTAATAATTAATTAATAATTTATTAATATCAAATCTTTACATACAGTAGCATTGCAGGCTATGGAAATTATCAGGCCTATACTAAGTATGAATAGTTATAATGACCCTTGAGATAAAATACGCTGGCATAATGAAGAACACTTCTCCATTGATGACGAAGTTGAATTTCATTTGGTTTCTTGGGGGAGTCCAAAAAACATTATTGAGTTTGGGGTATATCACGGGGCGAGTCTCGTTTTACTCGATAAGATTTACACCCCTGAATCCATCATAGGCATAGACAAACGTCGAGAACATCTAGCCTTAAGTCAATACCGAAAGGGGCCTTCAGCACACTCGGTAATAGAGCCTTATTGTGGAGTAAAGCAAGATCATACAGACAAGCTCATTCAAATATTAGAATTACACTTCCCCAAAAAAAAATGTAGACCTAATTATTGATGATTGCAGCCATTTATATGAACCAACAAAAGCCGCCTTTTTGACATCATTCCCTTATCTAAAATCAGGTGGGATATACATCATAGAAGATTGGGGATGGGCGCATTGGCCGGGTGAGTTTCAAAAGAAAGAGTTTTTCCCCGGAACTCCTTTAAGTAAATTGGTTTTCGAATTACTCATGCTTCAAAGCGTCATTCCAAATGTCATAGCTAAAATTGAAACTGATTATAATCACGTTGCTATTACTAAAGGAGAAGAGAGTAGCCCCAATAACCGAAAACTATTTGAACTCATAAAATGCAAGACCTCGATTCACATTGAGAAACAATGATAAGTTCCTACACTATATTAGCTCTAGCTATGACTTTAAGTTCATTAGACAAATGGATTTCACGAGTCTTTCTTAAGAAAAATCCTTTATGTAATGAATATTTACTAGCCTATCAAATCACATGCAGTTTACTCGCTGCTCTGTTTGTTATCTTCGAAATCGAACAAATCCCTACAAAATTCGACAATACAAGTGAACTTTGGGAGCTGTTGCTTTTAAGTATATTCAGTGTTTTCTCATGGCTTGGGTTTGCGTACTCAACCTTTAGGGCTCGTGCTTCAATTGAATTAGGCGTTGTCTCGATAATCTCTAAAACAAAGATCATTTGGAGTGCTCTGTTCGGGGTTAGCTTTTTAAATGAGACACTGACTTTCCTTCAAATGACTGGCGTTATACTGATACTTGTCGCTTCACTGCTCATCAGCACAAGTAACAACATGAATCTTCTTTTTTCAAACAATCTACACGCGTGGCTCGCGCCAATCTTTCTCACTCTAGCCATTGGTTTTGATAAAGTACTTACGTTGTACTTACCTACTAGCGTTATCCTTTTTATCGGTTTTTCTGGAACCGCTTTTTTGACGCCTCTACTATTTAAAGTTCATTATAGGTTAATCAAAAAAGTTCTATTTAACGCCGTAATAACAGCCACTTGCGGAACAGCAAGCTACTATTTTCTCTTAAAAGTGCTTAACACTAGCGCTTTTAGTTTAGTCATGGTTTTATTCCAAGGAGCCTTCATCCTCGATATTCTTTTTGGTTACTTCTTTTTAAAAGAGCGCACGAACCTTAAAACGAAAATAGTCTCTTGTTTACTCGCTACCCTTGGTATTTTGACTTTGGCTTCATAACGTACACTTATTTACAGAACTCCAAGTGTGACTCCCCAAAACACAAACTTCACCAAAAAACCTAATCTTAAAATTTGATGATTTTAAAACATCCCCGAGCGATACATGTTAGTCAATTAACCATTGTTGTTACAGCGTTTATAGCATATAAATCTCGCTGTAGAAAAAGGCCTAATTGAGAGGGGCTTTCTACTACAAACCTAATCGATTAATAGAGTTTTGTTAGAAAGCCTACTTAATGTTAGGCGTGGCTAACTATTGTTGCACTCTGCTCTCATTTTACACTCCCCCGTCAACCTCCCTTGGGAATCACATTAAATAATCTAAATTGATGCGTGAGCAGAAATTAAGCTAGCGCAGAATCCCTATCGTGATACTGATTTAACTCATTTGGTGTTAGGATAATAAAATGAAAAAGACCACGCCAACCCCACATGATGCCCTCTTTAAGCAGTTTCTCACTCATCCAGAAACCGCTAAGGACTTATTGGATATTCACCTGCCTGCTGAGCTGCGTGAAATCTGTGATTTGACGACCCTAAAACTCGAATCAGGCAGCTTTATTGAAGAAAGTTTACGGCCTTACTATTCGGATGTCCTTTATTCTCTTACAACGTCTCAGGGGGAAGGTTACGTCTACGCGTTAATCGAGCACCAGAGTCGACCAGATAAACACATGGCATTCAGACTAATGCGTTACGCTATCGCCGCCATGCAGCAACATATTGAAGCTGGCCATGAGCGCTTACCTCTGGTGATCCCGTTGCAGTTTTACCATGGTAAGGTCTCGCCCTACCCGTATGAGATGAATTGGTTAAAAGGGTTCGTTAACCCTCTTATAGCTAAAGCGCTCTATACTCAAGATTTTCCATTAGTCGATGTCACGGTCATCTCCGATGATGAGATAATGCAGCATCGCCGCATCGCATTGCTTGAGCTTGTCCAAAAGCACGCAAGGCATCGGGATATCATGGATTTCTTTGAGCCTCTGGTCACATTGCTCTTAACCGATTACACTACAGATAAGCAAGTACAGTCATTGATGAGCTACTTACTCCAAGTGGGTGAAACGAACAACCTAGAGGCGTTAATTACGTCACTAGCCTCATCAGTACCGAAACACGAGGACACACTTATGACTATTGCAGAACAATTGCGCCAACAAGGCGAGCAACGTGGCCGCCAAGAAGGACGTCAAGAAGGACGTCAAGAAGGACGCCAAGAAGGACGCCAAGAAGGACGCCAAGAAGCCCTCAAGGAGATGGCGCGCAAGATGATGCTTAATGGTCTAGATCAGGAAGCCATTATGGATGTCACAGGATTGAATAAAGACGAACTAGCACAACTTTCTCATTAGCCGAGAAAGTATAAAGCCTTGCTAGTTTAAGGGCGAGGCTCCTGCTTTACGAAGACAACCCTCACGAATAGCGCTATCACTTCGCTTTCTGCTATAAAATTGCTCGATTCCGGCCCAACTTGATGTGAGACATGCCTAGCTCTCGTTACGCTCAACTCTCATTCTTTTGACGACACGAACGACCGTTCGTGGTGACACTCCCACAAACTTAGCTGTTTCATTGATGCTCATCTCCTTAAGAACTCGAAGTTTGTAGATTTGTTCGTGCAACTCTAAATCGGGCCTTCTTCCTCGATACTTGCCCATTGTCTTAGCTTTATCTATGCCTTCCTTTTGGCGTCGACGTCGATCTTCGTAATCTTTACGAGAAATCGCCGCGAGCATATCCATCATCATGTTATTGATCGCTTTAATCATCGAATTCGTGAACTCATCGGATATTTCAGGAGCCATGGCGATGTGACTAGTTGGTAAATCCAAGCTAATGACTTTCAATTCCTTCTCGTACAGCATTTCTTTCAATTTAGACCAACTAGATTCATTTAGACGAGAGAGTCGATCAATCTGCTCAATCATGATCAAATCCCCTTTTTTAGCATCACTTAATAATTGCAGTAATTTAGGTCTTTGCAACGAAGCGCCAGATTCTTGCTCAACATACCAAGCAGCAATACGAAGTCCTTTTTGTTCAACAAATTCTGATAAGGTCTTTTTTGCTCTTTCTGCATCTTGTTCGATAGTTGATGCTCTTAAGTATCCAAATATGTACATAATTTTGATTAAGTGACTTTTAGGTTATGATCTAAATAGGTATGTCATTTATATTATGACATTTAATGGTTAGGTGCAATTTTCAACTAGTGACAATAAGGTATACCCAAACAACATACCCTCCTTCTCAAATTTAAAGTTTAATCATTGCTACAAGGAATAATAAAAATATGAAATGAGAAATCAAAGACTCAGCCAAATCCAAAAAGAGATATTAAGTTGTTTGGCAAAGGGATTCGTGAAGGGAGTCAAAGAAGGTAAGTCTACGGTGGTCAACCATGCTATTAACCAACTTCTTAGGAGAGAGGTCCCTCCAAACAACTTCCGCGTATCTTGTGAAATTATTGAGGAGCGAGGGCTAATCAGGCGCAAGAAAGTAAATTTAGATTGGTATATTAACATTACGCCCGAAGTATTTGATAAAGCACTTTAAGGGCTAGGGTTTATAAACAGAGGTGCATATAGAGTCATTTACACCACAATTTCCGCCTCCGCTGAAATATGAAGAAGCGCATCTTGCTGTATTACAATGAAATCAGGGGGCGATTACGAGCCGAGGAATGCATGTCGACCGATTTCCTAACAAGCCGCTTTACCAAAGTAGTCAATAGCCTACGGAGCAAGATATCAAGCACACAATCAACAAAGAGTTAGGGTTCAGTCGGACAACTGTGTAATCAATTATTAGTAAGCTTAATTACAAGCCTGTGCTTTAGATTTAAGCCAAAATACTAAAATCACCAAGTACACAATCATGTTGATCAGTAATGCTGCCTGTTAAAGTCGTTTCGCAGTATGAAAATTTAATATTCATATCATCCACGTTTCCGCTCACTAACACGTGGCGCCTTAAAACATCACCATTAAGTTGGTGAATAATCCCACCCCAAGAGAGATTATCTTTAAATAAATTAAATGTGATCTTCATACTATTCCTATTTATTATTTATCGTTTTTTTCTTTTGTTGTTGAAACCAAAAAAGTTTACGGCCTGTTGTTCGAGACATGGTTGATCCTTATTTATTTTCGTTAGATATAACGAAGCTAGCAGTCTTTTAGAGATACTACTATTGAGATATATTAATAATTTTATTTATAAAAACGAAGTAAATAAGAAACGTAACGACAAATACAAAAAGTATTGGGAGAATATTGGATATTTTCGTGGGGAGTTATAAATAAGTACTCTAAGATGGGGGGAAGTGACGCAAGCGGTATCTCCGCTCGCGCCTACTTAAAATCTTATGCAGCTACAACGTTTGCAGCTTGAAGACCTTTTTGGCCTTGCTCTACTTCGAAAGACACTTGTTGGCCTTCTTTAAGAGTCTTGAAACCTTCAGATGCGATAGCACGGAAGTGAACGAATACGTCAGCACCGCCGTTGTCTTGAGTTAGAAAACCAAAACCTTTCTCTTCGTTAAACCATTTTACTACGCCATTTGTTTTGTTAGACATATTGTGTCCCTTATATAAGATAAAAATTAATCGCAAAATGCGATGCGCTGAGAGCTGGAATTATTTAATGTATCTATGAAGCTAAGGGAAACACTGAGGAAAACAACAATAACGAGGAATTCTGAGGGTTTTACTTTTACAACTTGATGTTTCATTTAATAACTCTGAACAACAGAGCGATGACATTATTATCCATTATCTCGTTTTTGTAAAGGTTTAATTTGAAGTTAACATATATCTTCCTGCTGCCCTGCAAAATACGATTTTTTACAAATTCACCTACACTTTTATCCCGAGACCTTATAAACAGTCGTCCGACTACACCCTAACTCTTTACTGAGCTCAGTTTATTCATGCCTTGGTTTGCAATCTCTTGAATGAGTTGGTGAGCGTCTTAGAGGTGCCTCCCTTCTGAGCGCGCGCTCTGCCCACATCACTGTTAATATCCAAATCGCCCAAGTAATGAAAGACCAAACCGGCTTTCTTTCTCGCTAGCTGCTCAGCAATTTGCAAAGCATCAATGGTATTACGATCAAAATACGGTCGACTTTAGTAACGTGAATAACATCCCCTTCCCTCGCAAAGTCCAGCAACAGGTTAAGCAGTTCTCTCTCTGGGGATTCCCCCCCCTCGCTTGCTCTTGGTGAATTTTTCATAACCTATAGCTTTAACCTGTTCAAGTTGAACGTCGAGCGTTTGGTCTTGAATACTGACACGGACATAGCCAATTTTCATGAAATGAACCCTAAAGTGAACATTAAGATAGTTTTAATTAAGTGTACATATACATTTAAAAGACTAACTGGACAGTTCTGAGAGGGGTAACAAGTCGTATCCACTAAATTACACCTTTATGGACACGCCATTGGATTAACCGTATAACTAAAATCATACAAATCAGTTAAAGCGTTCGATTCGTTTATAATGAACGAAAAGGAGAATATTATGCAATCACTTACTGCTAATACAGCTAAAACTAAATTTGGCGATTTACTAATGAAGGCTCAACGTGAACCCGTACAAATCAATAAGAACGGTTCACCGGTTGCGGTGATGATGTCTTGTGAAGAATATGAGCAACTTGAAGCCCTGAAATTGATGGTGGTGAAATCGCGCTTCGAACAAGCAGAGGCCGATGTTCTATCAGATAACCTAGTCGACGGTGACGATTTCATGAATGCACTTGACCAAGGTAAATTTGATTAATGACGCAATATAAGCTTTCTTATGCAGCGCAGTCTGATCTCATTGATATTCGTCGCTATACATTAGAGCGATGGGGGCAAACACAATGGACCACTTACTTTTCAGAACTAAAGTAATCAATGGAATTACTGACTAGCAATAAGTTGATCGGCATAGAAGTTTCAGAGTTGGGCCAAGACTACTTCCGCTTTCCTTTGAAGCACCATGTGATTTACTACATTCGAAAACAAGAGCTCCTCATTATTGCAGCCGTTTTTGGTAAGCACATGTCTCCCGCCAAGCACTTTTCACAACTCTCTTAACCCTTAGCTTCATATAGTCACGCAGCGTACTCGGCGCTTCACCCTCTCGGCTTGGCCCTTCAGTCTTCCGAGAATCATTCCGTTTTTCTTTCTGGCGGCGAGCGCTTCCTTCGTTCTCAGCGAGATCAACTCACGCTCGATTTCTGCCGCAATTCCTAGCACCTTAGCGGTGATATGAGATTGCCTCGAGCCATATAACTGTAAGTTTTCCTTTGCAATATAGACATTAATTTTCTTTTTCATGCACACTTCGAGTACCTCTAGTACTTGTAACGTTGAACGTGCAATTCGACTGACTTCAGCAAACACAATGCAATCTCCGCTCGTCATCCCCTCTACTAACACACCTAACTTAAGTGGTCGCCATTTTATCTTGCCTATCAAGCCAAAGTGGGCAGCCAAGCACACCGATTTTAAGCATCATCCCCAACGACTCGCCCCTCGAGTTAGAGTTACTCCTACCAGCCCGTTCTGCTGGTTTTGTTCAACAAGGTGATACCGAGCCTGGGTTGCTCATTGCGAATGCGACAGCGATCGGGTTGCAACCTTCAATGTTAAAAGTGTCATATGCCAGTGAGATAAGCACTTCTAATACTAATGAAGGCCCAGACAAGAAGAGTGTTACATTATCGCTTGAGCGTGAACTCCCCCTCGATGATAAAGAACCAATAACCGGACGCTCTCACTCGCTGCTGCTTCAAGCTCAGTTGCAATGCCGGCATCCACCTGTAGTAATCCGCTACAATAATGAAATAAACAACCAAACTGGGAGAATATTATGTTTCCATTTGAACTAAAAGTTAGCCATAGGACGGGACTCGGCAAAAGGCCAGACAGAAGTTTTTTACTTTTACCCAAATTTGGCAACAACCCCTATCCCCACCAACTTACCTCTAGATTTTTTGTAAAAAAGCACATTAGTTAAAAATTACTGTCATTCTAACTATCATAACCAAGACGGATTCCTACCATAAATGACGAGTTTATTCAGGTTACCAGCCGCGGTATTGAAGCTATTGGTCACCCTGGCTAATGCAGGGGCTTGAGGTCTGAACACTCTCCCTGAAGTTGCGGGTAGGTTGCGGACGTAGTTACCTGGCCAAGCAACCACTCTAGTATTTAGATGATTGGCTAAAGCCTGCCCTTGAGAAAACATGCTTCCTCCGGTCGCCCCGAAACAGGTTTGCAAATTAAACCTCTGAACGCTTCGCGCGCCCTCTGGTAGATACTCCGCAAGCCGTCCAGCTGTTTTAAAACCATCTGGCGTCATGGTTAACCCAATCCCCCCATGGCTGTAGACATAATCGTCGGCGCTCCTGTAGATAGCTGCTGTTCTTTGATAACCTGGTGAGCGCTGCCTTGTTATGGTCGTGAGATCTTCAAGAGGGGACCAATGTCTTAACTCAACCATCTCCATCGCTTGGCGTCGTGTAGCCATCAATGCTCTTCTGCTACGAGCCACCCCGATCCCTCTTCCTGCCCCAAACGTTACAAGGCCTATTACCGCCCCAATTCCCGCATTTAAAGCGGCATCTTTGGCACTTGAGCCAGTCGCCAATTCAAGACCAAAGCTAACTGCACTTGACACAGAAGCATCAGCAATCGCGAGGCCCACTTGTACACTGGTTTTTGCTCCCGTTGCTGCCGCGCCAAATCCTCCTGAGATAAAGCCAAGTGCGGCCCCAATCCCAACTTGTTCCCATTCAAAATGCGTATCCGTCACTATCGCACGAATTCCTTCTGCAGTTGCGGAGATGCCCGCCCCTAGAATTGCCCCTACAATCGCCCCTATAATTAAACTGGATATCGCAAACTTTCCGCTGGGATCACGCAAATTCACAGGATCGCCAAAACAATAGCTATAGGAGTTACTCCCTCCCTCTCCAAAAGGACTCAACACATCTGCAGAATGGAAGCGAGTCAAACCTGAACTATAAATCCGAAAACCATTGCCTAAATGATATAGCCCTGAACCAATGTCGCTAATCTCACGTTCGCCATTAAAACCTAACCGACTCTGAGAAAATTTAACAGGCACAATTAACCCTGAAGATTCAAATTTTGATTTAAAGGCTTCGCCAGCTAAGAGAAATCTTGGAGTAAAGTAAATAAACGGGGATAAAGCAGCCAATGAGGTGGAATACTTGATAAAAGTTCTTTTTGATAGATCTATATATCTTTGATTAACACCGGATGAACCATAATTCTTATTCATGATAAACATTTCCTCTATAAATCACGCCTTCACCTCAACCTTGTCCATAGGGGGTGTACATTTTGTATTCTGTCGAAATAGTATCATCGCCATGGTGTGAGGTTAGAGTAGCGATAGCACTATGTTGGGCGTTTCCTAGTAAGTATTGATGTTCAGCAAGATGCACCGAGGTATCATAATTTGAAGGGCTGATATTAAACTTGAGGTACGAAGAAATAGTACGGTCCGTCCATAAACCACCCACGTTATGGTAACAAGTGTGCCATCCATCGTATAATTCGTTGACTATCTGGTCACCTTGATAATAAAGCTCCATCTTGGGTTCGTCTTGCCCAATTTGCGCCACTACACGCCCTTGAGCGTCGTATTCGAATTGATAAGACTTGTTGTTAATAGGCAGAGAAGTTGAATTCAATTGACCAAGAGCGTCATAATGATAAAGCGCCCCCCGCTCATCTTTAGTTATGTTTCCTGATGTGTCATAAGTTAAGTTAGCCGATTCAGAGTAGCTAATGTGGGTATTAGAGATTGACGTAAGACGCACCACGTCATCAGTATCATAAGTATATGTACAAATATTGTCGGTACCGTCTGAAAAAAACGTGATAAGTTTGGTTATATTGCCGTACAAGTCATAACTATATTGCTGTCGAATGATTTTGTTGCCAAATGTATCTTTGGGGTGTTCAAAGCCATCACACTGATAATCAACTAGTCGATGGAAATCATCGTATGACATTTTTTCAACCGTTGTTTTGTTGTCTCTTTCGAGTGTCTTTAGGCTGATTTGAAGTTCATCGTTATAAACTTGTTGCAAAGAAAACTGTAATTGAGAGTTTAGATGAACACTTCTTTTCGTTTCTAGTCCGACATCGTTTAATTCTAGTTTAATTTGAAGGTGATCATTTCCCCTATAAGTATCACATCCGACCAAGCGACTATAGTGATCATAATTTAAAGTGCTGAATGTATGGACACTCTCATTATTCGAATCTTGCTTAATATATTCGATATAAAACATTCTTCCGTAGCGGTCATAGCTGTATCTAACGACGTTACCAAAATAATCGTGCTTAAAATCCAGCCTGCCTGAAAGGTGATATTGTTCAAAGCTAAAAAGTCTAACAGACGTATTGGGGAAAAACGCCATCTCCTCTCTCGTCATCCCATCTTTAAAGTACACATAAGCACTGATGAGATTTTTATTCTCTGCACGTACTAGATGACCAGATTTTGCGTCGTAGTGATAGGTGACATTCAACGCTTCGTTGCCTGAAACATTATAGGCCGTGGCTTTCTTCAAATACTTATTGTACGTTATCTCGAGTTCCTTACCATCCGCCATAACAACCCTCGTGGGAATTGGAGAAGCCCCGCTAAAAGACTGTTTTTCAGTTCCAGAACTCGACACTTCAGATACCATGCGAGATAGCCCGTCATACACCCTAATCCCAATGGTTTTATTATTAACACTGGTTTCAACAGGCAAAAGATCATGGCTGTAACGGACGTATTTTTTTGATATTTCAAGCGTTTCACCATCGTAGATTTGACGTGTTGAAACAACTCGGTCTGCGGTATCATAGGTGTATTCAACAGTATGACTTTTCTGGTCTGTGCTCGACACCAAGTTGCCTAAGGCATCATAAGTATTCTGGAAAAACGCTAACCGTTTCCCATGACTGTTGAGCAGCTCCTTTGTTAATAAGTTACCCATTAAATCAAAAGAACGAATTTCTGAAAGCAAACCTTGTATCGAATAGTTTATAGTCATCTTGACGGGGTTTTGCTTGATGACTTCTATCCTTCCCTCTGGGTGGGTGATTTTACTAAGGTTGCCTCTGGCATCGTATTCGTAGTTAGTTACCATTGAAGAACTGGTCGAAAAGTTATCAAATTCTTGCTGCTCAATCAATTGACCCAGGCTGTTATAGCTGAGTTCACTCAACACGATGAGTTGACCATTAAGATCACTTCGTTTTGTCTTAATGACCTTGCCTGCATTGTTGTAGTCTTCGACGCTTTGGATACCGGTAGGCTCTATGCTCTTCAATTGATTGAGCCCATCACCAACACGATAGACATACTTCACTACCGCTTCATAATCCGTCCCTTCCGCCTTTATCTCTCGAGTCCGCCTACCAAGAAGATCGTATCGACAACTTGAGATAACTCCTTCACTATCGACCCACTGAACGGCTTCACCACTCTTTAAATCATGCTTGACTTGGGTGGTAACGACTAAATTATCATGTGTTGTTAGTGCGCTTGTAATTTCAACATCTTGGTCGGTATAACGGTACGACAAGTCCTTTCGTGAAACAAAATCATTGATAAAAGTAGAGGTTTTTTGTAATTGACCATGAGTAAGCTCTTCAACATTGTTAAAGTAAACATAATCTACACGACTCAGAGAGCTCTCTTCATGTTTAAGGACGACAAAGTTGCCTCCTCCGATGCGGGGTAAGGATTGGTAGGTGAAGACACTTTTCCTCTCTTGTTCATGACTAGTAATAGAGGAAGCTGGCTGGAAAGTTTCTTCCTGCAGGAAGGCAACAAACCCATTAGGCTCTGGAGGGCATGCTTGACCCTCTCCTGAAGAGGTGTAATAGACTCGCTTCGTTTGATCACCATTTATCTCTCGAATTAAGGTTTGATTCCCATAATCATCGTACTGATACTTATGGACAAACGTTCTAGAATCAGAATCTTCATAGTGAGTTTCATGTTTTTCCTTCAGAAATGAGTAATTGGCTGGTTGATGCTCAATACTGGTATTTATCTCCGCGTAATAAACGTACTCTTCTTTTCTGTAAAGAACCTCATTGTGGCGATATTCTATAGATTTTTGTAAATGATATTTATTATAAGACCGTGTTATGGATTGCGTGCTATTTATTTTCTCGACACTACTATACTCATAGTCACTCCTAGATTTGAATAGAGTATCTTCTCCATTGACGAACGCGGCTTCACTAGCAAAACCGAGATAGTTTTTATCTGAATAAGTATAGTTTGTTACTCGGTCAGGTTGATTATTCCCAGCGACAAATCGATGCATAGTCACATAAGGGACTTTACTGACCGGCCCACCGCTCGGAAAGCTGTGCCCTTCATTTTGGTAAGTGAGGATTTCTTTCAGGCCACTGGGATGAGAAAAGACTGTCAGGAGATCATAGTTAATATTACTCAGGTATTCGTACTCAAAAGTGATATTCGACTCGTCATCAGGTAAATGAAGCGTTGTTAATCTTTTATAAATACCATTGCTTTCTTTATCAACAACCAGTGTTTGATAGGTTTCTCCACCTACAACCTGTGTGACCGTTGTTTTTAAGTCTTCAGACCAATAATCTATCCGTAATTCTCTTCCTGAGCCATCCGTTATTTTCCACAATTTGCTAGTTTGGTCACTCTCTCTATAGTGGAATGTTGTTTCCAAGCCTTGGATGGAGGTGATCTTTTTCAAGGCTCCCGTTTCATAGTCTATCGATTCTACAATCCCACTTTTATAGATAACATTAATTTCATTATTACTGAGAGAATAGAGTAACTTAATATCTTTAATTTTTCTGTATGGGAGTTTATATTCATTAGTCTGATGATTATAAATCGCTTTATAATTTTGTCCTGAGCTCAGGTAAATAATACTATCTTCTTTGTCAAAACGACTGAAAGAAAGAAGCCAGCCTCTCCCAAACCCTTCATCTCGAACACTTTCGGCACGATAGTTTAATACCAAGGAAATGGGAGAACCTACGGTTTTATGTGATATAAAATCAGCGAGCCTTATTGAACATATATAAGCCCCAGTCCTAGGATCGACACCTGAATTATTAATAATTGAGAAGTTATGTGCATTCGATAAAAAAGACATTTTATTAATCACCTATTAATTATGTTCACTATGTATTCTTCTTAAATAGTACCCTTCCTCGAAATAATCATTGTAGCTAGTTCTTGAAAAACTAAAGTATCCTCTATTGCCAAATTTATCTTCGAAATACACTATTTTTCCATCAGGACTAATACTTTGGTTCCAGTCATAGGGAGGAAATGCTTTAGAGATGTTAGCAGAGTTGCTGCTGTAAATACCGCGCCCAAATGAGCTGACGAATATAATGGCCTCATCTGTATTGAGATCGCCATAGACAACCCGGTCTTTCCAGCCAGTGTCATAGGTAGTTGAAAATGGTATGTTGATATGGCCAGCATCTGTATCATATATCCAGTATAAGGCGGAAGAGGACTGGCTGTTGCTATAAGTCCCCAGCAACCTATGGTGGTCATTATTAAATCTCAGCCCCCCTTCTTGCCAAACTTTCTGGAGCGTAAAATTGTTAGGCTTATACTTCTTGAGATGAAGAATGGCCCCATCACTCCATCCGCTATTGCTTGTTTCGTAGGTAAAATCTGAACTGGTAAAGGTTCTTGGGGTCAACAATTCGACGATGGCAGAAGATTTGTTTGTGGTTCCATTACAAGTATTTTGGGTAAGAGATTCACCAGTGATATTATTGGTGGCCGTCGCTTGGACACACAGATGATAAACATCTGCACGGTTACCTGA
Source organism: Vibrio sp. 10N.239.311.G01 (assembly GCF_041465805.1). Taxonomy (NCBI): domain Bacteria; kingdom Pseudomonadati; phylum Pseudomonadota; class Gammaproteobacteria; order Vibrionales; family Vibrionaceae; genus Vibrio; species Vibrio sp. 10N.239.311.G01. The sequence continues at coordinate 17,213 of NZ_JBFSRM010000045.1, forward strand.
AACAAACTTAGAAACACTCCTATAGCCTTCTCTTCGTCTGTTTCGGTTACTTCCATCCTCAAGCCTGATATCTAATACATACCCGCTGTGAGAATCTGAGACGGAGAGCGAGTCAATCGTTTCCGCCGTATAGAGTTTTTTGAGACTTACATTGTCAAACGTGTAATTAGATTTCAACTGATAATAAATTTCAATTTCGGCCTGCATTCTATTATTGGCGTATATTTTAGAATTTGGCGATAAATTCACATAGGTGCCTTCAAGATAAAGCCTCGAAAAAGGTTCCTCTCTAGGTCCAGTGGAAGAGCAAAAAGCGCTATTAATATTAAATAAAAAAGCGAGTAAACATAGTTTTTTAAATGAATTTGTTTTTAGAAATTTCATATATTATATCCCATATTTTATCACAATGATAAAATATATATTTAATCTTTATTTTTATAATAATTAATTTATAATTTATAATGAAAAATTTAGAAAAGCGCAGTAATAATGTATATACAGAAGAGAGTTTTAACGAATCCCGCCCTCTGGCCAACTTTGAGTTCAAATGGCAAAACTTCGCCCTAACCTCCTTCTTTGGTGTGTTCGCTGGTATGCCTCTACGACTTTGAGCTCTGCCAATCTAAGTTATACGTTGGCCGAACACGGCATCCTTGTTAATCGTTCTACGATTTACAGCTGATTGGGGTATTGAACACATTTCCCCGAAAAATTCATCCTCCATCTAATTAGTAGACGATTTGGGAATCTTGCATGCCAATAGCGGAACTGGTTACATCTCAACAGAAAAATGTCCTCAGCAGTACTCATGTTCTTTAGGTTTTAAGCTCGTTACTTGATGGATTAGAGGTTGATATCGAAAGGGAAGTCCCACAAGATCCGTTGAGAGCAGTGTTTTATTTTCTCATTATTTGCTCCCGGCCAGCTTCCATGACAGTAACCATCAACGATCTCATATGTCGTTTTTTTCTTTTTCCTATTTTGCTCAGAACCCCAGCAGAACACATCACTTGATTTGGCATTCACACATGCTCAGATTGTTACGGTGTTCACCTTAACTTCGCCGATCCCGCCTAGAACCTCTCCCTTTAACGCCCTCCTTAATTCGTGAAAGGGCGACCTTAGCCTACGTCAGACGTGATAAACCTTATAGCTCTTAGTCTTCTACAACGGCAAAAGGCAAATCATACGCTCCTTTTTGCATAACCTTTCGGCATAATTAAACCTAATTCTAGGTCGGAAAACCCCAAGCGGGCTAATTGAACTGGCCCCAAGTTTAGAGAGAGCTTTACCTGCCCTGATTCGAAAAGAAGAAATCTGAGGGTTGGGTGGTAACACTCACTCGATTACGACTTATGTCTTCCTCTGGCATAGAACTAGCAGATTCTCCCACTAAGTATTAGGCTCATCCCTCTGCCGTGTATTGGACTCGCCCCGAAGGAGCCTCTGTCGCGTTTCTACTTCGCTTTCTACTTCGCTTTCTACTTCGGATTAAAGAAGTTATTAAAGCCTTGGTGAAGATTAAGCACAGATTGCTGGAAGGCGATTGAATCATATTACTTCAACCATTGGTATTTACGCGATTTCTTGGCAACTGCAAGTAGTGGCTTGATGTCCTTTTTAGGATTCAGCGTGACACCATGCTTGCGGTGCATATGAGACTTTAAATGTAGAGCTTTGTTATACGCTTTATAGCTATAACAGTTTCAACCGACTCAAATCTGTGCGTACCAGCTGTAACGAAAAACTCTCTGGCTATATCTACTTCCTCGCCATTCAAAAGCCTGCAGGCTATGCCGATAGGCTTTGTTGCGTAATTCAATAGAACTAAATCAAGAACCTACGATCTGATCAGCTACCTCCACTCTCACTCGTAGCTCTATGCCTAAACCTCGTTACAAAACAACCAACTGGCAGCAATACAACCAATCACTCATTAACCGTGGCTCTCTGACCTTTTGGATTGATGA
>NZ_JBFSRM010000046.1:0-16495 GCF_041465805.1 Vibrio sp. 10N.239.311.G01
ATACGATAGCTTAATGAATGCCTCACTAGCCCATTAGCGGTTTTACCATCAATTTCACCGAAATTACCTTCGCAATATATAATTGCCGAAGGGATGACAGGTTTCACTTTCTGAGCAAGTGGTAGCCAAGGAGCGATATGAGTTACATTGTAGTTGGTTTTAAAATTTTCAATTCTAGTGAATTTGAAGATGTTTCTTAACTTTTGGGTTGAAATGGACATAATTAAAGCCTGCGGTGAGGCTTAGAAGGGCAACTAAGGAGTGCCGAGATGCGAGTTCGGAAAAGAAAAGAAGTCCCTACTAAGCGGTAGGGATAAAAACCAAGGTAACACACTTACCAGACTATTGTTGGTTAATATTAAGACACTTCTGCGTCTATCACTTTGAAAATTAGCCCTTACTAGAGTGAGTTATCGCCCGAGAATCGACTCAATTAACATCCTAATATCAACACAGATACCTAAACCGTTCAACTTCCTCATCAGTACGTGTTGGCATTGCTTTGATAAGTCTTCCTCTGCGCTTGGGAGCTCGTCTGTTTAGGTTTGGATGCTCTCACTTTTCGATTTTTAGGTTTACTCATAAACTGACCTGATAATATTCCACGAATGACTTCCCCTATCGCCTCAGAAGATAGCGATACTTGCGCATCATTCACATGGGCAAACGAAGCGTTGACGGAATACGCTTATGACCTAACAACTGCGGTGCCATTCATCATTTTTGACAAAAGACCATCTCAGCCCCGTCACCTCTTAAATTAGACAACCCATTAAAAGGAGCAATTTTAGCACCTTAAAACGATTTTAAGCTGCTTTGGCTCTTCCATACTTAAGATGTGTGATTAAGCTATTTTTTACGGTTTTGCTTAATGCCATCACAAGGATTCTCCATACAAGACGCTGCTGAACAGCATACTTAAAAATAGAACGAAGCACATCAAGGTTACGGTTGGCAGCGCCAGCCTAAGTCAACTAAATTCATCAAATCAACGTTGTACATGGTATGAATCAAGGCTACTGACGGGATAGCACACAAACTCTGGCAATAAATGTCTTTTCAAGGCACTCCTTGCTGTCCCTATCGAATCAAATTTCCATGTCGTGCACACCATAAACCATACATGACTCCTTAACCAATTCATCAAATTTATTGCAGGATTATTAGACAAAAAATCCCTTTATACAGAAACCATTTCCAACGTGTTCCAATCTTAGCCGAGTGGTTAACTCGCGCAGCTCAAGAATCTACCTTACCGCCTTTTGACCACTTTTTTCTTAATTCAAAAAGAGTGGCAAGAGTTGAAAATGGCGAGTTGGCTACATGACTGTGGAAAAATCACGACACCCGAAGGTGTGGTCAAAAAAGCAACAAAACTGGAAGCGATTTATAACCGGATCCACGAAGTAAGAATACGCTTCAAGCTTCTTAAACGTGAGGAAGAAATTACGAAATTGAAGTCTTTGGTGCAAGCGTATCCAGTTGGATGGTGAAAGCAACTAATAGAAAATTGTGAACAGTTGAATCAATATTTTTAATTTTTAGCTCAGCTTAATTTGGGAGCAGAGTTTATCACACCAACTGAACCTAATATCGTCTCACGAATGTGGACTCTAACCTTAAGTAAACAACTCGGTACATCTTCAGAAGAAATGAAGCAGTACACGAAAAAAGATAAATACCCAGCCGAAGCAATATCAGGCGAATAAAGGATAAATGCACAACTTAGGTATTCAGAGCGGCACGTTAACAGAGAAAGAACGGTTTATCATCAACGATCACATTGTTCAAACCATCCATATTTTGGAGTAGCTACCGTTCCCACGACATATTCGAAACTTGGCAAAAATTGCGGGAGGCCACCATGAGAAAATTAATGGTAAGTGTAACCTATGGGCTTAACGGGCTCAGAGATGCCTCTTACCACAAAAGTCATGGCCATTGCCGATCTCTTTGAAGCGTTGACCCTGCTCTGTTCGCTTTTTTTTTAAGTTCGAGGGTTTGTAAACGTCTTACTGATGACTATTTACAGCCTGAGCAAATTGATGAAGTAAACATTAACGATTATTTAACGTGATATCGACGTTAAGAGCCTGTTCCTAGTCGTCATAAAGAGAAGAGGCCGATACGCGAACGTTGTTTCTCTCGTCCTTTCTACTTTCTTCGCAAACGTAATCTTCTCGCATCGGCTCAAAACTTGTTACGCCGTCACAATATATAATCCTGACACCTTAACCTAGATTGCCTTCTTCTAGTCTTATGGAGTCGGTAGATTCGAAATCCTTAACGAGCACCTCATGTACCTAAACCGCCTTTACGGTGGAGTCAAAATCGGTCGAATTCACCTAGATATGTCTCGGCGGATCTTGTGGGACAAACTGTCATGCGGCCTCCTAAAAACTGCATCGAACATAAAAACAAAACCCAGTACACTTAAACGTCCCCTCAACCGTTTTCATGAAACGTAAAGCTGGAAAAAACAAGCCCTATTTTCGTGCCAACCCCCTCATTACAGCGCTGCAAGATGTGTTTTCTTTCCATCTTGGTGGTGTAAATGATCCGGCCTACATAGCTATTGAGCTCCAAATAGCACAAATCATGAAAAACCAAACCGGCTTTCTTTTGCGCGAGCTGAGCGGTAATTTGCAATGCATCGATGGTATTACGCGCCATTCAATCGACTTTGGTAACGTGAATAATGTCCCCTTCCCTCGCAAAGCCCAACAACTGGTTTAGCTGTTAAATTTGAACGTCGGACGTTTAGTCTTGGGTACTGACACGGACATAGACAATTTTCATGAAATAAGCCTAGAGTAAAACCAAATTTGGCGCCTAGTACTGTTGCCATTATCCGACACAGCATTGAACCATCCAGTTGCAAATTCTGATTAGCAATATAGACGATGATTTTATTTTCCATGCTCACTTAGAGTGCTTTGAGCACTTGTGAGGTAAGACGTGCAATACGGCTGACTTCTACAAACACCAAATTACCTATCCCAACCTTTTTGGTAGAGTCATAGAGCCCGTGCTTTTAGTTTGCTACATATTGGTTGTCTGAAGAGACTCCTAAATATGCGTAGTTCACCATGTTTTCACCTTAAATAAGATTATCTAAGGTAGACAAAAAAGTGAACGGATATAAGAAAGTGCGAACAGAGTCAGACAAAAAGACAGCACCGAAATTCGGTGCTTTTTGAAAATGTGAGAGCTAGCTTACAAAACGTCTCTGAGGTTTTTACGCTCTTCAATTTCTTCTTGTTCCGGGATAGTTCCAGGCAGCGTAATTTTTTTTGGATTTTGCTTAATACTTTGCACCGATCGAACAGACTTAGACGTCTTGGATTTCAAACTGAATACCTGTGGATTAATCGTAAGGTTTTGTCTTACTTCAACCGCAAACCCTTGATTTTCATTTTCAGGTAAATAATTACTCTTAAGGTACTTAATCGACAGGAAATCCTTGTTTCTCTTTAACGTAAATAAGCACTTTGTTAATCGCATTATCGACGTTAAACCAGCCCCAGATGCCATGGTAATTTCTTGATTACCACGAATTTCCTCTTTATTCACATGATGAACAAGCAATAAACTAGCGCCTGATTCACTGGCAAGGCTTTGGAAGACATTTTTGATTAAGCGATCGTGTTTGACTTCCTCACAACGGCCTATTGACTCAGTCACGGTGTCTACTATCACTAAATCGAATTCAGAGAAAATTTGTTTGAGTTGTTCTAAATACTGCTTATGTTCTACTTTTTCTTGTGCAGAGCTGTCGGGCGGGATCACTATCGGTTCAATGTCCGTTAAAAAATGTAGATTTTTTTTTAGCTCTGACTTAATGGTGGCAGTGCAATTAACCAGCTTTTCTTTCATTCGAGATTGAATCACGCCAGCCCCGTCTTCTGAACTCAGTACCAAGGTTTTAGCCGGTTTGTCGGCCGCGCTCATCCCTAGTAAAGACATTGAAGAAGCGTGTTCCATCGCAATACAAAGTGCAAGGTGAGATTTACCGACATTCGGTGCGGCAATCAACATACCTACATGCCCTTTGAGTAAGCCTTTTATACTGAACTCTAGGCTTTGGCTCGCAGGTGAAGACATCAAGCTATCAAGAGATTGAGTAATCATGATTTACCCTCCCCAATATAAAAGATCTGTATACCATTACCAACATCGCGAAATTGAAGACTAAAATCTTTTTCAATTTGCACGGCATTGGCCAACAAATCTTTTCTTAGATCGCTCCGGAAGCTATGGCTGACTTTAGAAGCAATAGACTGAATGTAACTATCGAGCGCCCATTCAAACTTTTTGTTATGTAAAAATTCTGCTTTGTGCGTGGTAATGTATTTTAAGAATGAGCGAACTGACGGTTTACTATAGTTGGTCATTTTGTGTTGTTCTAATCGATAATAGTAACCATGGTCGCGTATCGCTTGTAGCAAGCGCATGTCTGGCACTAAGAATACATGGTTAGTTAGATTCTTACTGTTTTTACGGCCGGTTTTGAATTTACTTCGATCACAATAGAAACGGTAATCTTGCACAAATTCTAAGGGCTTTTTGCCTACAACGTTCTGTTCTTCATCGAGTTCATTAATCACCAAATGAGCCGTTGCCAATTGAGTAATACGACGCTCAATTTGATCGTAGTTCGGACGAGTTGTCGCCATTCCCATTCGGGTTGCTAGCTCATACATACTCATCGATAAAACGGTTGCATCCCGGTCAATAAAAGAGTCGAAACCATCTTGTTGAGTGTCAGAAATATCACCATCAGAAATGGTTTGATATACTTGGGACCAATTTAAACGAGATCCCGCTTCATAAGAAGCATCGTCGAGTTGAATAGTTTGAGCATAGGCCAGCATAGTCTCGAGGATATCGCGATGAGGTTGTAGGAGATAATCTACATGTAGATCAACCCTGAAGCTTTTCCCATAGCTATTAATATTAACACTCTCTAATGGGTGATTTGGATCTGTACCACCACTCTGAGCAATTTGAATCAATTTTGACTGCATCGTTGAAGTCAAACGAGAAGCAGGATGAAAAATAGTTGCTCGAGAGAAAAGAATCGATGAGATAAACCGATTTTTTCGGTCTTCTTCATTAATAACCGTCAGGCTAGAGTTGGATGATAACGTCATGATCATTACCTAAGAATGAGATAGTATCATTTTAACAGATAACCTTACTTACCTCATCAACTTCGGTAGATGTCTATATTATTTCGGTAAATATCTATAGCTCGTCACATAAATTATGTATAAATATCGGTAAATAACTACTTTTTTCGGTAAATGTTTAGTTACTTCGCAATGATCAAACTATGTATTTAATTCATAATTTATCTAATGCTTTGATCGTTTTATAACCAATTTAGGTTAATTATCATAAGTTAACTTAAATTAATGATCTTACCTTTCTTTTAGATCGGCTAATGTTAATACTAAAAAATCTTATTTCGGTAAATGTTTATATGTTTGATCGTTTAATATCAATATAAAATCGGTAGATGTTGATATTGAATCGGTAGATGTTGATATTGAATCGGTAGATGTTGATACATTTAGATGAACTCTAAGAAACTAGAAACTTTAGGATCTAGTTTCAAGATATACCAACTTCACTTAGGCTCAGTCGGTAACCCAACAACTAACATCAAATCTCGAGAGATTTTTGATGTTAGTTGTTGGGTAAATGTTAGTTCTCTAATAATTTTATGTCTTACTCTTAATGTTTAGCTATATTTTTTACCAATTGCATGTAATTGATAAATGGGTTGGGTTTGTAGTGGTCTAATGATCTTAGGTACTAAACTAGGTGGTAAATCGCTACTATTAATGCGGGCTCTTATGGTGAAGATCTTTTTCGTTTTTTAGATCATCCCAGGCTGTAAATCAGTTTCATGCATTACTCGTCACTGCGCCTGACTGAATTAAACGAGCTTGCTATGTCTCCTCGATTTTTTATGCAGTCAAACCTATTTATCATTTAAATCTACTTACGAAAAGTTTCTCTCATGCGAACTAAAGAAAGAGCTTCAACATTAATGGAACACTTTGGTGTGATCATGTGTAGCTGCGATATTGTTGGTTACAGCATGTGCTAATCTACAGAGGTTAGGCAAAGAGTTTGCATTTACCTAACCTCTTTGAAGTGAGTTCGTTACAAACTTCATCAGGAAAGACATCCTGACACCGATGACAGTAGTTTTGATAGAATGAGAAGGATCCTAAGACAAAACTATATGTAGCGAAGAGAAGCAGAGGGACTTTCGATAAGAGAAACACAAAGATTTTTGAAACGCTATATCGTTTGTAAATTTCCCTCCATTATATTGAAAGATTTTTCAGTTATGATGTAAGTATTGACATGGGATCGTCAATGCTCCCATGGAGAAGTTATTCATAAATTTGAAAATCGAGTGGACACAAGCTCAGCCGCTATTACCTGATGAGCTACTACAATCGGCAATAGCCTCCTCAAGCAAATGATGAGGCCTATAGATTTAGGATTGGACAAAGGTTGATTCGTGTTGTGATGAGTTGTGTGTGTTGAGCGCTGATTATATTAATGACAGTGGGATTAATTTGCCTTGGGAAGAACCTTAAGTGCCAACGCCAGAAATCAAATATTACGAACTCTCGAATTTCAAAGGTTAAGTCAATAATTATAATTTACCGCCCCTTTCTCTCACTCTTGGATAGAAATTGGCTTCAGAGGCTATTTCTACTATCGTCCCTGAGAAGATTAACTTTAAAATCGACTTAAACCTTGTTGCGTAAATGAAATCCAACTTTGACGAATGTGTTCCTGAAGCGTGCTCTGAAATTACTGATTATTAAATTGAAATTGTCGGTAGGTGCTGTTCCACCCCACAACCGAACAAGCTCGCGAACGTTGTAGGAATACCAATGTCATGCAACCACGCTAACTTTGTAGCAATCTTTATCAACCCTTAGATGGGAAATTACGTTTATCGCTTAATTGGGCTTTATCTTTCTTTAGAGGCAAGAGTATAGTGGTCCAATAAAATTGGTCACGGTTTTCAAGACAATCAATCGTTCTGAGCCAATGAGTGTCAGAACACCATTATACTGATATGGCCTAAGTTGGCTGGAATATCTAATTATGTATTGGATGATTTTTTGAGTCTCTGCAAAGCTGCGATAATTTATTGCGGGAATCCACTTAGTATTTAAGCTTCTAAAAAACGTTCGATTGTCGCCTACTCCCTGCAATTTTTTCGTCGAGATAAGTTTTTTATCTGGAAGCACCGCAGTAATTGATGATACTTTCCACTTATTTAGTGACAGCCTTGGCCGCTGCGGTCCATGATATTTTTAGGTTTCCGACGAGCTTGTAAGCCATCGATAAACTTTATCTCTTGTCCGACTGTTAAACTATCAGCAGAGTCGTGGTTTTTTTAATATTTTCCCCGTCTTGAAATATGTTTATACATTGAGGACTAATTATGACCATCCCAAATAAACACTACGTTAAGAGCACTCAGCGAGATTACACACTAGGCTTTAAATACAGGTTGTGGATACCATTGAAAATGGAGAAATGGATTATTTAGTCAGTTCAAGGAAGAGCACGATGCCGAAATCACCGAGGGCGGCAAGAAGCCTTCGAAAAGAAAGTAAGCGTAATTAGGGCTTGTTCGTTACGCGATATTTATCTTTAATGTGTATATCAGAGAGAAAAATTGTCAAGGTGAGCTTGCACTAAGGCGCTTCATGTCTCGACTAGGAACTCACAAGCTTCACTTCTCTTACTAAAACCTCAATTGATAGCTAAAGGAATAAAGCTGGGCCGCGATGTTTAGTTTAACTACCTTCAAGAAGAGCGGTTGCTGGTTAAGCCAAAATGGAGCTACACCAAAACAATGAAAAAGGCATTGAATGAAAAAGCATCCGAATTTGGTAAAATAAATGTTTTCTTCAAAGGTAGAGGAGTTTTTGGTGAGCTACATGACTTATGTTCAATCTGATGAGGGCGTTCATTAGTTGTCATTGTCAACGGACGCCTTCATTCGTAAGATGAACAGGCCAAATAATATGTATGAAAAAACAAAAAATTCCGTTACAGGCTTGCTAAAAATCGTCAACCTATTTAAGACGAGATACCTTCTTTTAAAATTCACGAATTTCTAGTTGTCCAGATGTCATAGGTGAGGCATTAGGGCTTTCTCTCGTAGATCTGTCTAGCGAATAGCAGAACACCGCTTAGCTTTAATTTCGATGTTTGAAGCCACATATGCCAAGCAGATGAACTGTTCTCTTCTAATACTCTCCTACCCTGCCCTCCTACCAGTATCCAAGCACAATGTAGTGTCTCAGTCACACCTTAATTACCGGTGTGATTTACGCTGTGGTATCGACGTTTCATGTTGCTATTTTTTTCTGGTGCAACCGACATATAAAAAATCGAGGTCCAAACTCCTTGGTTACTCGCTGTCTCGCCTTTACTTTGGTTTGGGATAACCAGGGGGCTTGGGGCAATTTATAACTGGTGACCGATTGAATACGTTATTTTAGCTTGGGTCGTAGTGGTGTGTGTTGTCTTGTCTTTTCGCAACTCACTGGCAATATTAGTTTCGCCCTTTTCTTTTTGATTGGGTATCAAGAAGGTTTGATGGGCTTTTATAGAAAAACAGCTTTAGATTGATTTGATTGTGGGAAAATTTGTCAATGCTCAGCCTGAGCATTGACAAATTTCATGGTTTTTTGAAAGATAATGATTAGTGTGCTGATTTGTATTTTTTCCAATAATCAAAGCTGTTGAGTAGGGCAAGCTCAATACCTTGTTCATGGTATTTATACGACACATAAAATCGTTCGATGTAAGCGTAGAAAGATGGGAGACGTTGTTGGAGAGCCGGCCTTTTTTTAGGAGGATGGACACTAACCATTAGGTAACCTATGACTTGTTTATTCTTTTTTGTTTCAGCGACAAAAAAATAGATATTTTTATTGTTTAGCTTCTCCTTCATCATTGATTCCGTAAAAACTAGATCAATGATTCTGATTTTACTGAAATTGTAATCACTTAAGCTGTATTCGTTCTGCTCTCTCTTGTAATGGCTAATTTTACTGTGGCTGCCTGTTAGTTGCTCGTGACACAGAGCATTGATAGAGGATATGTCGTTGAGCGTCGCTTTTCTTATTAACACCTTAATCTCCTTTTTCCTGTTATCTTTTTGAAGCAAAACGCTAAAATGCGAATTAAAAGATATGTGTGTCCCCTAGTAATTACTAGGGGCTAATAGATGGGGTTGCATATTCGTAATATTCTTTTGCGCGTTGTTTTAAAGCCTGGATTAGCGTATTTGGTAGGTTTCTTTCTTTTATCCAATTTTCAAACACTTCTATTGAGGGAAATGTGACAGAAGAGATTAGGCTTGAGCTTTGAACTAAGTGGTTAAGCCAATAAAGGGTCTGTAGGTCTTCTAGAGGAGTTCTGGGGAGTAGTAGTCTTCCTTTTCTAACTTTTCCTTTGATATAAGGTTTGGCTGAAACCTCAAAGGTTTTACCTTTTGAAAACGGGTCTGGGTCTATCAGGATTGTGCTATATCGTATGTAGAGTAGATATTCCTGCTCTATCTCATCAAGCTCGTTGAAAGAGACTATTTTGTCCTTGGGGATAGTCTTTTCATGTACTCGGTGATGTTCATCATTTAGCAACTGCAGTAGATTAATCGGTTGAGCTGAGTAATGTTCAAGTAGGCGAGAAACTGATTTCCAGTGCAGTAGTAAATCCCTAATCGAACTCATGGTGATTGGCCCTTCTGGGTACAGTTTATACATGTACTTAACTTCGTCTTCCTTAGATAAAATGTGATCTAATGAAAACGTATTGATAATAAAAGCAGGGTGTACATAAGTAGCAATGTTTCTGCCTTCCACACTGAACGAGTTATCTAAAGGGATGACTTGAACATCAATTTTTTCTAAAGCGTTTCGCAAGGCGCTCAATAAACCATCATTGGATTTAGACTGGTAAATATAAACTCGTTTTTTTACTGTTTTGGTTCTGACCGTGAGGACCCTATTTTTGTCCGTCGGGTTAGAAGTAAAATAAGACGTCGCAAAGTAGCTAGAGAAGAGCATTATATTTGGAGAGGCTCCTTTCTTTTTTAACATTCCTTCTAAAATAAGACACCCACCGAGCATTGAGGACATAAGAATGATTTGTTTTAAGTTCTTTAATAAAATTTCAGAAAAGGAAGACAACACATCACAATAGGCGTGAGCTGGAGTGGCTAAAACTAACGTATCCCAAGAGGAGGGAAGGGGAGAGAGCTCTGTATAAAGTTCATTAAACTTAACTAATCCGACTAGTGTCGCTAATTGTGGTTCATTCACCTCACAACAAACAACGTATCCGTGTTGTTTGATTAATCTTTGCCTATTTTCCCACTGAGGGGAGCTTTTGCCGATGAGGGCTATTTTTTGACTAAGAGGAGCCATAATTTGGCTAGTTTGAATGCCGACCGGCCCCGCTCCAGCAACCAATGTGTTCCCTAGTATCATAATGGGCTCTCCATATTTCCATTTTCCTTCTAATTTATATGCTCTAGGTATATTTTTCATTCTCATACCACTACTTTTATAGTGCTACTTTCTAAGTCCATTGTTTATTTAATTATCTTTATTAATTAAAAAAACGGTGATGTCATTTGGTCAGGTTTTCTCATGGCTATGATGCTTTTTTAGAGGGCTTTTAGGTGTTGTTAATATGTTTATTAATATTTAATTTACGCTGAAATTAATACCAAATTTTATTTATTTGATTAATCTTTATTTAAGTTGGGAAGGAGAGGTTTGGGTGTCCGAATAATGGGCTTCTTTAGTTATTTCTAACCAACTTACCCTTAATCGTTGGAAAATGTTTGGAGAGAACCCTATGTCAGCAATTAGCAACAATCAAGAACAGCCTATGGATTCACACTATTTGCCGGAGCCGTATCGAATCCGGGTTATTGAACCAGTTAAAAGAACAACAGAACAAGAGCGAGAGCTGGCGTTAATGAAAGCGGGGTACAATCCTTTTTTGTTAGATAGCGATAAAGTGTTTATCGATTTACTGACCGATAGTGGCACCGGGGCAGTAACGCAGGCCATGCAATCCGCAATGTTGAGAGGTGATGAAGCGTACAGCGGCAGTCGAAGCTATCGGACGCTTAGCCAAACGGTAAAAGATATATTTGGCTATCAGTTTACTATCCCTACACACCAAGGACGTGGCGCTGAACAGTTGTATGTACCTGCCTTGATCAATAAGCGTGAACGAGATAAGGGGCTAGAACGAGAAAAGATGGCCGCATTTTCAAATTACTTTTTTGATACCACTCAAGGGCACACTCAAAAAAATAACTGTCGTGTGATGAATGTGCCTTCTCGTGATGCCTTTAATACTGAAGTTAAGAGAGATTTTAAAGGCAATTTTGACTTGAAAGCGCTCGCGTCTGGCATTGAAGAGATCGGGGCTAAAAATGTGCCCTATATTGTGAGTACGATTACTTGCAATTCTGCAGGTGGTCAGCCAGTTTCTCTTGCCAATTTGAAGGCTGTTTATGAGTTAGCGCAGTTTTATGATATTCCCGTAGTTATGGACTGTGCACGGTTTGCAGAGAACGCCTATTTTGTAAAGCAACGCGAAGAGGGATATGCTGAATGGAGCATTCAAGAGATAACTAGCGAAGCTTTTAAATATGCCGATATCTTTGCTATGTCAGCGAAAAAAGATGCGATGGTTCCTATTGGGGGATTGCTTGCTTTCAAAGATGAAAGCTTGTTAGATGTTCAATTAGAATGCAAAACATTATGCGTGCTATTGGAAGGCTTTCCAACCTATGGCGGGCTTGAAGGCGGTGCTATGGAGCGCCTAGCTGTCGGACTCTATGATGGGATGGAAGAAGATTGGTTAGCTTCCCGTCTTCAGCAAGTTGAATATTTAGTAAATGGTCTTGAAGCGTTAGGGGTTCGTTGCCAGCAAGCTGGCGGTCATGCTGCATTTATTGACGCAGGTGTGCTCTTACCTCATATTCCGCCGGAACAATTCCCTGGGCATGCTTTATCTTGTGAGCTTTATAAAGTGGCGGGTATTCGTGGGGCTGAAATAGGGTCCTTATTGCAAGGGTGTGACCTTGAAACTGGTGAACAACTGCCTTGTCCAGCGGAACTGTTGCGTTTAGCCATTCCCAGAGCAACCTATACGCAAGCTCACCTTGATTACATTATTGCTGCTTTTAAAGAAGTGAAAAAACGCGCCTCATCTATTTCAGGTTTGAAGTTTACTTATGAACCTAAAGTATTGAGACATTTTAACGCTACGTTAGAACCTGCACTCTAAGTTGTACCCCCCTTTGCTGTGAATAAGGGGGGATTTAGTTATTAATAACTAAATTGACGAGGTGTTAGGGGTTTATTGAAGGTTTTTTGCTTGCCTGAACTTGGGAAGAGGCGAGGATTAATTTCAGTTCATCCTTTTTTGTTAAACAGATTTGGCTTGATTGATTATTAAGGTTCACGTTAACAACTTCAAGTTCGTATCGAAAATAGAAATAACTGATTAGTAGGACCGCGAGGGTTGTTGAAGATAAGCCGATGAAAGTCCATTGGTATAATTTTAGATGATTGGTTGCTTTTTTGAGAGGACACGAAAACTTAGAGTGACGTGGTAACTTTATATCTCTCGGCGGGTCTAGTGAGGTTTCAAATTCAGGAATATGAATCTTGTAACCTTTTCTTGGGATGTTGACGATTTTGATGCTATCAAGGTCTAGAACTTTTCTTAGGTTAGTTATCGCGACTGGTAAAGAGTTAGGCCCGATGATATCTGGGCTCCCCCAAGCGGCAATAATTAACTCTTCTTTGGTTGAAATGAGTTGTTCTTTCTTAATCAGAGTTTCAAGGATACAGCTTTCAGGTAGGGTAATTGAAAATGACTTTTGATTGCTAAGCATCAATTGAGCCCCTGATTCATCCCTGTGTAATATACAATTACCTATAGGTAATTGTAGGTTTTCGAGATGCGCTTTTAACATAGTGTTTCTCCATATTTCTAGAGAGCGATGGTTAAGACAGTTAGTTTTTCTAGTGCTTTATATAATGGCTCATTTTTTGAATACTATTTACAAAATTTTGAATAAATTTGAAGTTAAACGAAATATTAGTTAAGGCGTTTTGTTTCATATGAAGCTAAAGGTCAGCTCTTTTCCTCCTTTGTCGTTTAGGTAAAACTGCATCCAACGCCAGTCCTTCTCCTTACAGGCCTTAAAAGTGCAGTGGATATTTTTTCCTTTAACAATATCGTTATCGCAGAAATCTATAAATGATTGAAAAGAGCGGCAGATCAGTGTTTCCATATTAGTAGTCCTTTTGAAAATTTATTCATATACACATCTCTAATTTATCTGTGTAGATGAATGAATTTTAATAAAAAATGATTATTAATAATTTTAGATTACCCATTTGGCAATGGCTAAAATTTAGGCCATTCCTCATAGGATTTTTTTGATAATTTATAAATAAATTATCAAAAAAATCATCTATTTATAGTGATATTTTAGTTTTTTAAAACTGGGGTTTTGGAGGGTTAAACAACAATAAATTTTTGACTAATACTCTCATTCTTCCTGTTTTATATAGTTGCTTCTTCTCTGTCTACGAGATCCCTTGAGCCTGTTATTTTGCTTTTATTCCTCAATTCGTTACGAAAGAATCGGAACTCTTAATCGAGCTGCAGCTATTCATTTTTTGGTGTACTTACTAATCTAATGTTTAGTAGTACAGATTTCATTGCGTTTTGGGGGCGTCTAGCTTGAACTTGGGTCACTAAAAAATAAAATAGGTTAGCTTATGGTCTTTGATGGTCGGCGGAATATTGATTGTTCTAGGGGGTGTAGTGGTCAAAAGTACAGGACACTGGCTGAAGGGCCATTAACTGGTGACAACCCATCATTTTCTTGAGGGCGTTGCCGATTGTAAGGACTCATCAGGTAATAGCCGTTGTCTTTCTTGTCCTGAGCTTGTTCCAGGTAGCTTGTTTCTGGTACCCACTCGGCTTTCAAGCTTCTAAATAACCTTCTATGGGAGTGTTTTCCCAACAATTACCACGAAGGCTCATGCTTTGAGTTGTCCTGGCATCCTTGATATTAATAGAACATCATGTTCTTCGCCGCCCCCGTTTCTTCTAAGCCAGCCCTAAAGTTTTAGATGCTAATTCAGCATTGGACTTATCTGATAAAGGCCAGCCCACAACGCGTCGACTAAATAGGTCAAGCACTACTGCTAAGTAGGCCCACTTCGAACCAGACCTAAGATAAGTAATATCGCCGCACCAAACACTATTTGGAGTACGGATTTTTCTCGTTCTAATCGGTTAATATGGGCTTCTAACTCTTGGATTTTCTTTTACTCAGACGTGAGGGCTTTGGTCGTTGGAGTAACCCCACCTTGCTCAATTTTGAGTTATTCGACCCAGTGTCGTAAAGCTGTTTCACGTATTCCATAGAGCTAGCTGCTTCAGGGATGGAGTCCCCTTGGTCAAGAACCAAGCTTGCAGCATATATTTTTGAATTCAGTAGAAAATGTACGTCTTTGTCGTTTTGCCATTGAACCCCTCATTTATGAGGTCCGGGATCAGGATGCCAACTACAGGAGAGAGCCTTTTGGACGTGAGAAGAATTAAGCCTTATCATTATTTATTAATAATAAATTAATGGTCTTTATATTTGGCTAAGATAATAATTCGATTGTTAGGTTCACCTAGAATCAAACACTCTGCACTTAGCCAATTTTTGGGTTATAAGGATGAAGTTACCCTAGGTCAAATAGAATAAGGAAGGAAGTTTCCCAAGCCAACTTGTTCTTGATGGTTTAGTCGCTTGTAGTCATCCTATTTTTTCGATTTGGCGATAGAGGGAGGTGACAAACAAGTGGTTAATTAAAATGATGGAGGTACTTCATCGGCGGGGGGGGGGGTTAGAGTTTGACGAGGCCAAACTCATTGTAGGGCTTAGTTTTTACTGATTTGGAGACCATTTTCTTTGCATCATCAGTGAGTATTCTATCTTTAGTCTTCCATTATCCTTTCCGCAAGTGCGTTCTGATAAGAGTCATAATTGTATTTGTAACTCTCTAATTTCATGTTGGATATGTGTCAACCTTATTTAGGACGGGTTAGGTGAAAGATAAAGGCTCTAATTTGAGAGAAATACAAATATAATAATAATTCAGAAAAGGCAGAACACATGATGTCCAACATTAGTTTACAAGGCTTAGACAAACTAGATCGTAAAATTCTATCGAATCTACTCTCCAATGGGCGAGAATCGATTGCTAACCTTTCTCGCAACATCGGCTTGTCGCGAACAGCAGTCGCTGAACGTATCAACAGACTTGAAAAAACCGGTATTATCAAAGGGTATACGGCACAAATAAGAGTAGAAAATGACGGGAGAAAAGCGGCAAGTTATTTGCTGATTTCTTGTGAAAAAGGTAAGAAAAATGATGTAAGTAATGCGTTAAAAGAACTACCTGAAGTCAGACTTACAAGCATTGTTGGTGGTACCTACGACATTATTTCTTTGATTGAAGCACCTGACCTGCAATCAATACACCATTTATGTAATGAGATAGAGTCGTTCAATGGCATTCGCTCTCTCAATACAACAGTAGTGCTACACCAACCAATCAGTCGTTAAAAAGAAAGCCGCTCTTATGAGTAATGCCGATCAGTTAAAGCCAAAGTGATCGGTTGAACGATCCTCCAGAGCTGTCAAAATCCAAGTGTATTTAATGCACTTGGATTTTTTTATGGATGTTTCTCAAGCTCTAAACATAATTAATGATTGGAAACCTAGCAACATTGAAACTTTGTCTGACTTGCTTCCAATTGAACTCATCGACGAGTCTTATTCTCTTACTGATACCGTCACGATGAGAAAGAGAAAGTTAACTCTAGAATCCATGGTGTGGCTGCTTGTTGGAATGGCCATCTATAACAATAAGTCCATGAAAGATTTAGTTAACCAACTTGATATTGTACGACCGTACAGGTAAAGCTTTTGTCGCACCAAGTGCGTTGACTCAACGTCGAAAGACGTTGGGTGAAGACGCAATAAAAGCGGTCTTTGAGCGAATGACTACGTCATGGTTGAAAAGCGCACAGTTACCCTAGTGGAATGGGTTAACGCTTCTTGGTGTCGATGGCGTTGTTTGGCGAACGCCCGATAACCCGCAAAATGAAAATGCATTTTCTCGACAAAAAGGGACGCAATATCCGCAAGTGAGAATGGTCTGCCAAATGGAACTAAGCAGTCACATTATTACGGCCAGTGCATTTGATAATTACAATACAAACGAAATGATATTAGCTGAAAAACTAATAGAAACAACACCAAACCATAGCGTAACAATTTTCGATAAGGGGTTCTATTCTTTAGGTTTATTACATAAATGGCAAGACTCTGGCT
>NZ_JBFSRM010000047.1:0-14353 GCF_041465805.1 Vibrio sp. 10N.239.311.G01
TCGCAATCCGCGAAGGTGGCCGTACAGTTGGTGCTGGTGTTGTAGCTAAAATCTTCGCTTAATAGCATTTAGATTTTTGCACTCTCTTCATTAGAAGAGCACGCATCTGAAAAGGGGAGCTTCGGCTTCCCTTTTGTTTTCTCAAAAGAAATATTACCTTCCATCTATCTTCTTCCCTCTCGATACAAAACCAACTTCCAATAAATTGCGATTATTTTTCCAACACTACTTGCATACTAAAGTGTGATCTGTATAATGCATCGCACTGGCTAACGCTGGTTGTGAACCAATGAGCACTGAGGAGTAGGTCTTACCTAGTAATGTATACTCAGCTTATGTTCGCGGTTAATAAAAATAGTAAACTTCTTGTTTACTTCAAAAGTTAACTGACAATGCGTCCTAATTTTGGGTGCTACGGTTTCACATAAATCAATCGGCATTCTCTCGTTTTATCGGGTTTGAGTGGCGATATTGTTTGTGTAATTTTTAATAATTGGAGCTCTGTCTCATGCAGAACCAACGTATTCGTATCCGCCTTAAAGCGTTTGATTACAAGCTAATCGATGCTTCAACTGCGGAAATCGTTGAAACAGCAAAACGTACTGGCGCACAGGTTCGTGGTCCTATTCCACTTCCTACTCGTAAAGAGCGTTTCACTGTTCTTACCTCTCCACACGTCAACAAAGATGCACGTGATCAGTACGAAATCCGTACTCACAAGCGTTTGATCGACATCGTTGAGCCAACAGATAAAACTGTTGATGCTCTAATGCGTCTTGATCTTGCAGCTGGCGTTGATGTTCAAATCAGCCTAGGTTAAGGGAGATAAGAATAATGATTGGTCTAGTCGGACGTAAAGTGGGTATGACCCGCGTATTTACTGAAGAAGGCGTTTCTATCCCAGTAACTGTTGTTGAGGTTGAAGCGAACCGTATTTCTCAAGTTAAAACTCTTGAGACAGACGGCTACGCAGCAATCCAAGTAACTACTGGTGCTAAGAAAGCTAACCGTGTAACTAAACCTGAAGCTGGTCACTTCGCGAAAGCGGGTGTAGAAGCAGGTCGCGGTCTTTGGGAATTCCGTTTAGAAAACGGCGAAGAGTTTGAAGTTGGCGCTGAGCTAAACGTAGAACTTTTCAACGAAATTAAAAAAGTAGACGTTACTGGTACATCTAAAGGTAAAGGCTTCCAAGGCGCTATCAAGCGTTGGAACTTCTCTACTCAAGATATGACTCACGGTAACTCTTTGTCTCACCGCGCACCGGGTTCAATTGGCCAATGTCAAACTCCAGGCCGCGTGTTTAAAGGCAAGAAAATGGCAGGTCACATGGGTGCTGAGCGTGTAACGACTCAAAACCTAGAGATCGTACGTGTTGACGCTGAGCGCAATCTACTCCTTATTAAAGGTGCAGTACCGGGCTCAACAGGCGGAAACGTGATCGTAAAACCTGCTGTTAAAGCATAACGTCTAGGAGTAAGTAATGGAATTGATGGTTAAAGGTGCTGATGCACTAACTGTTTCCGAGACTACTTTCGGACGTGACTTCAACGAAGCTCTTGTACACCAAGTAGTTGTTGCATATGCAGCAGGTGCTCGTCAAGGTACTCGTGCTCAAAAGACTCGTTCTGAAGTATCTGGCGGTGGCGCTAAGCCATGGCGTCAAAAAGGTACTGGCCGCGCACGTGCTGGTACAATTCGTAGCCCAATCTGGCGTACAGGTGGTGTTACTTTTGCTGCGAAACCACAAGATCACAGCCAAAAAGTAAACAAAAAAATGTACCGCGGTGCTATGAAGAGCATTCTTTCTGAGCTAGTTCGTCAAGAGCGTTTAATCGTTGTTGATAACTTCTCTGTAGAAGCACCAAAAACAAAAGAACTTGTAGCTAAGCTTAAAGAGCTTGAGCTAAGCGACGTTCTGATTGTGACTGGCGAAGTAGATGAAAATCTATTCTTAGCTGCTCGTAACCTATACAAAGTAGATGCACGTGATGTTGCTGGTGTTGATCCAGTATCACTAATCGCTTTCGACAAGGTTCTAATGACTGCTGACGCAGTTAAGCAAGTTGAGGAGATGCTAGCATGATCACTGAAGAGCGTATCTTAAAAGTTCTACGTGCTCCGCACATCTCTGAAAAAGCAACTATGGCAGCTGAGAAAGCGAACACTATCGTTTTCAAAGTAGCTAAAGATGCAACTAAGAAAGAGATCAAAGCAGCTGTAGAAAAGCTATTTGAAGTTGAAGTTAAGTCTGTAAATACTCTTGTATTAAAGGGTAAGACCAAACGTCAAGGTATGCGTGAAGGCCGTCGTTCAGACGTTAAGAAAGCCTACGTTACTTTGAAAGAAGGTCAAGATCTTGACTTCGTTGGCGGCGCGGAATAACAGGAGTAGTAAAAATGGCTATTGTTAAATGTAAGCCGACTTCCCCTGGTCGTCGTCACGTCGTTAAAGTTGTTAACGCTGACCTACACAAGGGTAAGCCATACGCACCACTTCTAGAGAAAAACTCTAAGAACGGTGGTCGTAACAACAACGGTCGTATTACAGTACGTCACATCGGTGGTGGTCATAAGCACCATTACCGTGTAATTGACTTCAAACGTACTAAAGATGGCATCCCAGCGAAAGTTGAGCGTCTAGAATACGATCCAAACCGTAGTGCTAACATCGCTCTAGTTCTGTACGCAGACGGTGAGCGTCGTTACATCATTGCACCTAAAGGTGTTAACGCAGGCGACCAGATTCAATCTGGCGTAGATGCTGCAATCAAAGCAGGTAACACTCTGCCGATGCGCAACATCCCAGTAGGTTCTACTGTACACTGTGTTGAACTTAAGCCTGGTAAAGGTGCTCAACTAGCTCGTTCGGCTGGTGCTTATGCTCAAATCATCGCTCGCGATGGTGCATACGTAACTATCCGTCTACGTTCTGGTGAGATGCGCAAAGTTCTTTCTGAAGGTCGTGCAACGATCGGTGAAGTTGGTAACTCTGAGCATATGCTACGTGAACTTGGTAAAGCTGGTGCTTCACGCTGGCGCGGCGTACGTCCAACCGTACGTGGTGTAGTAATGAACCCGGTGGATCACCCACATGGTGGTGGTGAAGGCCGCACATCTGGTGGTCGTCACCCAGTTTCTCCTTGGGGCGTTCCTACTAAGGGCTTCAAGACTCGTAAGAACAAGCGCACTGACAAGTACATCGTACGTCGTCGCACTAAATAATTTATAAAGAGGAATCGCCATGCCACGTTCTCTCAAGAAAGGTCCTTTTATTGACCTACACTTGCTGAAGAAGGTAGAGAAAGCGGTGGAAAGCGGAGACAAAAAGCCTATTAAGACTTGGTCCCGTCGCTCAATGATCATCCCAACAATGATTGGTTTGACCATCGCTGTCCATAATGGTCGTCAGCACGTTCCAGTTTTCGTTACCGAAGAAATGATCGGTCACAAACTGGGCGAATTTGCACCAACTCGTACTTATCGCGGTCATGCTGCAGATAAGAAAGCTAAGAAGAAATAAGGAGTAGATGATGGAAGCTTTAGCTAAACATAACTTTGCTCGTATTTCTCCACAGAAAGCTCGCTTAGTTGCAGACCAAATTCGCGGTAAGTCGGTAGACCAAGCTCTAGAAATTCTAACTTTCAGCAACAAAAAAGCTGCTGTATTAGTTAAGAAGGTTCTTGAGTCAGCTATCGCTAACGCGGAACATAACGAAGGTGCAGATATCGACGATCTAAATGTCGCTAAAATCTTCGTAGATGAGGGCCCTATCATGAAGCGTATTATGCCTCGTGCTAAAGGTCGTGCGGATCGTATCTTGAAGCGTTCAAGCCACATCACTATTGTTGTAGCAGATCGCTAAAGACTAGGAGAGTAAGCAATGGGTCAGAAAGTACATCCTAATGGTATTCGTCTTGGCATCGTTAAGCCTTGGAATGCTACATGGTTTGCTAATACCAACGAATTCGCTGACAACCTAGACGGCGACTTCAAGGTACGTCAGTTCCTTACAAAGGAACTACAAAAAGCATCATTATCTCGTATCGTTATCGAGCGTCCAGCTAAGAGCATCCGTGTGACTATTCACACTGCTCGCCCTGGCGTTGTTATCGGTAAGAAAGGTGAAGACGTAGAGAAGCTACGCGCAGCTGTAGCTAAAATCGCAGGTGTACCAGCGCAAATTAACATCGCTGAAGTACGTAAGCCTGAGCTAGATGGTCAGCTTGTAGCTGATAGCATCGCGTCTCAACTAGAGCGTCGTGTTATGTTCCGTCGTGCAATGAAGCGTGCGGTACAAAATGCTATGCGTCTAGGCGCTAAAGGCATCAAAGTACAAGTAGGCGGCCGTCTTGGCGGTGCTGAAATCGCACGTTCAGAGTGGTACCGTGAAGGCCGTGTGCCTCTACACACTCTACGTGCAGACATTGATTACGCAACTTCTTCGGCTCACACTCAATACGGTGTGATCGGCATTAAAGTTTGGATCTTCAAAGGTGAGATTCTAGGCGGTATGCCAGCTGCTAACGCAGTAGAGCCAAAAGGCGATAAGCCTAAGAAGCAGCGTAAAGGCCGTAAGTAAGGAGTCGAACGATGCTACAACCAAAACGTACTAAGTTCCGCAAGGTTATGACTGGTCGTAACCGTGGTCTAGCTAAAGGTACTGAAGTAAGCTTCGGCGAATTCGGTCTTAAAGCTGTTGGCCGTGGTCGTCTGACTGCACGTCAAATCGAAGCGGCACGTCGTGCTATGACACGTCACATTAAGCGTCAAGGTCAAATCTGGATTCGTGTATTCCCAGACAAGCCAATTACTGAAAAGCCTCTTGAAGTTCGTCAAGGTAAAGGTAAAGGTTCAGTTGCGTACTGGGTTGCTCAAATCCAACCAGGCAAAGTTATGTACGAGATGAATGGCGTACCTGAAGAGTTGGCACGTGAAGCGTTCCGCCTAGCGGCACGTAAACTGCCTGTTAAAACTACTTTTGTAACTAAGCAGGTGATGTGATGAAAGCACAAGATCTACGCGAAAAGAACGTTGAAGAGCTTAACGCTGAGCTATTGAATTTGCTACGTGAACAGTTCAACTTGCGCATGCAAGCTGCAACTGGTCAACTTCAGCAAACTCATACTCTAAAAGCTGTACGCCGTGACATCGCACGTGTGAAAACTGTTTTGACTGAAAAGGCAGGCGCATAATGAGCGAAACTAACCGCATCCAGCAAGGCCGTGTAGTAAGCGACAAGATGGACAAGTCTATCGTTGTTGCTATTGAACGCACTGTAAAACACCCAATTTACGGTAAGTTCATCAAACGCACGACTAAAGTACACGCACACGACGAAGACAACACTTGTGGCCTAGGCGACAAAGTTGAAATCGCTGAGTGTCGTCCTCTGTCTAAGACTAAGTCTTGGACATTGGTTAAAGTTCTAGAAAAAGCGAAGATTTAATCTTTGTAATTCTATAACTTATAAGCGGCTCCAAATTATTTTTTGGAGCCGCTTGTTTTTTGTCTACCCAATTTAAAAAAAGGGTGGTACAATTCGCGTCCCTTTTAAAGAGGCAGCCCGACCCGAGAGGGTCTAGTTTTAATATTTAGCGGAGCACTAACAATGATCCAGATGCAAAGTACACTTGACGCAGCAGATAACTCTGGCGCGCGCAAGGTAATGTGTATTAAGGTTCTGGGTGGCTCTCACCGCCGTTATGCACATATCGGTGACGTCATCAAGGTTACAGTGAAGGAAGCGATTCCTCGCGGTAAAGTAAAGAAAGGTGATGTTCTGAAGGCGGTAGTAGTGCGCACCCGTAAAGGCGTTCGTCGCCCAGACGGTTCTGTCATTCGCTTCGACAGTAATGCTTGTGTATTGTTAAATGACACTACTGAGCAACCAGTCGGCACACGTATCTTTGGTCCTGTGACTCGTGAACTTCGTAACGCGAAATTCATGAAGATTGTATCACTAGCACCTGAAGTTCTGTAAGGAGCGGCAATATGGCAGCTAAAATCCGTCGTAATGACGAAGTAATCATTCTTGCTGGTAAAGATAAAGGCAAGAAAGGTAAAGTAACTAAGGTTCTGACAACTGGTAAAGTTATCGTTGAAGGCATCAACCTTGTTAAGAAACACCAAAAGCCGGTTCCGGCTCTAGGTCAACAAGGTGGCATCGTTGAACAAGAAGCAGCTATTGATGCTTCTAACGTTGCTGTTTTTAACGCGGCTACTGGTAAAGCAGACCGTATCGGTTTCCGTATCGAAGATGGCAAGAAAGTTCGTTTCTTCAAATCTAACGGCGAAACTGTTTCTAACTAATTAGAAGTAATTTGGAGTTCTACTATGGCGAAACTGCATGATTACTACAAGTCGTCTGTAGTCGCTGAGCTTACCAAAGAGTTCAGCTACACAAGCGTCATGCAAGTCCCTAGGATTGAGAAAATCACCCTAAATATGGGCGTTGGTGAAGCAATCAACGATAAGAAACTGCTAGAAAACGCAGCAGCTGATATGGCAACGATCTCTGGTCAAAAGCCACTTATCACTAAAGCGCGTAAATCTGTAGCTGGTTTCAAAATTCGTGAAGGCTACCCAATTGGTTGTAAAGTAACCTTGCGTGGTGAGCGCATGTGGGAATTTTTAGAGCGTTTAATCTCTATCGCACTTCCACGTGTACGTGATTTCCGTGGTGTTAGCGCTAAGTCTTTTGACGGTCGCGGTAACTACAGCATGGGCGTTCGCGAGCAAATCATCTTTCCGGAAATCGACTACGATAAAGTCGATCGTGTCCGCGGTCTTGATATCACTATCACGACTTCTGCGGGTTCCGATGAGGAAGGCCGAGCTCTGCTGGCTGCCTTTAACTTCCCATTCCGTAAGTAAGGGTAGGGTTACTGTTATGGCTAAACAATCAATGAAAGCACGTGAAGCTAAACGTGCAAAACTAGTAGCTAAGTTCGCTGAAAAGCGTTCTGCGCTAAAAGTTATCATTAGCGATGTAAACGCATCTGAAGAAGATCGTTGGAATGCGGTTCTTAAACTGCAATCTCTTCCACGTGATTCAAGTGCATCACGTCAGCGCAACCGTTGCAACCAAACTGGTCGTCCACACGGTTACCTACGTAAATTCGGTCTAAGCCGCATTAAGGTTCGTGAAGCTTGCATGAAAGGCGAGATTCCGGGTCTTCGTAAGGCTAGCTGGTAATTGCCACTTAATCATTTGGAGTAAATCTTATGAGCATGCAAGATCCGATTTCGGATATGCTGACCCGAGTTCGTAACGGTCAGGCAGCAAACAAAGTTGCTGTAAAAATGCCTTCTTCAAAGCTTAAAGTTGCAATTGCTGCATTACTTAAAGCTGAAGGTTACATCGTAGACTTCGCTGTTAACAGCGAAGCAAAACCTGAGCTAGAAGTTACTCTTAAGTACTTCCAAGCTAAACCTGTAATCGAGCAAATCAAGCGTGTATCACGTCCTGGTCTAAGAGTTTATAAAAATAAAGACTCTTTACCTACAGTGATGGGTGGTCTTGGTATTGCAGTTGTTTCTACTTCCAAGGGTCTGATGTCTGACCGTGCTGCTCGTAAAGCAGGTCTTGGCGGTGAAATCATCTGTTACGTAGCTTAAGGAGTAGATTATGTCTCGTGTTGCTAAAGCACCTGTCGCTATTCCAGCTGGCGTAGAGGTGAAACTAAACGGCCAAGAAGTTACTGTAAAAGGTAGCAAAGGTGAGCTTACTCGCGTTCTTAACAGCGCCGTAGTTATTGCACAGGAAGAAACCAACCTAACTTTCGGTCCGAAAGAAGGTGTTACTAACGCATGGGCACAAGCTGGTACAGCTCGCGCTCTAGTTAATAACATGGTTGTGGGTGTTACTGAGGGCTTCACTAAGAAGCTAACTCTTAAGGGTGTTGGTTACCGTGCTGCTATGAAAGGCAACTCTGTAGCTCTAACTCTTGGTTTTTCTCACCCAGTAGAGCACGCTCTACCTGAAGGTATTAAAGCTGAGTGCCCTAGCCAAACTGAGATCATCATTACTGGTTGCGATAAGCAAGTAGTAGGTCAAGTTGCGGCTGACATTCGTTCTTACCGTGCTCCTGAGCCTTACAAAGGCAAAGGTGTTCGTTACGCAGATGAAAATGTGCGTACTAAAGAAGCTAAGAAGAAGTAAGGTATCACTATGGATAAGAAAGCATCTCGCATCCGTCGTGCTACACGTGCACGTCGTAAGATTGCAGAACTTGGTGCAACTCGCCTGGTAGTACACCGTACTCCTCGCCATGTTTACGCACAAGTTATCGCGGCAAACGGCTCTGAGGTTATCGCAGCTGCTTCTACTGTAGAAAAAGCGATCCGTGAGCAAGTTAAGAACACTGGTAACGTTGATGCAGCTAAAGCAGTTGGTAAAGCTGTTGCTGAGCGCGCTCTTGAAAAAGGCGTAGCTTCAGTTGCATTTGATCGTTCTGGTTTCCAATACCACGGTCGAGTAGCGGCGCTAGCAGAATCTGCTCGCGAAGCTGGTCTGAAATTCTAAGGTAGGGTTGGAAGATGGCTAAAGAACAACAACAAGCTAATGATTTGCAAGAAAAGCTGATCGCAGTTAACCGTGTATCTAAGACGGTTAAAGGTGGTCGAATCATGAGCTTTACTGCACTAACAGTAGTTGGTGACGGTAACGGTCGCGTAGGTTTCGGTTACGGCAAAGCTCGTGAAGTACCTGCTGCGATTCAAAAAGCAATGGAAAAAGCGCGCCGTAACATGGTTACAGTATCGCTTAACGAAGGCACTCTTCACCACCCGGTGAAAGGTCGTCATTCGGGCTCTAAAGTTTACATGCAGCCAGCTGCAGAAGGTACAGGTGTTATTGCCGGCGGTGCAATGCGTGCTGTACTTGAAGTTGCGGGCGTACATAACGTACTTTCTAAAGCATACGGTTCAACGAACCCGATCAACATCGTTCGTGCAACGATTGGTGCTCTAGTAGACGTTAAGTCACCAGAAATGGTTGCTGCTAAACGTGGTCTAACTGTTGAATCTATTTCGGAGTAAGCACACGATGGCAACTATTAAAGTAACTCAAACTAAAAGCTCAATTGGTCGCCTACCTAAGCACAAAGCGTGTCTTAAAGGTCTAGGTCTTCGTCGCATCAACCATACAGTAGAACTTGAAGATACACCGTGCGTACGCGGTATGATCAACAAGGTTTACTACATGGTTAAGATTGAGGAGTAATCAGAATGCGTTTGAATACTCTATCACCGGCTGCTGGCTCTAAACCTTCTAAGAAGCGTGTAGGTCGTGGTATCGGTTCTGGCCTTGGTAAAACAGGTGGCCGCGGTCACAAAGGTCAAAAGTCACGTTCTGGCGGCTCTGTTCGTCCAGGTTTTGAAGGCGGTCAAATGCCTCTAAAACAACGTCTACCTAAATTCGGTTTCACTTCTCGTAAGAGCCTAGTGTCTGCTGAAGTTCGTCTAGCTGAGCTAGCGAAAGTAACAGGTGACGTAGTTGATCTTAACAGCCTTAAAGCTGCTAACGTTATCACTAAGAACATCGAGTTTGTTAAGATCGTTCTTTCTGGTGACCTAAGCAAAGCTGTGACTGTTAAAGGTCTACGCGTGACTAAAGGCGCTAAAGCTGCAATCGAAGCTGCAGGCGGTAAAATCGAGGAATAATCTCGAGGAACGAGGTACAGATGGCTAAGAAACCAGGACAAGATTTTCGTAGTGCTCAGAGCGGCTTAAGTGAACTAAAGTCGCGCTTATTATTCGTAATTGGTGCACTTTTAGTATTCCGAGCCGGCTCTTTTGTGCCGATCCCTGGTATTGACGCAGCTGTACTTGCCGATTTGTTCGATCAGCAAAAAGGTACCATCGTAGAAATGTTTAACATGTTCTCCGGTGGTGCTCTTGAGCGTGCATCTATATTAGCATTGGGTATCATGCCGTACATTTCGGCATCGATCGTAGTCCAATTGCTAACTGTAGTTCATCCAGCGTTAGCGGAACTCAAGAAAGAGGGTGAAGCAGGCCGTCGTAAGATAAGCCAATATACACGCTACGGCACGCTTGTACTTGCAACATTCCAAGCTATTGGTATCGCAACAGGCTTACCAAACATGGTCGACAATCTGGTTGTTATCAACCAAACCATGTTTACGCTTATTGCTACCGTGAGTTTAGTAACTGGTACCATGTTCTTAATGTGGTTAGGTGAACAAATCACTGAGCGAGGAATCGGTAATGGTATTTCCATTCTGATTTTTGCAGGTATTGTTGCTGGATTGCCTTCTGCAATCGGTCAAACAATCGAGCAAGCGCGTCAAGGTGAATTGCATGTGCTTCTTCTGCTGTTGATTGCTGTATTGTCTTTTGCTGTTATTTACTTCGTAGTTTTCATGGAACGTGGTCAACGTCGTATCGTCGTTAACTATGCGAAACGTCAACAAGGTCGTAAAGTTTTTGCAGCACAAAGCTCTCACTTGCCTCTTAAGATTAATATGGCAGGTGTTATTCCAGCGATTTTCGCATCAAGTATTATTTTGTTCCCAGGAACATTAGCGCAGTGGTTTGGTCAAAATGGTGAAAGCAGCGCGTTCGGTTGGTTAACTGACGTGTCATTAGCTCTTAGCCCAGGTCAACCTTTGTATGTAATGCTTTATGCAGCAGCTATAATCTTCTTCTGTTTCTTCTATACAGCGTTGGTGTTTAACCCACGTGAAACAGCTGATAACTTGAAGAAGTCTGGTGCATTCGTACCCGGTATCCGCCCAGGTGAGCAGACAGCGAAATATATCGATAAAGTGATGACTAGACTAACCCTTGCGGGCGCTCTATACATTACTTTTATATGTCTGATTCCTGAGTTCATGATGGTCGCGTGGAACGTTCGTTTCTACTTTGGCGGCACATCACTACTAATCGTAGTGGTAGTTATCATGGATTTCATGGCACAGGTACAGACTCATCTGATGTCACAACAGTATGATTCTGTGTTAAAGAAAGCGAATCTGAAGGGTTACGGCCGTTAATTCGGTGGTAACAATTTCGATTCCATTTACGGAGTTTAGCAATGAAAGTTCGTGCTTCCGTTAAAAAAATCTGCCGTAACTGTAAAGTTATCAAGCGTAACGGTGTCGTTCGCGTGATTTGCAGTGAGCCAAAGCATAAGCAACGCCAAGGCTAATTAGCAGAAATTTTTACTTGAAATACAAGGTAGAGTCGAGTATATTCCTCGGCCTACCTTTTGCGTGCAAAAGAAGTAGTATGCCGCAGCGTATCCATAACGGGCTTTGCTGCGGATAATTCTTTTATGAACCCCTTAGGAGTGAATAATGGCCCGTATAGCCGGCATTAACATTCCTGATCATAAGCATTCTGTAATTGCACTTACTGCAATCTACGGTATCGGTAAAACTCGCTCTCAAGCTATTCTAGCTGAAGTGGGTATTGCTGAAGATGCTAAGATCAGTGAACTAACTGAAGAGCAGATCGATCAACTGCGTGATGGTGTAGCTAAGTACACTGTAGAAGGTGATCTACGTCGTGAAGTATCGATGAACATCAAGCGTCTTATGGACCTTGGCTGTTACCGCGGTCTTCGTCATCGTCGCAGTCTACCACTACGTGGACAGCGTACTAAAACCAACGCTCGCACCCGTAAGGGTCCGCGCAAGCCGATCAAGAAATAGTCGGATAAGGTAGAGTACAATGGCAAAACAACCAACTCGCGCGCGTAAGCGCGTACGCAAGCAAGTAGCTGATGGCGTAGCGCACATTCATGCTTCTTTCAACAACACAATCGTAACTATCACTGACCGTCAAGGCAACGCTCTTGCATGGGCTACAGCAGGTGGTTCAGGTTTCCGTGGTTCTCGTAAATCTACTCCGTTCGCAGCACAAGTTGCAGCTGAGCGTTGTGGTGAAATGGCTAAAGAATATGGCCTAAAGAACTTGGAAGTTATGGTTAAGGGTCCAGGTCCAGGTCGCGAATCTACTGTTCGTGCACTGAACGCTGCTGGTTTCCGTATCACTAACATTGTTGATGCGACACCAATCCCTCATAACGGTTGTCGTCCACCTAAGAAACGTCGCGTTTAAGTTTCGTTTCTAGGAATATTGGAGAAAGATCATGGCAAGATATTTGGGTCCTAAGCTTAAGCTTAGCCGTCGCGAAGGTACTGACTTATTCCTTAAGTCTGGTGTCCGTGCGATCGATACCAAGTGTAAAATTGATAACGCACCAGGTGTACACGGCGCTCGTCGCGGTCGTCTATCTGAGTATGGCGTTCAGCTTCGTGAGAAGCAAAAAGTTCGTCGTATTTACGGCGTTCTAGAAAAACAATTCCGCAACTACTACAAAGAAGCTGCACGTCTTAAAGGCAACACAGGTGCAAACCTGCTTCAGCTTCTTGAAGGTCGTCTTGATAACGTAGTTTACCGTATGGGCTTTGGCGCTACTCGTGCTGAATCTCGTCAACTAGTTAGCCACAAGTCTATTCTAGTTAACGGTAAAGTTGTAAACGTTCCTTCTTTCAAAGTAGCGGCAAACGACGTTGTTTCTATCCGCGAGAAAGCTAAACAGCAATCTCGTATTAAAGCGGCTCTAGAAGTTGCTGAACAACGTGAAAAGCCAACTTGGATTGAAGTAGATGCTGGCAAAATGGAAGGTACATTCAAGCGTATGCCTGAGCGTTCTGACCTATCAGCTGACATCAATGAACACTTGATCGTCGAACTTTACTCTAAGTAAGGTTAAAAAAAGAGAGGACACAATGCAGGGTTCTGTAACAGAATTTCTTAAGCCGCGTCTTGTTGACATTGAACAGATCAATACGACACACGCGAAAGTAACTCTTGAGCCATTAGAGCGCGGTTTCGGCCACACTCTAGGTAATGCTCTTCGCCGCATTCTTCTATCTTCTATGCCGGGTTGTGCCGTAACAGAAGTTGAAATTGAAGGTGTGCTACACGAATACAGCACTAAAGAAGGCGTTCAGGAAGATATCCTGGAAATCCTTCTAAACCTTAAAGGTTTGGCTGTACGCGTTGCTGAAGGCAAAGATGAAGTGTTTATTACACTGAACAAATCAGGCTCAGGCCCTGTTGTTGCAGGTGACATCACCCACGATGGTGATGTAGAGATCGCTAACCCTGAGCACGTAATTTGTCACCTAACGGATGACAACGCTGAGATCGCTATGCGTATCAAAGTAGAACGTGGTCGTGGTTACGTTCCAGCTTCAGCTCGTATCCATACTGAAGAAGATGAGCGTCCTATCGGTCGTCTACTAGTTGACGCTACTTACAGCCCGGTTGATAAAATCGCTTACGCTGTAGAAGCGGCACGCGTAGAACAACGTACTGATTTAGACAAGCTTGTTATCGATATGGAAACGAACGGTACTCTAGAACCTGAGGAAGCAATCCGTCGTGCAGCTACTATTTTAGCTGAACAATTGGATGCGTTCGTAGATCTTCGTGATGTACGTGTACCTGAGGAGAAGGAAGAGAAGCCAGAATTCGATCCTATCCTACTACGTCCTGTAGACGATCTTGAACTAACAGTTCGCTCTGCTAACTGTTTGAAAGCAGAAGCGATTCACTACATCGGTGATCTTGTACAGCGCACTGAGGTTGAGCTACTTAAAACGCCAAACCTTGGTAAGAAATCTCTTACAGAGATTAAAGATGTGCTTGCTTCACGTGGTCTTTCTCTAGGCATGCGTCTAGAAAACTGGCCACCAGCGTCAATCGCTGAAGATTAATCGAAAAGTTAGAAGGATTAGGTCATGCGCCATCGTAAAAGTGGTCGTCAACTCAACCGCAACAGCAGTCATCGCAAAGCGATGTTCAGCAACATGGCTAGCTCTCTTGTTCGTCACGAAGTTATTAAAACTACCGTGCCTAAAGCAAAAGAACTACGTCGCGTAATTGAGCCATTGATTACCCTAGCTAAGACAGACAGTGTTGCTAACCGTCGTCTTGCATTTGCTCGCACTCGTGATAACGAAGTTGTGGCAAAACTATTTAATGAACTAGGCCCGCGTTTCGCGGCTCGCCAAGGTGGTTACACTCGCATTCTTAAATGTGGTTTCCGTACTGGTGATAAAGCTCCAATGGCTTACATTGAGCTTGTAGACCGCCCAGCTGCTGAAGAAGCTGCTGAGTAATCTATACTAGATTCTTAATACAAAAGCCGAGCATTAGCTCGGCTTTTTTGTGTCTGTAGAACAAGGAAAAGATAATAGAAATTGCACCATGATGTTTGGCACTTTTTGCTTGTCTTATCTGCTCCAATTTTCAAAAATGTCTCGTATCTCGTATCTCGTATCTCGTATCTCGTATCTCGTATCTCGTATCTCGT
>NZ_JBFSRM010000048.1:0-12065 GCF_041465805.1 Vibrio sp. 10N.239.311.G01
AAACAAGTCAGATGGTGTGTCTGGGACGGCTATTTGGCCGCCTCATTTTATACTTAAACTGTAAATGTATTGAAGAGTTCATTCAAAAACGCTGATCCCTCGTGCACTCTCACCTCTGCCCGGTCACGGCTTAACCAAAAATCAAATTGACTCTTGTTCAATATCCGTAACCTTTAAAGACCTTGAATCGCTTCGATGAGCTTTTTGATTAGAGCATGGTCTGACTCTATCGCATTGTCATGGTGTAATTACTCTTAATTTTTTTGCTCATATTTTCAGCTATCATGCGCTAATCTAGAAAACGTTAAAGTTCCAGCTCAGTGCTCTAAAGATCGTAAAGCCTCACCTAGCAGGTCTTCTGGCGAAAGGTTAGAATGGGTGTTCATTATACTTTCGATTCTCCTTGTAGGAAAAGAATTACAAGTCTTCCCTCTACCATCAAAGTCCTCTTGTCTTCTGCCGTATGCAATGTACACATTAATGAGAGTACACTCCCTCTCTCTCACTGAGCAGGTAATTTTCCTGAGTTTTTTTTGAAGACCTTCAAACATTCTATCGAGGCTTTGGTCACTATTTGCCTTAGTAAAGTGGCCATAGACTTCAGAGATAGTGCTATTTATTGATAGCTCAAACCTATGTACTTCTTGTTTCATTTGAAATAACTCAAGTATTATTGGGATTTGTATTACACATACTATAACCAAAAACATTGAAAGTTATTGGTTAATCAATTTAGTCAGCTTTGGCTCTCTTTGTTATCAGCTCTTATCGACAAAGCTAATTGCTTGCAGTTACAAAATATATCATTGGAACTCGCCTTGAGTCGCGACGACGAGTAAAACTTCAGGTCTATGAAGCCTCTGGACATTTCCGAGTTACGTTCAGATTGGCGACTAAGTCGTTCGGACAAAATTTACTACTCCGAATCATACAATGTATCGGAAATTGGTAGACCAAACGCAATGCCCTACTAAAACATCAAATGATGTTTTAGTAGGGCTATCAGATTATATTACTATAGGTAAACGGCCCTTTAAGGTTACTAGAAAGCCCCTATTTCAATGCCACCACTGTCGTTTTCAGAAACCACAACATTCATCATGTGTAATGGGTTGGCATTCTCTGATGAACCTTGAGCTTCCCCAAGTGTAACTGACTTAGTTAGAACATCCGAAATACTACCTGTCGATATTTGAACAGTTGCAATTCGACCTTCTGCACGAGCGTAGTTATTCACACCGATACTATATACCCCGAGTTCGAGGCTGTCTCTGTCACAAGTGGCGAAGTAATGCTCTGGCCCATAGCCGCTGGTGTTATCAACATCTAACTCACCAACGTTACCTACCCTATTTTGGTAGTACACCTGCATCCCATTGGGTTCAAACGTATGCAAATCAACATCACCTAGACCATTCCAACTGAGTGTTGCTGTGAACGACCCTGTAGAAGCGATTGCTTCAGGAGTTTGTAATGACGCCAGCTCCGATTGGAGATCGTTTCTTATCATTCCAGCTGGTTGTAAAGAAGTATTTAAATAGGTTTGTATGAGAGTGTGACCAGATGGATCAACCTCTAAATGGCTGACTGGTATCGAGACATTTGTATCGGGCACTGTCCCTACAGCTCTTAAACCATTTATCACCAAATCGAGATCGGCTAGTGTATAAGGTCCATTCAGTTGTGGTGAAGCTGGTGCAATGTGGACTACCCCAAGATTAGATTCATCTAGGTTATCCAATTCCAATGCTGCGTTGTAGGCATTATTAGCAAAAAGATTACCTTGGGAGTGGGCGATAAACAGCATTTTTGCGCCCTGTGTGCCTAACGTCTGAATCCTCGTGTTATGACGAGCGTAATCGCTTGCTGTTGGCGGTGAAGAAAACAAATGACTAACAAGTGCAACTGTTTGGGATGATGCCCAGTCGTAAAGCTCAGTAAGTAGCCCCAACACCAAGTCACTAGGGGCGCTGACAATATTGTAGACTTTATCTAAGAAACCATCAGCTCCACCACCAGTAATTGCTGACCAAAAGATATCAAATCTACCGCCGAGATCGGGGTCTATTTCTTCCGCTCGCTGAATAAATACTTCTGCTATATCTTGAAACGCTGATGCACTAACCGATGAACCAGTTACGTTATAAAAAGTCTCGTATGCTACAGGCTCTGAATTGTACTCATTTCCAATTTGCTTTTGGAATTCAAATGTCGCTAATTTCGCTTCATTTTTTGTATTCCACACTCCATTAAAAAAGCCAACGACATACCCTGGTACTTCACAAACTGTTGCAGAACTTACATTGAAAGAGATTGACGCAGCTAAAGCGGTTATAATAATTTTTTTCATACATCATTCCACGCAATCGATATTAGATGGTAGGCGCGTCACAGTGCCATCAAGAGCTTCATTGAACGCTGAATATGCCGCTGCGCGCTCACGAGTGTTTGCTGTGTAATGTTCTATCGCTTTTAGAATTTGATGTGCATCGGCAGGGTTATCAAAAGCTAAACTCAAGCAACCGATAGCTACAGTAGACTCTTCATCAACTTGGAGGACTGCATCGATATCAGAATGATCAACAAGGACAGCTTCTTGGATAGTTCTGGCAATACTCTTAACTTGTGTCTTTTGACTTGCTGATAAGTTAGCCGCTTCAATATATGCCAATATATCGTCTCGAATGGCTTCGTTATTGGTGACTGAACCTGTAAGCGAATCACTAGTGTCTAAGTCTGGGTACGTTCCTGACGAAACTAACTGACTTAAAGCATCTGTAGGTGAATTGATTGGTGTTGCTGCATTTACATCATCGGCACTATCAGAGTCACCACCACATGCCGTTAGCAACATGATGGCACATATTGGTAAAGCTTCCCTTATTTTCAACTTCATTGTCTACTCCTTGATCATAAATTTTAAGTTACTAAAATATAAGAGATTAACGCCAAGTGCAACGAGTCCCATACCACCCTTGAGCCGACCAAGTTGCCGCTATAGAGACTGGCGTTACATTAATATACCTAGGTCCGTTACACTTATATCAATACAGTAGATGTGGTTTGCATAAGGAAAAGTAAGCCAAATCACAGGTTTCTGAAATGAGTAATCAATCGGTCGTAACTTCTAATGGGGCATTTTCGAGTTTCATGGCACACCTTTGGACAGAAGCTTTTTCTAATTTAGTAAATGATGCATTATCTCCGGTATGGAGGAGCCATCAGAAGAGCACGACCTTAGAGGTTAAGTTCATTGTCACTTATGAGAAGTGAAAAAGCCCACTAGCAGGGCTTTTGTTGCAAGTTGCCACATATGATGCAATGCGCTACAATTGACATCAACAAACAAATGACCAAGGTAATACATATGGCTACTACAAGCGTTAGACTTGATGAGAGCCTAGTAGATAGAGCTGCAACCATTGGAACAGCTTTAAATCGAACGACCCCCAAGCAAATTGAGCATTGGGCGAAAATAGGCAAGATCATGGAGGATAACCCTGACTTAACCTACGAGTTCGTACTGCAGGCAATCATCGCTAAAGCCGAATTAGAGCACGGGAATACGACCTCTTATGAATTTAGCGAAAGTAACAAAGATTGAGCAAACTACGACATTTGCCAAGACAGTAAAAAAGCTACACAAAAACCAAAAACAAGATCTAGATAAAACAGTGAAAGAGGTTATAGAAAACCCTTTTATTGGCGTGATGAAGAAAGGCGATTTGTCTTTTCTTAGGGTGCACAAGTTTAAGATGAACAAGCAGCTCACCTTGCTTGGGTACAACTACGATGAATACGGGACGTTAGTCCTGACCTTAATGGCGTTGGGCAGTCATGAAAACTTTTATCGAGATGCATCCAGAACATTTAGATAACCAAAGCCTCGCCAAGCGCGAGGCTTTTTTATACCCCTCAAACACCTACAAACTGATTGAAAAAGAACTTAAGGTAGCTAACGCTGAAAGAAAGGTGGAATCTACCCCCGTGAAACATCACGGGGATTAACAGTATGAGAAGAGTGGATAAGTTTTAATATGGTAAAAACCCATGAACAGGGTGTGAATGAGTAAAAGGTCTAGCCAATAATGGGGCACTTTCGAGTTAGAAAGTGCCACAGATAAAGATTCAACCTATGAAAGTTCTGGCCAAAAGTAAGTTAATGCAATGAAACTCCCTAAACCTCAATAGATTAGAACTGTAGTGGTCAACAAATTCCGGACACTGACTTAAGCCGATTTTCGGCACTTACTGGCGACAGCCCATCATTTGCTTGATGAGGCCGTTGCCGATTATAGTAACTCATCAGGTAATGGCTGATGTCTTTCTTAGCTTGAGCTTGTGTCAGGTAACCTGTTGCTGGTATCCACTCGGTTTTCAAGCTTCTAAATAGCCGCTCCATGGGAGCGTTGTCCCAACAATTACCACGACGACTCATGCTTTGAGTTATACGATATCGCCAAAGTCTTTGGCGATATTTACGGCTGCTATATTGGCAGCCTTGATCTGAATGGAACATCACGTTCTTTGGACATCCTCGTTGCTCCCAGGCCATCTCCAAAGCTTTAGATACTAATTCTGTATCGGGCTTATCGGATAAAGACCACCCCACAACGCGTCGGCTAAATAGGTCAAGCACTACCGCTAAATAGGTCCACTTCGAACCTGACCAAATATAAGTAATATCGCCACACCAAACACGATTCGGAGTACTGACAGAAAACTCACGCTTCAGTAGATTTGGAATATCTAGCCTTTCTACTTTTGCATGTCTATATCGATGCGAACCTGGCTGTTTACTCATTAAATCAGCTTCACGCATTATCTGGCGAACCTTGAATCGTCCGGCTTTTATGCCTTCTTCGCTCAGCATCGAGACAAGAGTACGACTGCCAGCAGAGCCTCGACTCATGTTGAAGAGTTCTTTAATTTGGCTAGCTAGACGAATGCGACTGGCATCCGGCTTGCGTTGCTTAAACTCGTAGTAACAAGATGAAGCTACGTTGAACAGTTCGCAAAGCATTTTGACCGATTCATGCTCCCTCAACTTGTCTATTAACGAGAACGTTCGAGTTCGTCCGACATTAAGAGAGCGGTGGCCTTTTTTAATATGGATTTTTCTCGTTCTAGCCGGTTAATCCGGGCTTCTAACTCTTGGATTTTCTTTTGCTCAGGCGTGAGGGCTTTGGTCGTTGGTGTCATCCCACCTCGCTCAACTTTGAGTTGGTCGACCCATCGCCGTAAAGCCGTTTCACCTACGCCCATAGAGTTAGCTGCTTCAGGTATGGAGTACCCTTGATCAAGAACCAAACTTGCAGCATCTATTTTGAACTCAGTAGAAAATGTACGTCGTTGTCGTTTTGTCATTGAACACCTCATTTATGGTGGAGACTTTACCACCTAATTTGGTGTCCGGGATCATTAGACCACTACAGAACAAGTATTTTAATATCTTAAACACTTGCTCACCGCTACCCCGGCTGCTCAGGGAAAACCTTTACATTAGTTGGTATTTGGTACCAATCTAGTTTTTCACTAACCCAAACATGTGCTTGAGGTTCGAAAATATCAGCTACCGACATATCAGTTGGTTTTAACTTTAATTTAACCGTTTGCGGTGCATCTGGATTGAAATGGTAAATTCTGTTTCCACAATTTGGACAGAACATCGCGCAATTACGATTGCCACTATCAGCTAAACGTTCCCAAGTTTTCAGTTGACCAGAAAACTCTATTTTCTCGGCATCGACAACTGCTGTAATGCTAAATGGGCTGGTAGACAGTTTTTGGCACTCTGTACAGTGACAAGCAAAGACCATTAGTGGTTTTTCATACAAGTCATAGGTCACTTGCCCGCACTGACATGCTCCTATAAGTGGATATTCCATTTATCACTCCTCCTCACAACATGAGTGGCAGCTAACTCCGAATTAAGTAACGAGTAACACTACCGTCTAACCTAAGTCATTACATCGTAAATCAACTTGAATTAAAAATCCGAGAAGTGTGTCCCTTCCCCTAATTGTACGAGGAGTTTACCAAGGCCATAACACCTAACAGTATAAAAATACTACCAGACCACCTTGAGAAAAAATCAACCCAGTTACTTCTTGCTTGAAACTTTTTCTGTAGATGACTCGCCATCAAAACACTTAACAGATCAGCACTACTAAACAATAAATTCGTAACAACTCCCAAAATAAGCAGTTGGAGCCAAACAGCAACACTTCCTGCTTCATTCACAAACTGTGGGAGAAAAGCAAGATAGAAAATTGCGGCTTTAGGGTTCAGAATATCTACAATGACACTATCAATAAACGTTCTTTTAGGAGAGGTAAGATTGCTTTCACAAGAAGTAATACGTAATTTTTTTGATAGATAGATACGTTGGAAACCCAACCAAACAAGATAGAGAGCTCCTAGCTTTTGAATGGCAGAATAGAGAGAAGGATTAGCTAAAAGCACAGAAGACAAACCTAATACAGCTAAAATTACATGAAAATAACCTCCTATATGAAGGCCAAAAGCTGCCATAATTCCTACTTTCTTCCCTCCTGACACAGCTTGAGCAATACTGTAAAGCATTGCAGGACCGGGCATAAACGCATATAGCAACGTAACAAATAAGTAAGTAAACAGTTCTGTAATTGAAATCATTGTCCACCCTCCAAGCTATATTTAAAGCCAGAAAATGTTGAGGCTAACTCACTTACTACATTACGCGCCTCCTTCAAATTGTAATTACCTTGTAGAACGCCTGCGATTACCTCAGCTAAAACAACTATTTGACTTTGTGTAACCCCTAATCGAGTAATTTCTGTTGCACCAAAACGTATCCCAGATAACAACTCTCTATCTTCAGGAAGTGGGACTGCATTAGCAAAAACCCCAACATCAGCTAGACGGTAGCATGCTGAACGCGCACCTTCTTCTCGAGTCCATTTCACAACAACTTGATGAGTTTCAGTAAAGCCTTCATCAGAACAGAGCACCTCCAACCCGTGCGCCTGTAAATTACTAGCAAGTTGCCTAGCATTAAGTATCCCTTGAGCCATATATTCAAGGCCATATTCCTTTAATTCTAAGCATGAGACCGTCAGGGCAGCAATTCGATTAAGTTGATGTGAACCAGTTAGCTTTGGGAATATAGTCGTGCTAATCGGAGAAGAAAACTTTTCCGAATTCCAACAAATTACTCCTCCCTGAGGACCACTAAACGTCTTTCCTGTCGATGCAGTGTAGATATCAGCTCCCAAAGACAGAGGGTTTGGATAAACTCCACCAGCAATCAACCCTGCTTGATGTGAGCCATCAAAAAGTAACATCCCTCCCCAACGAGAAATAATGTCTTTTATCTCTTTTACAGGAAAGGGAAAAAGGTTGAGACCTGCCCCTAAACTCACTAATTTCGGGTGTCTAAACTTAGCCATGTATTCAAAGGCGTTTAAGTCAATTTCGAGGGTATTCGGATCCACAGGAAGATCTGAAATGGAATAGTTCAAGATCCCCGGGGGGCCTAAACTATGGTTACTTGAGTTACCACCATAAAATGTATTGAGGGTGGACATATCTGATACGTTGAAATGGTTTTTGAGAACTGCATAGACAACCGTATTAGCATGAAGCCCTCCTAAAAGCCTAGGGTCTGCATGATTGCATTCAAATAATTCCTTAAGTAATACTATGCAAAGTGCTTCTATTTCATCAGCTTGATCAAGCCCCGTAAAAAAGCGGTTATTTCGCCCAATAGAACCGCCTGAGGCTCTAGACCCCAAGTCACAACTTAGTAGTCCCCGAGCTTGTAAACTCATAGGGCCTTCTGCTGCCACAAGGTTTATTCCTGTCTTCACTCTCACAGTCTCGTGTCGCTCTATTAAAGCTCTTAATTTTTGATAGAGCTCTTTAGAAGTCGAACACCCAAGTAAGGCAGAAGCATCATTCAGAATATTCATGTCATGCATTTGTTTGCTGATAATCACTTTCTAACCTCCCTTCTCACGTATAACTGTTACGTGTGTTAGACAGATCCTTACCACAGAGCAGTAAGCTCGAATGTCTTGTGATATCTATGTTTGAGCCATCAATAAAGTCGCCCAAGTGTCGAAATGGATAAATTTCCGTATCCGTTGCCGTTACTCTAAAATTAATGCCAAACCGGTCATTATAAGATGTATTAGGAAGAGAACCATGCATGGTTCTTTCCGTGAAAATAACAAATTCCCCTTTTTTCATAGGGATCGTCACTATATCTTCTTGGCTCTCGTCTACACCCAATGTTTTTTTTGCAGGTAATTTTGCAAGTTCAGCTCGAACATAGGCTTTAACATCCTCGAATGATTTCCCACTAATTTGATAATTTTCAAAAAGCCCACTGGTATCAACGTCCAATACTAGTGTGTAATTGTTCGCCCTTTCGACAACATCTTCGATTGTTTTACAGTCAATAAATGGATCATGCCAAAACTCAGATTCTGTCATTGGAACCATGGTTTTAGGATATTGTTTTTTATGTGAACCACGAATGAAACGCAACGGAGCGCAATCAAGCTCAACATCAGTAAGGGCGACCCAAACAGTTAAATTCCACCAACGATCCCGCCTTTCATGTTTAGGCCTTAAACTAGGCTTATTATTGCCAATTTCTTCACCATCGAAATCTCCCCACTCTTGGTGCCAACCTGTACCGTTTTCTCCAGATTTCTTGTGAAAAATTTTTGAGCGCCAAAGAGCTAAATCGTCTCCAATCAGAGACTGTAGCTTTGGGATCAAAGCTGAATCTGTGAGCAACTCTTTAATTTTCGTCGATACTAAATGCCAATCCCTGACAGAATAACGACCATACAGGGGATGCGGCTCTGGGCTTTGAGCTATCTCCCTAACTTCCGTTAAAACATCTTGAATTAATTCGACATTTGCGAACCTCGGTAATGGTCCTAAATAACCATCTCGGCGAAAAGACCTTATTTGCTCTCTCGTCAATCCTTTACTCTTGTCCATTGATTAGCTGCCTACCCTATGATGTTAAACAAAGAGCGTCGAACCTATCAGTCTTTATCGAATGGCCTAAAATTAATAATTAATAATTAATATTTAGAGAAAAGCGTTAGTTCTCGCGTACACTTATTCACAGAACTCCAAGTGTGACTCCCCAAAACACAAACTTCACCAAAAAACCTAATCTTAAAATTTGATGTACTTATGTTATTCCGACAGATATTTTAATCACCATTCCCAAAAATCCACTTCATATCTAAACCGTTCAACCTCCTTCTCGGTCAGTTCCGGTATTACTTTGATAGGTCTTCCTCTGCGTTTAGGGGGAGATTTCGTCGGCTTAGGTTTGGAGGCTCTCACTTTTCGAGTTTTAGGGTTATTCACAAGCTGGCCTGATAATATTCCACTAATAACTTCCCCTATCGCCTCAGCAGATTGCGATACTTGCACATCATCCACGTGAGCATAACGAAGCGTGGATGAAATACGCGTGTGACCCAACAGTTTCGACACCATCGGAATAGGGAACCCCTCTAACACCGCATAACTGGCAAAGGTATGACGCAAATCGTGAATGCGAACAGCCTCGATATGGGCTAAGGCTCGCACCTGTTGCCAGACCATACTAACCTTAGTCGACCGACTCACAAAACGACGCAAAGGCATAAACACATCATCGTGTGATTCGCTACGCTGTGTCCATGCTTGCTTTGGTATGTCTGAAAGGAGTTTCTGCGCTTCCTTGCCCACATACACCACCTTCGCACCCGTTTTGCTGTCCGGCAAGTGCCACTCCCTGCCTTTAACAAAAGACCATTGTAGGCCTGTTACCTCTGAAATTCGACACCCCGTTAACAGCACCAGTTTTAGCACCTGACAACAGCACGCTTCCAGATTACCTTGCTGGCTGACCACAGTTAATGCCTTATCCAATCGCGCTAACTCATCCAAACTCAAAAAACGATTGAGCTTTTTTTTGCGACTTTGCTTGAGACCCTCACAAGGGTTTTCCATGCAATAACCTTGCTTCACCGCATATTTGAAGATAGAACGAAGCACATCAAGATTGCGGTTGGCAGCCCCTGCGTAATTCTGGCTGAGTTCATCAAACCAACGATGCACATGAAACGAATCAATACGGCTGACAGGAAAACGTCCAAACTCGGGCAACAAATGCCTTCTTAAGGCGCTCGACGCTGTCCCTTGTGTACTCAGTTTCCATCCCTTGCAGACCTTATCCGTCCATTCTTCTTTCACCAAAGCATCAAAGCGAATTAACCGTATCGGTTTCGTCTCTTTTTCTAAAAAAGAAGACTGTAAAGCTTGCACGTGTTGTCTGGCTTGTTTTAGGGTGAATTGTCCCACGGCCGCTAACGTCTTATTGGGAATGGGTAGATAAGTCACATAGAAACGGCGATCATCGGCATAGACTCTAACCCCTAACGCGGGAATTTTGGTATCCCACACCGTATACGTTCGAGTTTTTGAATGAAGAGATTGAATCACTTTAGAAGTGAATAACAGTGACTTCATGAGCGCATCCCCTTAACGAGTACACCCGACACATGAGAGGCCGCCTGACACACGTCCTCACGTCCCAAATGCGCATACTTTAGCGTCGTTTCCGCTTCAGCATGCCCCAAAAGACGACTCAGCACGATCACGTTCACCTTCGACTGAATGGCAATACTGGCGTAGGGTGTGGTCAAAAATTGAAAATACAGGGGCATTTTTGGAACAC
Organism: Vibrio sp. 10N.239.311.G01; assembly: GCF_041465805.1. Lineage (NCBI taxonomy): Bacteria > Pseudomonadati > Pseudomonadota > Gammaproteobacteria > Vibrionales > Vibrionaceae > Vibrio > Vibrio sp. 10N.239.311.G01. The sequence continues at coordinate 10,736 of NZ_JBFSRM010000048.1, forward strand.
TTTCCAATTAGTCTTTGTTTTCACTAAGAGGCTAAATTATCGATGAAAAACGCCCCTATTGGAAGGGGTTGGGGTGTAGATTTGACCACACTGTTTTTACATTAACGCCAAGTTACTCTTATACAGGGGTACTTTCACCCCAAAAATACAGGCTAGAAATGAAAAAATTCTAGAACGCACCATCGCATCAAACCAATCAAATATCCTTTTATATACTGGAGGCATTTCGTGAACAGTATCTAATCCTGATTTTCATTATAAACCCTTAACGAATATAAATTAAATGTAAATAATTAGCTCTTAGCCTTTGTGTTAACTTATAAAATAATAAGTAACTATCTACTTACTCTGGCAATAAGTAACAAAACAATAAGGGAATTCTTCATGGAAAGACAAATAAAACTATTTTCACTGAAGAGAAAAGGAGCAGCAGTCCCTAAAGTAAACATAATTAGTATCAAATCAACTTTCTCATGAAGACGAAGCTTCTGGGTTTAAAGATACTTAATTTCAATTAATTTTGGTCGTTAAAATTATGGTTTTTCTTATAAAAAAGAGTGCGTTGCTATGAAAAATGAAAAGTCAGTGAAAACAATTCAAAAAAAATCGAAGTTTAGAGACTATTTACGCTATCTGCGGATTAAATTTAAAAGGTATAATTTTAAAAGTGGAAAAAATAAAAATGCATCTCTCGATGTGAGACACCTTTCTGACCATTTAAAAAAAGACATTGGTATATATGATAAAGACCACTAACATCATTAATATCTCTTCGTACTCTTGTCTTACTCGTTGTGTCACAAAGTTTAGTTGCACTACATGCGCACTGATTTTTAGAGGCAATTAGGCTGCTGTCTGCAAAATGTCTCCCAAAAAGATAATCCTTCAGGGTTATATGAGCTGTCCATTTTAATTATCGACCATAGTTCCACTCCTACAAGGGTGGAACTAGCTTCCTCATCAGGTTTCCATTCCGGGCACTGATACATCTTACCTTGCCAGTGACTTTGCTCAACGATTAGACAATGGTCAATATTGTGTAGAGACAGATAGAAAAGGAGTACTTCTTTGATTTCATCATCAATGCTACAGGAATACAACGTTCACTCGATAGAAGCAATCCGGTACTTGATAGCCTGCTAAGTCAGAAACTGGTGATATTCAAATGGGCTTGTATGCTCTTGGGCGGATAACTTGTGGTGATTTTTACATAGTCAATAACATAGATATGATTAATAACCAAATCTCCACTTTATCCCTATCTGGCAGGGTAGATGTCACTGTTAAAATTTAACCAGTTTGGGCGATAAAGAGTAATTGTGTCTCGTAT
>NZ_JBFSRM010000049.1:0-12042 GCF_041465805.1 Vibrio sp. 10N.239.311.G01
TATCGGTTAAGCTTTGCCCTTCACCAAGTTGGTCAATTGCAGTGCCACGCGTTGTTGCTACGCCACCAATAGCGGCTCTATGTCCGGCATCGGCGTGATAATGCCATGTACCATCATTTTGTAAAATCAGATCTCCATAGGTACCGTGATAGTCGTAACCATTGCTGCCTTGCTTTTCAAAAATAGACTCACCCGTATCAGGGTCTGTAATGGTCAGCTTACCATCCGCATAGAGTGTTGTATTGCCAAGTGTGGCTATGCCAGGTTGGGCATAATCGGGAGACATGTTAACGCCAGCGGTATTCTCGGTTATTGAACCAGTATCAACGCCAGCAATAGTGGCCACATTGTTGCTACCATTTATGGTCACCATTATTTGATGTGTTGTGCCATCCGCGGAATGCACGGTAATGCTATCGGTGGTGGTTTTACCTTGACCTAATGCTTGTACCGTTGGGTTTTTGTTATCTAAATCGTAAGTCCAATCACCGTTATCTTTAAGATGTAGGGTACCTAATTGGCCTGCGATATCGGTATTCGAGAAGTGGGCTTCACCTTTGTCTGTATCGGTGATGGTGAGTGTTCCCGAGGTTTGCAGTTGAGACTCTTCAGTTACCGCACCGGTATTGGTGCCTGCAATAACAGCAGTATCATTAGTACCATTTACAGTAATAGTAACTTGATGTGGCGTGCCATCGGCAGAGTGAACGGTGATGGTGTCGGTTGCCGTTTTGCCTTGCGCTAATGCTTGCACGGTCGGATTTTGATTGTCTAAATCATAGGTCCAATCACCGTTATCTTTAAGATGTAGGGTGCCTAATGAACCAACAATGTCTGTATTCGAGAAGTGCGCTTCATTGGTATCGGTGTCGCTAATAGTTAATGAGCCCGTTGTTTGAAGTTGAGACTCTTCAGTTACCGCACCGGTATTGGTGCCTGCAATAACAGCAGTATCATTAGTACCATTTACAGTAATAGTAACTTGATGTGGCGTGCCATCGGCAGAGTGAACGGTGATGGTGTCGGTTGCCTTTTTGCCTTGCGCTAATGCTTGCACGGTCGGATTTTGATTGTCTAAATCATAGGTCCAATCACCGTTATCTTTAAGATGTAGGGTGCCTAATGAACCAACAATGTCTGTATTCGAGAAGTGCGCTTCATTGGTATCGGTGTCGCTAATAGTTAATGAGCCCGTTGTTTGAAGTTGAGACTCTTCAGTTACCGCACCGGTATTGGTGCCTGCAATCACAGCAGTATCATTAGTGCCATTAACGGTAATAGTGATTTGATGTGGTGTGCCATCGGCAGAGTGAACGGTGATAGTGTCCGTCGCCGATTTACCTTGGGCTAACGCTTGCACGGTTGGATTGTTATTATCTAAATCATAGGTCCAATCACCGTTATCTTTAAGATGTAGGGTGCCTAATTGACCAACAATATCGCTATCAGAGAAGTGGGCTTCACCTGTGTCTGTGTCACTAATAGTTAATGTGCCAAATGTGGTTAATACCGTTTCTTCAGTCACTTGACCCGTATTAGTGCCTGCAATCACCGCACTGTCATTAGTGCCATTGATGGTAATAGTAACTTGATGTGGCGTGCCATCGGCAGAGTGAACGGTGATGCTGTCGGTTGCCGTTTTGCCTTGCGCTAACGCTTGCACGGTCGGATTTTGATTGTCTAAATCGTAGGTCCAATCACCGTTATCTTTAAGATGTAGGGTACCTAATGAACCAACAATGTCTGTATTCGAGAAGTGATCTTCGCCTTTATCGGTATCTGTAATAGTCAGAGTCCCAGACGTTTGTAATTGCGACTCTTCAGTTACCGCACCAGAGTTAGTGCCTGCAATCACCGCAGTGTCGTTAGTGCCATTCACGGTAATAGTAACTTGATGTGGCGTGCCATCGGCAGAGTGAACGGTGATAGTGTCCGTCGCCGTTTTACCTTGCGCTAGTGCTTGAACTGCCGTGTTTTTGTTATCTAAATCGTAGGTCCAATTACCGTTATCTTTAAGATGTAGGGTGCCTAATTGACCTGCGATATCGGTATTCGAGAAGTGATCTTCGCCTTTATCGGTATCTGTAATAGTCAGAGTCCCAGACGTTTTCAGTTGCGACTCTTCAGTTACCGCCCCTGAATTTGTACCTGAAATAACAGCAGTATCATTAGTGCCATTAACGGTAATAGTGACTTGATGTGGTGTGCCATCGGCAGAGTGAACAGTGACGATGTCTGTCGCAGTTGAACCTTGGCCAAGTCTTTGAACTACTGGGTTATTGTTGTCTAAACTGTATGTCCACGCACCGTCTTTGGTGATGCTTAGCGTACCGAAATTACTAGTCACTTGTGAGGCTTGAAAGTGGTCCTCTCCAAGATCAGAGTCCGTTACCGAAAGCTGCCCTTGAACTTGTGTCGTTAAATCTTCAGTTAACGTGCCAGCATCCACACCCGTAATTACGGCATTGTCGTCGTTTCCGCCAATCGTCATATCGATCGTTTGCGGTGTGCCATCTTTGGTGTGAATTGTGAAACTTTCATGCAGTGAAGTGGCTGCGGTTAAAGCTTGAACATTAGAGAGCGAGTTATCAACTTGATACTGCCAATGTCCATCAGCATCGATAGTTAATGAACCATATTTACCTGAGATAACTTCCGGCGTAACCGAACTTTCATTTTGGTCAGGGTCTATGACATCGATTTTGCCGTTCGCATGTAACAAGCCTTGTGAATCAATATTGTGATCTTCTGTTACCACACCTGTTAAGTCTCCAGAAATATTTGGCGTGTCTTGCTTACCTGTTACCGGTATCTGAACAATGATGCTCGAGCCATTAGATAGATGTAACGCAAAATGATCAGTACCTGGTTGGTGCTGGTTTAACAGGATGTATTGAGGAGAATTTGGATTCAATACGAATGTGTATTGACCATTTGCATCAACATGAAGCTCTCCGTACGTACCTTTTATGACTTCTGGCATAAAGGTGACGGGTAAAGCGGGCGTCGTAGGCGCATTCGAATGAGTCGGCTGACCGTTACTCCCTGAGGAGATAGTCGGCATCGATACCGAAGGAATGTAATGGACTTGCGGGTGAGAAAGCGTCGACAAATGATGAGAAGGAACCAAGTGAGAGCTCGAACCATGGGCGGCATGACTTGCACTTAAGGTGGAGTTTACGTCGCTGTCACTCGTCTGAGCTTCTTGGAGAGCAACCGCTGATGAGTCCGCCTTGCTATGGTCATCGGTGACATCTTTTTCGGTCACGTTATTTGCGGTTACTTGATCTGCAGCGTCGCTGGAATTGTCTATACTTTCTGCAGCAGCGTGTTTAGCCAATGATGGCAAAATCATCATGAGTGACTGAAAAAGTGGGATATTCACTTTTAGATGTGAATGCAGTCTGCGCTTCTTTTTTTGTGTTGGTTTCTTTTGTTCTAGCTTGTTACTTTTCTTATTTTTGATTTCTGTATTTTTCTTGTTTGCTTCGACGTTTTTTTTGTTAGCCATTTTTATCATCCGTGAATCGTGGTTGCACTATCTTAAGTAAAATACACAGATAGAGGTTTCGCTAGCTAATTGGATAATTTTTAAAGAAAAAACTGCAAAGTCGAAGAATTATCTCATTTTGATGAAAGAGAGGATGAATACTTTTTCAACGGTCAGGTAAATATCGGCACAATGGCATTGACCTTACCCTAAGGGGAACGTTTATAGTTGCGTTGTAAATTCAAAGGTAAGCTATGACAAACACATTCCGAAAAACTTGGATTATTGTTTTCAGCATCATTGCGATGTTGATGTCTAGCTATGCCTCAAGCTCCTCAGCCTTGATGACTGAAGTAATGATGATGGAAATGGGGTCGAGCAAGTCGGCTTGTTACCACAGCGATACTTCGGTTAATGAGTCAATGGCAGGGTGTCATGTGATGAGTGAAGAAGTACACGCTGAAGACTCTAACATGAGTGCCCATGCTTTGATGGCTCAATGCGATATGTCTTCAATGAGCGAAGACGGTAGCTCGATGATGGGTAACCATTGTTCGAGTGTCGATTGCTGTGCCTCAATGTGTTCTGCAAGTCCCTATCCAATTCAGGCTGTTCAAGCCGTTGATCAACTTTCCTTTTCATTAGCTCGTTTTCAATCGGTCACGATTGGCCAGAAAGTCGCACGCGCTCAATCTTTGCTACGCCCACCTTCCGCATAAATCTATATCTAAAAATACAGCTCTATCAGTTAGATAAATCTGATAAGCCATTCTTTTTTATGCGCTAATTAGCGTTAGATATGGACATTCATTGTGAATATGAAACCAACAACCTCTGTGTTTGTCATGAACACGAGCTTAGTGGTTGCTGCTACCTTGCCTATGGCCTTGTTTTCAAGTGCTACGCTCGCGGCTACCACGGCGTCAGCTTCAAATGCTCAACACATTTCAGCACATGACCAAGCAAGCTCGACGCAGCAACTCAATACACTGATTGAGATTGCTTTAAGCGAAGATGGAAATCGCAAACAGTACTTTGCTCAGTCTCAAGCGATGCGAGAAACGGGCATTGCCAGCTCGACCTTAATGGATCCTAAATTAAAAGTTGGATTTGGCGGTTTGCCTGTCGATAGTTTTCAATTCGACGAAGACCCGATGACCAATATATCGGTAGGGTTGATGCAGCAGTTTGAGCGTGGCGATACGCTTAACCTTCAACAAAAAAAGGCAGGCCAACAGGCAGATGCTTTAGCTTTGCAGGTGCAAGCAAGAGAATTGACGGTTGCGAATAGCATGACGCAGCTTTGGCTTAAGTTAGGTTATCAGCAAAAGGCTGAGTCGGTGATTCGTCAAAATCGTCGTTTGTTGGTTGAGCTTGAAAACTATGTACAAACCAATTACTCGATTGGTAAAAGCGAAGCGCAAGATCTGCTTAATGCTCAGCTCCAAGTGAGCAAGCTTGATGAGAAACTTCAGGCAAACCAGCAGGTTCAGCGCCGCTTAATCTCTCAGCTTTCTGAATGGTTGGGTTCTGATTGGCTAGGCTCTCAGGTTCTTGATTCTCAGGGCACACTGAATGCAACTAACCAAATCGATTGGTCATTGTTGGAAAGCAAATTAGCGACCAATATCGATTCAACCAAGCACTACCAGCTACTGACTGACCATCCTTTGGTTAAGATCTCCGATGTCGGTATTTCCTCTAATCAAACTCAGGTTGAGTTAGCCGAGCAAGCTTATACCCCACAATTTGGGGTGGAAGTGATGTATGCACACCGTCAAGCCAATAACATGGCGGGTGAACCAGCTTCTGATCTGGTGAGTGCTTATCTGACAGTCGACATCCCGCTGTTTACGGGGAATCGACAAGATAAAAACTTATCGGCTGCTCAGTATCAAGTTGGTGCGGCTAAATCTCAAAAAGACACCTTACTTTCCCAAATGAACGCGCAAGTGAATGCATTGCTGGTGGACAGATCAAATCTGATCCAGCGATTAGATCGCTATCAAACGTCCTTGCTTCCTCAAACCGCAGCACGAATCAGCGCGGTTGAAAGGGGCTATCAAAACAATACCGCTCAGTTTAACGATGTCATTTTAGCAACGACCGATGAGCTGGCGCTTAAGTTAGAGCAACAACGTTTGATCACCGATCTCAACATCGTTAACAGCAAACTGGCGGCGTTAGTCAGTGGCTTTGAATACCAAGTAAACCAACCACAACTCAATTCAAGCGCAACTAAACACACAGCCAATCAATAAGGGAATAGACAATGAGTTCAGTAAAAGTAGCAACAATCGCTTTATTGGTCGGTGGTGCATTGGGTTTTGGTGTGAACCATTTTCTGATTAATCCAGCACACGACATGTCAGCAATGGCAACGAGTACAGGCGCAGATGTAAGTAAACAGGCCAGCGATGAGCCTTTGTATTGGGTAGCTCCGATGGACCCAAATTATCAGCGTGATAAGCCAGGTCAATCGCCAATGGGGATGGATCTTATCCCGGTGTATGCAGACGATGTGAACGGCGGAGCAAAAGATAAGCCCGGAACCGTGTTTATTGATTCGTCGGTAGAAAATAATCTAGGTGTCAAAACAGCGAAAGTTAAGTTCGAAGCGCTGTCTCCTCGGATTGAAACCGTGGGTTATGTGGCGTTCGATGAAAGTACATTGTGGCAAACCAACGTAAGAGCAGCTGGTTGGGTTGAGAAGCTCTACATCAACGCTGTGGGTGAGAAGGTAAACAAAGGTGATGTGCTTTTCACACTCTATTCTCCAGAGCTTGTTAAAGCACAAGAAGAGTTGATCAGTGCTTATAAAACGGGTCGTAAAGGTTTGATCAAGGGCTCGACTGAACGCTTAATTACCTTGGGTGTTGATAAGACTCAAATCCGCTCTATTACGCGCAAAGGCAAAGCCTCACAAACCATTGAAGTCAAAGCGCCAGCCGATGGTGTCATCGCAAGCCTGAATATCCGAGAAGGTGGTTATCTTTCACCTGCACAAGCGGTGATCAGTGCGGGTCCATTAGGCGAAGTATGGGTTGATGCAGAGGTGTTTGAGCGTCAAGCGCACTGGATCTCGTCAGGCAGCAATGCAGTGATGACGCTAGATGCCATTCCCGGCAAAGAGTGGTTGGGTAATGTCGATTACGTTTACCCAATCCTTGACCCAAAAACTCGAACTCTGCGCGTTCGTTTGAAGTTCTCCAATCCAAATGGTGAGCTTAAGCCAAATATGTTTGCCAATATTGCGCTGAAACCCATCAGTGATGAAGCCGTTCTTACTATCCCAAGATCTTCGGTTATTCACTCCGGTGGTATGACTCGAGTGGTGATGTCAGAAGGTTCTGGCAAGTATCGCTCTGCTCGTATTGAGGTTGGTCGTGAAGCTGGCGAAAAAATAGAGGTGCTTCAAGGGCTAGAGCAAGGCGAAAACATTGTCACTTCTGCTCACTTCATGTTGGATTCTGAATCGAGCCAATCTGCTGATCTGTCACGCATCAATGGTGTTGAGGAAGAAGCTGAAACCGTATGGGCGAACGGTGAAATTTCCGACGTTATGCAAGGCAGCCGTATGGTGACGATTAACCATCAGCCTGTTCCTGAATGGGATTGGCCGGGCATGGTGATGAATTTCACCTTTGCGGAAGGCTTGGACATGAGTGACGTGCAACGTGGTAAGGCGATTGATTTTGAGATGAGAAAGACAGAGTCAGGGCAGTACGAGGTTGTTGATTACAAGGTCACCAAACACAAGATCGCTGGCGAAGTTTGGGTAACAGGTGACATCACTATGTTGATGGCAGATTTTGGCATGATCACCGTAAAACATCAGCCAGTCCCTGAGTGGAATTGGAAAGCGGGTGAAATGAATTTCCAAGCCAGTGATGACCTTGATTTATCTGAGTTTGCCGAGGGTCAAACCATTCGGTTTCTAGTAGCGAAGCAAGGTTCTGATTATGTGCTCAAATCTCTCGAACCGACGAATAGCACGGGTGAGGGCGAACTATGATCAATGCAATCATTCGCTGGTCTATTAGCAACCGTTTCTTAGTGCTGGTTGCCACTGTCGCCATCGTATTTGGCGGTTTATACAGTGTTAAAAATACACCTGTCGATGCCATTCCTGATTTGTCAGATGTTCAGGTAATCATCAAAACCAGTTATCCGGGTCAAGCCCCACAGGTGGTCGAGGATCAGGTGACCTATCCATTGACCACCGCCATGTTAGCTGTACCGGGTGCTGAAACAGTTCGTGGCTACTCGTTCTTTGGTGATTCCTATGTCTATATCATCTTCAATGACGATACCGATATGTACTGGGCACGTTCACGAGTGTTGGAGTACTTAAGCCAAGTTGCACCTAACTTGCCATCGAGTGCCAAGCCAACACTAGGACCCGATGCAACCGGTGTGGGCTGGGTTTACAGCTACGTGTTGCAAGATAAAACAGGTCAGCACGACTTAGCGGAACTTCGTAGTTTGCAAGATTGGTTCTTGAAGTATGAATTGCAAACTGTAGAAGGCGTGTCTGAAGTGGCGACCGTTGGTGGCATGGTGAAGCAGTACCAAGTACAGATTGATCCTGCCAAGTTACGTGTTTACGACCTAACGCTTCAGCAAGTCAACAAGGCAATCCAAGATGGTAATCAAGAAACAGGAGCGTCTGTTGTTGAGATTGCGGAAGCCGAACATATGGTTCGTACCACCGGTTACCTGACAAGCATTGAAGACATTCAATCTCTGCCGCTAAAAGTGACCGACAAAGGTACTCCGTTGCTATTAGGTGACATTGCTGACATTAATCTTGGCCCGCAAATGCGTCGCGGTATCTCTGAACTCAATGGTGAGGGTGAAGCGGTTGGCGGCGTTATTGTGATGCGCTTTGGTGAAAATGCCAGTGAAGTGATCGACTCGGTGAAATCCAAGCTCGCTGAACTGCAAGCTGGTTTACCTGATGGTGTCGAGATTGTCGCAACTTATGACCGTTCTACTTTGATTGATTCAGCCGTTGAAAACCTTTGGAAGAAGCTGGCTGAAGAGTTCATCGTGGTCGCCGTCGTGTGTGCGCTGTTCTTGTTCCATATCCGATCATCACTGGTTATCGCGCTAAGTCTGCCTGTCGGTATCTTAGGCGCATTCATCGTTATGCATTGGCAGGGTATTAACGCCAACATTATGTCTCTTGGCGGGATCGCGATTGCGATTGGCGCCATGGTGGATGGTGCCATAGTGATGATTGAGAACGTTCATAAACACATTGAACGGACTCCGCTTACTGACAAAAACCGTTGGCAAGTGATAGGTAAGGCAGCAGAAGAAGTTGGCGCGCCGCTGTTCTTCTCTCTGATTATCATTACCTTGAGTTTTGTGCCTGTGTTCGCGCTAGAAGGGCAAGAGGGCAAGATGTTCTCGCCACTTGCGTTTACCAAGACGTATACGATGGCCGCAGCGGCGGGTTTGGCTATCACGCTTGTGCCTGTGCTAATGGGTTACTTCATTCGCGGTAACGTGTTGCCTGAACACAAAAACCCAGTCAACCGCAGCCTAGTGGCGATGTACAAACCGCTTCTGAACCTCAGCCTAAAATATCCAAAGGTGATGATTGTTATCGCACTTGGCTTAATGGCGTCTGCTTATTACCCAACCAGTAAGCTTGGTAGTGAGTTCATCCCTCCTTTGGACGAAGGGGATTTGATGTACATGCCAACCACGTATCCGGGCATCTCAATAGGTAAGGCTCGTGAGTTGTTGCAACAAACCAACAAGCTCATTAAAACCATTCCAGAAGTCGAAACCACGTGGGGCAAAATTGGTCGAGCAGAGACAGCAACCGATCCTGCACCGTTAACCATGATTGAAACCGTGATTCAGCTTAAACCGCGAGATGAGTGGCGTGACGGTGTCACTACGGAGTCTCTGCGTAAAGAGTTTGATGATCTGATTCAGTTCCCAGGTTTAACCAATGCGTGGGTTATGCCAATCAAAACTCGTATCGACATGTTAGCGACCGGTATCAAAACGCCAATCGGAATCAAAATAGCAGGGCCAGATCTGAGTGTTATAGAGGACATTGGCTCTCAGCTGGAACCTATCTTAAATGGTGTTAGCGGTACGGCTTCTGTGTATGCCGAACGTGTGGCTGGTGGTCGCTATGTCACGATAGACATCAAGCGCTGCTCTGCTGCTCGTTACGGATTAAGCGTCAAAGAGGTTCAGCAGGTTATTTCGACTGCGGTTGGTGGCATGAACGTGGGCGAAACCGTTGAGGGGCTAGAGCGTTACCCAATCAATGTCCGTTACCCACAAAGCTATCGTGATTCTGTCGTTAAGCTGCAGAACCTGCCGTTAGTGACACCAAATGGAGCGCGAATTGCTTTGTCTGATGTCGCGGATATTCGCTATGAAGATGGGCCACCAATGATTAAGACGGAGAACGCGCGTCCTAATGGCTGGGTGTTCGTTGACATCGAAGGTCGCGACCTTGGTTCTTATGTGGCAGAGGCGCAAAAAGTCGTTACAGATCAAATCGTCTTGCCTGCTGGATATTCATTGGCATGGTCTGGTCAATACGAATACATGGAGCGCGCCAAAGAACGTTTAAGTGTCGTTGTGCCAATTACCATCGCCATCATCATGTTGTTGCTCTACCTCAGTTTCCGCCGTGTCGGTGAGGTGATGATGATCATGCTGACATTACCACTCGCGATGGTTGGTGGTTTATGGCTAATGCATATCCTCAATTACAACTTCTCCATTGCAGTGGGGGTGGGCTTCATCGCCCTTGCCGGGGTAGCTGTTGAGATAGGTGTGATCATGTTGGTCTACCTAAACCAAGCATGGCACTACAAAAAATTGGATGCGGAGCAGAACCAGCAAGCACTTCAGAGTGAAGACTTAACGGATGCGATTCGTGAGGGTGCAGGACTGCGTGTTCGCCCAGTGATGATGACAGTACTTACGGTGATCATTGGCCTCATTCCAATTATGTATGGCGAGGGAACGGGCTCTGAAGTGATGCAGCGAATTGCCGCGCCGATGATAGGCGGAATGGCGTCGGCACTGTTGCTTACCCTACTGGTTTTGCCTGCAATCTTTAAGCTCTGGAAACAGCGTGAGATTACGCATAGCCAAAACGAGACAAACAAATAACGTATTGATTATTAGCCCTTACTTACCAAAACAGAGTGAGTAAGGGCGTACCACATGAACATGTGAAACTAACAAATAAATAACTGAATTAATCTAAGGAACGATCATGAAAAAGACACTTATTGCGATTGCACTGACGTTAACTACTGCAACGGCTTTTGCTGAAATGGACCATTCGAATATGGACCACTCGATGATGAAGAGTGGAAAGATGGACCATTCAAAGATGATGAATATGGATGGAATGATGGACATGGAAGGTATGTCAGAAGTTGGGATGCCAGCTCAAGGCGCGAAGCCCGATAAAGTGGTTCATGTGCTGCTAAGTGATGATATGAAAATCACATTTAAAAACAAGGTCGATATAGAGCCAAATGACGTAGTGCAGTTTGTTGTGATGAATACAGGCAAGATTGATCACGAATTCTCGATTGGTTCTGCCTCAGAGCAGCTAGAGCATCGTGAAATGATGAAAAAAATGGGTAATCACGCTCATGACTCGGGCAGTACAGTCACGGTTAAGCCGGGCAAAGCGAAGCAGATGCTTTGGCATTTTCATGGTGATAATAACGTAGAGTTAGCGTGCAATATCCCTGGTCACGCTGAAGCGGGTATGGTGAAGTCGTTAACGCTTTAGACGTTAATCAATAGCGCTTTGTTGAATTAGAAATTCAATGAGGGCTAGAAAATTAAAGATAAGTCTTAACTTATACCTAAAGCGCTTTGCTGTGAGGGATTCGCTGAGGCTTATCTTTATTTATAGTCACTGTAGCAAGATAGAAGTTTCAAGCAGGTGGTGTGCCTCGCCGCTCAGGTGCGGTAGCTCTGCCATGATCTTTTTAAACTTGTCATCGATTGACTCTGCTTCATTCAGCGATCGAAAAGCCAGTACAGCCTGTTCAGGTTCGCTGTTCACATAACCTTTCAATGTATCTAGCTGAATTTTATTGGCATTTTCAACTTTTGACAGTGCGACATTAATTGCTTCGATATTGATTGTTAACTCATTGCTTTTAAACATTTTTAATTATTTTTGGTTGTTGCTAATGCGCGCACATTACCACAACTGTTTTTGCAGATATTGACCAAGATTATTAAATTGGAATAATTTTGAAAATCATTAAAAGCTGAACTGCAATGTGTGATTTGGATAGGTGTCAGAAATACGAAGCGATTTAAGGAGTTAATAGCTTTGGTTGGTCAATTAGCGTTGATTCGTCAGTCTAAGCTTAAACAAAATAAGTTAAATCAGTATAGATTTAATGACTATGGATTTATCGAACGGAGAAAGTTTTTGAATAGGGTATCGCTGGAAGAAAGCACGTCATGGAGCTTAAGGAGAAGTTGGAGCGTGCAGCGGGAATCGAACCCGCATCATCAGCTTGGAAGGCTGAGGT
>NZ_JBFSRM010000050.1:0-11990 GCF_041465805.1 Vibrio sp. 10N.239.311.G01
TGGACATAAAAAGACCCCCAATAATTGGTGTCCAACTATTGGGGGTCAGTTCATACGTTGCTGGCTTTTTCGATCTTAAAGCCAAGCAAACCTTCGCTTCTTTACCGTCCCTCGAATTCAGCTCAACCCCACATCATTATTAACGCCCTTAAGTTCTTAGCAGCTATAACAATCACTTGTCGGATTTGATACAGTTATAAGCAGAAATTTAGACCACAACGGAATGTTTATTATGAAGAAAATCGCGTTGATACTTTTCCTTGCTACTCAATTAATGGCTTGTACCGAGGTTGGCAGTGAAGCTTGGTGTGCGGATATGAAAGAAAAGCCTAAAGGTGACTGGACGGCTAATGAAGCGGGCGATTTTGCTAAACACTGTATTTTCTAATCACGTTAGCTTCTAATTCTACATTGGGCTGAATTAATACGCTCTGTGTAAAACAATCCATGGAATAAGTGAGTTTTAATGGAACACCAACTAGACAACAACTGGAAGCACATCGAATGGGTATTAACCGACGTCGATGACACGCTCACTTGGCAAGGTTCACTCCCTCCAGAAACCCTGATTGTGTTACAAAAGCTGAGAGACAATGGAATCAAAGTGGTCGCTGTAACGGGAGCCTGTGCTGGTTGGTGTGACCATATTGCGCAGCTCTGGCCTGTCGATGCCGTGCTTGGAGAAAACGGCGCCTTCTTACTAGAGAAGCAAGATGATGCATTACAACTCTCATCTGAAACACCGCTAGAACAAGTGCGTAAGAACCAAGCTAAGCTAAAACAAGAAGTGAAGCGATCTTGTTGAGTTACCCCGACCTATCGCTAACTTTGGATCAATCTTACCGCTTGTGTGAGGTCGCGATTGATATCGGCCAAAACCGTAAGCCTGTTGATCCTGAAACTGTTCAAGCGGTACTCGAAAGAATACACGCTTTAGGCGCACACGCGACGGCAAGTTCGATTCATATCAACGCTTGGTACGGCGAACACTCAAAGAAAAACGCCGTGCACCGTTTCCTGGCTAATAAAGGCTTATCGCTTGAGCAAATCCACAATCAAGCCTGCTATGTCGGCGATTCAATGAATGATCAGCAGATGTTCGAATCACTTCCACTTACCGTTGGCGTGGCAAACATTCAACATTATTGGGATAAGCTAGAGCACCATCCAAGCAGGGTCATGTCGCAGCCTGGTGGCTATGGGTTTGCAGAATTTGTGGATGCGCTGCTGAGGCTTAAAAGTGAAGTAATTTAGATAATCGCTCAGACTTTGAAGCAAAAATCGCACAAGTTTTCACTCATACGATTTCATTCATGTCATGTCCATCGATTAAACGGGCTCAACGAACTTAGAGAATAATCATCCCATCTCGATAAGTCAGTGATGGTGCTACATCTTGACCAAGTAAGACTGGGCCATCGAGGTCGACGATTTCAGATTGAACAGCGATAGGCAGAGCTGCACGCATCGCCAGCGATGTACCGAGCATACAACCCGACATCAGCGTAAATCCTAGCCTTTGAGCTTCTTCAGCAAGTACCAATGCTTCGGTCAAACCACCTGTTTTATCGAGCTTGATGTTGACCATTTCATATTTGCCTAACAAAGATGAAAGTTGCGAAGTGGTATGACAGCTTTCATCAGCACACAGTGGTATCGGGTGCTTGATGTGCGCCAATGAGGCATCGTGCTGTTGGGGTAACGGCTGCTCGATCATCGCAATATCAAATTCTACCAGTTGATTGAACAACTCTTCGAGATTCAATCCTGTCCACGCTTCATTCGCATCCAATACAATTTGAACATCTGCCGCAGCTTCTCGTACCGCGCGAACACGCTCTACCACCTGCTCGCCGTCAAGCTTCACTTTCAGAAGTTTCGCACCATTCGCGACATAGTCTCGAGCCTGAGTCGCCATCGCTTCTGGAGTGCCAATCGAGACGGTCATTGCTGTCACGATTTGATTCGGTAACTCAAACAGGCTATTTGGGAAGACCTGGTCATGTTGTTTGGCTTCAAGCTCCCAAAGCGCACAATCGACCGCATTTCGCGCTGCCCCTCCGGTCAATAAAGACTGAAGATGATCTCTTAGCTCTGCCGGATCGGTAACGCCTCGCTCAAACATACCTTCAAGAGCACTAGACGCTTGGTGGATTTGCGCTAACACAGACTCCGATGACTCGCCGTATCGTGGGTAAGGGGTGCACTCTCCCTGAGCTTGTTTGCCATCATGTTCAATATAAACACGAACAACGTGACACTCAGTTCGGCTGCCACGAGAGATGCGAAAAGCCGTTTGCATCGCGATAGTAATGGGTTCTGCTGTAATCTTCATAATTTCACTCGGTTGATGTTCGCTTTAACAAATGGAAACGTAGAAATGATGAAGTCGTTAAAGTGAATGTCGCAAATGATCAGTAATGTGTTGTACACCAAAACGCACAGGGTCCGTCACGGGCACTTGATAGAGTGTGGTCCATTCTTGGCATAATGTCTCAGCGTCTTCAATGCTAATTGCCGACGTGTTCAAGCAGATGCCAACCAATTTCACCTCTGGATTCGTCAGTCGTGCCGCTTGTAAGTTGGCTTCAATCGTCTGTTCTATGCTTGGCAATTGAGCATGAGGAAGGTTACGAATATGTGGTCGCCCGACCTCATGGCACAACACCAAAGCATCGGCTTGTGCGCCATGTAATAACCCCAAACTCACGCCTGCAAACGAAGGGTTGAACAAAGAACCCTGCCCTTCAATGATGTCCCACTCGTGGTCGGTAAATTCGGGGCTAATCGCTTCAACCGCGCCGGAAATAAAATCCGCAACCACCGCATCAATCGAAATACCGCTGCCTTCAATCAAAATACCTGTCTGCCCTGTCGCTTTAAACTGAGCGGATGTTCCCGCTTGTTTAAGCGACTTTTCAATCGCTAATGCCGAGAACATTTTGCCTACTGAGCAATCAGTTCCGACAGTAAGCAGGCGCTTACCTTGACGAAGCTTACCGTTACCAACATTAAGAACACCGTCAAAATGGCGTACATCATGAAGCTTAGTCAATCCTTGTTGCTGCATGTCAGCAAGCGGTGAAAATTCACTCAATCGTTGGTGCATGCCAGATGCAATCTCATATCCCATTTCTGCAGCGGCCATAATGGTTGACTGCCAAGAATCAGGAATAACACCACCCGGATTTGCGGTACCAATCACTAGCGTCTTCGCGCCCTGCGCTGGCGCCTCTTGCAGGGTCATATCCGTTAAGCCCAGTGAAACGGTATCACCCGTTAAACGCAGTTGACCTAGGCAGATTTCTGGTCGCCATTGATGAATACCGCGAGCTGTTTTTGCAGCGAGTGGGTCAGTAACATCCCCAAGAAAAAGAAGGTAAGGTTGAGCGATCGACATGAGTATTCCTAATTAATAAGCCCTTGTATGGGTTTACTTTAATTAAGAACTTCGAAGCTGCCGAATGCCTATTTATGGCGAGCCTATAACCTTAAGTTATAGGGTGAGTATGGATTTTCAATGAAGCGATAAATTGCTTAACGGAAATCGACTGAGGGGTGTGCTCTGCGCAAAGCATCGATACCGAAAATTGGATGTCTGGTTGAAGCGGCAACACACAGACCGCATCGTCATTTTGATATTGCTCTGCCGTCCACGGATCAACAATCGCAAACCCCGCTTGGTGCTTGACCAGTTCCGCAGCGGCGCTATACCCACGTACAGATATCGGGTGGTGATAATGCTGCTCACGTGCAATAAGGCGTTGATGTAACAGGAGGCCTAATGGATCGCGGCTATCGAGCCCGATGATTGGCAGCGGATAATTGATCAGATCATCTAACGTTAATTCCGCGGGGAAATGATCAACCGTATTGGAAGGAACCAAAACCTTTAGTGATTCGGTTAATAGCGTTTCACTTAATATCGCAGGCGGTGCTTCATCGCCAAACGCGATAGCAATATCAAGCTCATGCTTTAATAACCCAGCACACAGCTCATCACGGTTTGCAGTCAGCAACTCAAAAGAGAGCTCTTGTTCCCGAGACATTTGGGCTATTACCTGAGTTAGTAATTTAGTCGCCAGTATCGGCGGCGCACCAATGCGTAAATGCTGATGGCCTTGCTTCACTTTGTTGGTCAGAGATCGAAATTGCCCCAATTGCTGATACACCTTTTCCGCTTCTGGAAGTAAGGTTTTTGCCTCAACCGTTGGCACCAACCGCCCTTTAACTCGTTCGAATAAGCCAAACCCAAGTTGTTGCTCCGTGTGCGCCAAAATACGGGTCACGTTTGGTTGCGACACATGCAAGCTGCGCGCGGCTCCAGATACGGTTCCGGTCTGCATAATGGCGTAAAAGACTTCCAATTGTCTTAGGTTCACATTGATGTCCTTATGGTTCGCGAAACAAATCTAGGGTTTGGCTTTTCTTGTATTAGCTAAGCTGTTTATCGGTCTAGCTAGCGTTTTACGTGAGTCTATTTTAGTAGCTCAGCTATCGTAGGTTGGAGTATCTCAGCCCAAGTTTGATAAGCCTTCGCATTCAAATGCAGATCATCACACGAGTACTTGTTCGACAACAGCTTATTAGGCGACAATACTGAATTCACATCTAAGAACGCAATGCCTTGCTGTGTACAGTACTCGCTTAGCTTGCTATTGAGCAGTTCAACCGACGGATTTAAACCTTGCAGTTTAGAGCCAACATAAAGCGTTGATTGCACCAATATGCGAATCTCATTTTCTTGCCACACCTTAAGCATATCAATGTAGTTCTGGTAGATATGGTCGACATCATAACCCTGAGCTAAATCGTTTATCCCTGCCATAAAACACACCAGCTTTGGCTTCACATTCAACGTGGTATCAATACGGCGCAACATGCCAGTTGTGGTGTCACCCGCTAAGCCACGGTTGACCATCGAAACATCGCGAAAGATATCCGCCCACGGGGCCCATTCGGTGATCGAATCACCAAACATGACTAGGTCTGCACTTGGGGAAAAATGGCGATGGTTATCTGATGTCATGATGTAACGACTCATGCTGTGGCCTCGTTGCTGAATCTCAGACTGAAGAGCGACTGCCTTGAGGATCTCGCTATCTGGCGTGGCGCTATCAAATTGAGCTAGCAATCCTTCGATATGAGGCTTAAAAGGGCTAAGACGAGTACTCAGTTGATGATGTTCTTTAAGGGAAGATAACCTCTCTAGTAATGCATACAAAGAGCGGTTTTGACCAACTTCTTGGAATAACTGATAGAGATCGAGGACAGAGTGTTGCTGTAGCGCGGCAAGTAATTGCTTGTCTTCCATGGTGTTATCTAACCCTTCAATTATCTGATGATGAACTCAAGATAATATCCGATTGCGTACGGGATAGATAACACTAGAAGCAGATAATTACTTTTCTTTGATTAGCAGATGGTTACGGTTATCACGGCTTTTCTTAATCAGTTCGTTGCTCTCATCCATTTCATCAGATTTAGCAAGACGATCGTAAAGCAGCACATTCACTGTCGCTGCCAAGTTCATGCAGCCAACTGTTGGTACGTACACAACATGATCGGCTCTGTCGGCGACATCTTGAGAAATAGAGCCGTCTTCAGGGCCAAAGATATAAATGGCATTTTCTGGGTGTTTAAAACGCGGTAGTGGTGTTGCACCTTCTGCGAGTTCTACGCAAACGATCTTAGTTTCTGGATCAAGATTGTCTAAAAACGACTCAACACCAGTCAACGGGATAGTACGCGCAGCACTCTTAGTATCGGTGTGGAATTTTGCGGCTTTTTCGTAGCGTTGCCCTGTGTATTTAACTTCGTCGACTTGGTAACAACCAGCCGCACGCATAACAGCACCAACGTTTGTCGGGCTCTTTGGGTTAGTTAAACCAATAGTCACATGGCTTTTGTTCATGAATCTTTCTCACTTAACGAATAGACATAGCAGGGTGCTACAAAGCGTCGTATTCTAACAAAGCAGCGTCGAATTCAAAAGCATCGATACAAACTCACTTTTTCGCGCTTAAGCCTCTCGTTGCAAGGCTTCTCACCCCAAAAACCTAACCGTCATCATATTTATAAAACAAAAACACTCTAGGGTAACAATTAAACAACAAGCCCATTTACATTTTGAAACCACATTAATAATGTGTTGAAAATTGCATGAGACAATCACACAGGAAGCGTGACATGACCCTAACCATCAAAAACCGCCTTTATATTCTCTCTTTTATTCCACTGCTACTGATGGCAATTGGGATGATGAGCGTGACGTATATGAAGAGCACCGAGCTAACCGCACAACAAGTAGAATCGACGCGTAGCAATATGATGGCGATGAAAGAAAAGGAACTTAAAGCGTATCTGCAAATGGCTCAATCTTCTATTAGCCCGTTCTTGGAAAGAGGTGCAACATTAGAAGAAGCCTTACCGACATTAAGAACTCTCGAATATGGCGAGTCTGGCTACATCTTTGGCTACGACTCTAAAGGCGTTCGAGTAGTTGTTGGGCAAAATAACGATGGCATTGGTAAAAACTACTACGACCTGCAAGACAAAAAAGGCAACTACCTGATTCGTGACTTGATCAAGAACTCAAAGCTTGGTGAGTTCACCACCTACTACTTTCCAAAACTTGGTCAATCAGAAGCTCTACCGAAACTGAGCTACTCGATATTCGTTCCCCAGTGGGACTTGATGCTAGGCACAGGTTTTTATACTGACGACATCGATGCTGTAATCGCAGAGATGAAAGAGAGCTCGAATGTCGCGTTACAAAGCTCATTGACGGCGATCGCTATATTCTGTGGTTTGATTGCCCTAGTAGTTGCTGCGTTTGCCGTTGCCGTCAACCGCACAATCATGCGACCACTCGAGCAGTTTGATCGTTCAATCAGCGCATTCGCGAGTGGCGAAGCCGATTTAACCGCTCGAATGGAAACATTTAAAGCGCCTGAGTTCACTAAGCTCAGCGAGAACTTCAACGCCTTCGTGGCAAGCCTTCAAACCATCATTCGCAGCGTAAGCGATGTCGGTCAGCAAGTCGTAGCCGAGACATCTAGCATGTCTTCTCGCGCTGCGCAGGTCGACGAGATTGCTACTGGGCAACGTGAAGAGACTGAACAAGTTGCAACGGCGATGACTGAAATGACCACAACGGCGCAAGAGATCTCGAGCAACGCTAGCCAAGCGGCGGATTCCGCTAAACTTGCAGAGGGCAATGCCAAAGAAGCGCAACAGATAGTAAACGCCGCTGCAGATTCGGTGGCAGGCCTAGCGAGCGAAGTATCAGAAGCCAACACTGTCGTGTCTCGTTTAGAAGGTGATGTGCAGAATATCTCCTCTTCGTTGGCGGTCATCCAAGACATTGCCGAGCAAACTAACCTACTCGCGTTGAATGCCGCGATTGAAGCTGCACGTGCAGGCGAACAAGGTCGTGGGTTTGCTGTGGTTGCCGATGAGGTTCGTAAACTGGCAAGCCGTACTCAAGAAAGCACTGGCGACATTCACAAGATGATTGAGCAACTTAAAGCTGCCTCAGATGCTGCTGTGAAAGCGATGGATTCAAGTCAAAACCGAAGTGCGCAAACCGTGGAAGAAGCGAATGCCGCAGCCAAAGCACTGGCGAAGATCCAAGCGTCGATTGATACCATCATGGACATGAACTCGCTTATTGCGACAGCCACTGAACAGCAAAATATTGTAGGACAAGAAATATCTCAACGCATCGTGGTGATTTCTGACCAAAGCTCACAATCGGCAGAACTCGCGAATCAAAACCGTACAGGTAGCCAAAACCTCAACAGTCGTGCAAATGAGCTGTATCACTTGGTGGATCGCTTCACCGTCTAATACATTTTCGGTCTAGTAAGCCGTAATCAAACGATAATTAATCCTAAAACACGTCGGGCTTCAGAATCTCTATTCTGAAGCCCGTTTTTATCGGTGGAGGTTTTAAGCCATACACTAATCCAATTGCTCAGAAAGGAAGTCCACCAGCAGGCGAACCTTTGAAGATAAGTTGCGGTTCTGAGGATAAAGCGCCCAGATCCCTTCTTTGTCGTCTCGATAATCGGACAGCACCTCAACCAACTCACCAGAATCAAGGTCTTCACTCACATAGTATTCAGGCAACTGCACCAAGCCAATGCTCTGCTTAGCTGCGTCTAACAAGGCTAAACCACTGTTGCACTTAATGCGTCCGTTAACACGAACTGAGCGAGGGCGTCTATTTTCTTTGAAACGCCAATGTTCAAAGCCACCGACCAAACATTGATGGTGACTCAATTCAGAGAGCGTATGCGGCTCACCATAGCGTTCAATGTATTCAGGGCTTGCACATACATAAAGCTGTCGCTGCGATAACTTCTTTGCGACCAAGCTTGAATCTTCTAAGCGGCCAAGACGAATCGCAACATCAACACCCGAATCGATAAGATCGAGCTTTTGATTGGTCAGCATCAGCTCAAGCTCTACTTGCGGGTGAAGCTTTAAGAATTGATGCAGTATTGGGGCGAGTTGGCGCTCACCATAAGTCACAGGCGCGGTGACTTTCAGTAAGCCTTTGGGTGTTGATTGCATCTGCGTGACCGCAAGCTCAGCAATTTCTAAACCTTCGACCAACAACTTACATTGTTGGTAATAGAGTTGCCCAGCCTCTGTAAGAGACACCTTTCGAGTCGTTCGATTGAGCAGTTTCACTGCGAGTCGTTCTTCGAGGTTTGCTACTCTACGACTGATTTGAGCCACCGACGTAGCGAGCTTCTGCGCCGCACCAGTAAAGCTTTCACGCTCTGCCACTGCAACAAACTCACTTACCCCTTCCCAATTGGCCATGCCTTTACCTTATGCTGAACTTTGGTTACCCATACAGTGTATTGAAGTTAGATATCAGTGTCACCTTGCTTGATATGCGCTGTGCATTAATCTTCGGCACCTATAGTCATTCCCTTACAGAACCATATTTTTGTCCTAACATTAACCTCATCCCCTATTGCTAGGGTGAGAATCTCTAAAACACTGGTACAACAAAGTAAGGTATCCCTTTGAAGAAGTTAATCATACTTGCATCAACTCTTGTACTCAGCACCACTGCGTTTGCAGCAACTAAAACAACAATTCAAGAAACAACGCTAAAATCTGATACATTTGTTACTGAAGCGGAAGCATACGATGCAGGCACCAACCTTATGGATGAGTTAAGCGCAAAAACACCTTTTGAGCTTTCAAGAGAACTGCCACAGTTCCAACAGACAACCAAATACGATTCGTTCAAGATTGATGACGCGAATATGGAAGTGAAGAAAATCACTAACATGAGCGGTGACATTCATTACCAAGCGAACGTAAAAGTTGACTACCGTTACACATACAAAGACGGTCGCAGCAGCTAACACCGAATGATTGATCAGGTCTAAAAACTGATCACCTAGTCAAAAGACTGATCACCTAGTCAAAAAGAAAGCCCGCACTCATAGAGTGCGGGCTTTTTTGTCGTTCACCGCTGATTAATGGGACTCAATACGAGCAACCATTATCAGCTCATATTCGTCTGTCTAATTTTGAAAATTACACTTCAAACTGAGACACAAGGCTATCTAGCGCTTCACACTGTTCAGCCAATGCCATACATGCATTTTCTGCGCTGCTTGCCATCTCAACCATTTGCATGGTGCTTTCAGCGATGCGTTGAACATTCTTATTCACTTCTTCAGACACTTGAGACTGTTGCGAAGCCGCCGTAGCAATTTGTGTGTTCATGTCATTCATCTTGCCAATTGAGTTACGAATCTCACTCAATGAAGATGCTGCAGTTCCTGCTTGAACAATGGTTTTCTCGCCACTCACTTTGCTTTCAGTCATCACACCAACCGCGTGTTTAGCACCCACTTCTAAGCGTTCAATCATTGATTGGATTTCGCCAGTGCTGTCTTGAGTTTTACTCGCAAGCGCTCGAACTTCATCAGCCACAACCGCAAAGCCACGGCCTTGTTCACCCGCTCGTGCCGCTTCAATAGCCGCATTCAAAGCAAGTAGGTTGGTTTGCTCTGCAATGCCTTTGATCACACCAAGGATTGAGGCAATGTTCTTCACGTCTGTGTCCAGCTCTTGAACAACACCGCCCGCGTTCTCGATATCTTGCGCAAGGCGTTCAATCGAAGTCACGGTCAAGCCAAGCGTGGTGTCTGCCGATTCCACTTCATGATTGGCAACATTACTGGCGGTTGCCGCATCTAATGCATTACCACTCACCACTTCACTGGTTGCTTGCATCTCATGAACCGCCGCCGCGACTACTTCACTTTCACGCTGTTGGTTCGATGAAAATTCAGCAACACTTTGCGTTAACGATTTAATGTTTTCCATCTCAGCGCGTACCGCATTCGATGTAAAAATAACTTGTTCGACGGTGACATGGATCTTGCCAACAAACTGGTTGAAAGCAGAACTTAAACGAGCGATCTCATCATTACCTTCGACCTTCATACGTTGAGACAAGTTACCGTCACCCGATGCGATCTCATTCATCGCTTTCTCTACGTTCTGGATTGGTTGGACGATAAAACGGTTAGATAACCACATCGCGAAAAGCGCAGCGAAAACAGCAACCGCCATACCCACTTCAATGATCAACTTACTTGATTCGATAGAGTCAGCCGCTTGCTGACGAAGCTCTTTCTGCTTTTGTTCAATCAGGGTTCTGATATCACGAAGCTGAACACGAATGATTGCAAACTCAGCGTCTAATGCTGGCGAGTAATTGATGTTGTATTGGTATGCGCTGGCAGGGTCTGCAAACATTGGCTCATGCAGAGCCACCCATTTGCTCATCGCGTTCACAAGCTTTGACAACTCACTGCGAGAAGAAGGATCTAGCACGCCCGCTGCATATAAAGTCTCCACACTTTCAAAACGAGGAACCGCTTTGTAAGCATTGTCTTTAAATTCAAATTTTTGGTACTCAATCGCCGCTTGGTCTTTCGCGAGTAGTAGACCTTGAGCAGAAGCGATAACTTGGTAAATGTCACGATACCCATCTTCCAAATTGTCTAGCACGGGCTGAACCACATTATTCAGCTCATGGTTGATCGCAGCCTGAGCATTAGATCTAATGACATTAAGCACAGTAACGGTAGAAAAAACAATCACAATCACCAACAGCGGGATCGCGATTTTACTCTTAATCGAAAGATTATTGATATTCATTGGGATTAATAACCACACTTCAAATAGGGATGCGCGCGCAATATACAGCACACATATAAAATCCCGCTAAGCTTTTGTGAGCTTCATCTCATAGAAAACGATACCGTAAATTCGTGTGATGTTTTTTCAATCAAAGGTTAACTTTCGGCGACTAAAATACTCTCTGATTTAGACTTATTTGCTGCTGATACGCGCAAATACTGGAGAAGTGTTAGAAATAACACCATAATGTAGGGCTCTAAAATAAGTAGGTAAGAACATGAAAATTTGTGGTGTTGAAATCAAAGGTAACGATGCAGTCATCTGTCTTCTTTCTCTGTCAGACGGCGTATTTAACATTCCTGATTGCCGAGTTTCTAAGGTTGCGATTAGCGACGCAAACGACACACAGAATATGAAAGACTTTCAATTCTCTTTTGCAAAGTTAATGGAAGATTACCAAGTAGAAAAAGTTGTAATTCGCCAACGTCAGACTAAAGGCAAATTTGCTGGCGGTGGTTTCGGCTTCAAACTTGAAGCAGCAATTCAGCTAATCGACGGCCTAGATGTAACCGTTGTGTCTCCAGCTGAAATCAAAGAAAGCCTTAAGCGCAACCCTCTTATGATGAAGTTCAAAGAGACCGGCCTTAAGCAATACCAAGAAGCACCGTTTACAACGGCTTACGCTTGTTTGATGAAACGCTAATCAAAAGTCGCTAGCCAATATTTTATATAGAAAGAGCCTGAATATTGAAGTGACCCCGTAAAGTTGGACATTTCTGTTAAGCGGCTTTCAAGGCCTGAGT
>NZ_JBFSRM010000051.1:0-11329 GCF_041465805.1 Vibrio sp. 10N.239.311.G01
TCTATGTCTTCACGTTATATCCATAAATATTTTAAGGCACCTAAAGGGAGAAGAAAGGAAGAAGGAGCGCATAATGCTACGAACAACTGTAATTCTCTTCGTCAGTGTCATGCTTAACGGTTGTCAGATAAGCCCAATAAAATCTAATGGACTTGCCGATTATAGAGCGACAGTTATTTCAAGCCAACTTCCACAAGAGTTAGGCTCAATCACACTCGTAAATGCACAGTCAGAGGGCGATAGTGTCACTCTTGTTTTCGTAAAAAAGAAAACTTTGAATATGGACCGATTAGTAGAAAAAGTCGCCGTTAGTTTTTGTGACAACATCGAAATAAGACCACTATTAGAGAGTGGGATCTCTTATCGAATCATTACCTTAGGAAAAAATGAGAAAGTAGAAAGCCTTAACGTCATTTCTCTAGCTAAGTGCTCTAATTGAATGCTTAGCAGTCGAATGGATAAAAGCCAATACGAGTTGTTCAATGTACTCAATGACACTATTTTATTGAGGTTTGACCACCTTACGCCTTGGGAAAAAAACTTTATCACAGAGTTACACCATAAGGTCGTAACTAGACAACTCATTTCAATTAAACAAAAACAGCTTGCTTTAAGAATTTCAATGAAAGCCTATAAATCAAAGAAGAAAAACGCGCGTTCCAACGTTTAATTTAAGCTTGTGTATACCTAATCTGTTTAAGGCCATCTAAACCTTGGACAGATTAGTAGTATTTGCACTTAATGTATTGAAAATAATCAAGTGTAGCGGTGAATGGGTAACAACTTTCAGCGTAATAGCAATTGAAACACCTAAGTATTTAGGTTCCTTTTCGATTAACACTCAGTACCTTCTGAAAGCAACAATGCATCTTCTAATTCAACCCCAAGATAGCGGATTGTATTATCTACCTTGGTATGACCAAGTAGTAGCTGCACCGCTCGGATATTTTTCGTTTTTGCGTAGACTAACGTCGCTTTTGTTCGCCTCATCGAGTGAGTGCCATACAAGTTAGGATCCAACCCCAGATTAGAAGCCCATCTCCTCACTAAGTATCGATAGTACGAATAGCTAATCGGTTGTTGCTTTCGCCTTTGGCTTGGGAAAATAAAATTGCTGTCATGTAGCGAAGCCATCAAAATCCATTTCATTAGACTCTGTTGAGTTCTTGTCGTTATCTCAAATTGAACTTCAATATCTGTTTTGCGCTGGATATGCTTAACGCGGTTAAATATCCGATCTTGCGAAGATACATCGCAAACTCTGAGAACGAGCAAATCACTTGCTCTAAGTTTGCTATCAATAGCTAAGTTGAGCAACGCAAGCTGCATCAAATTATTTTCAATTTCTAATCTGGTTCTGATCCGCCAAATTTCCTCAAGCCGAAAAGGCTTTTTGACGCCACTTCGTTTCGTTTTGTTGAAAACTACCATGATGACCTCCTTTTTAATTTGGTCATCACGATTGTAGTTGGAAGGAAATGGACAAAAGCGTGTCAGTGATTTTACTAATTTAGTAAACAATGAATTACTACAAGTATATAAAGTCGTTTAATCAACTTCCATGAGTGATGCCAATCTGAGTGATATGTCGGCCAAGCACAGCATTTTTGTGAATCGTTGTATTTTTATCACAGGTTTATCCAATACAGTCCCGCTTTAGACGTAAGAAGCTACGCTGCTATCAATTCATTAGGAGCAACATCTTATGACTATTAGATAAAACCGACATTAACGTTGAACTTTATGAAAACAATACATCAAGGTTTGAACTGGCAACTTAATAAATACGCTTTCATTATGTAATGATTTTACTTACAAAGTCATACTGTCATAGACAAAAGATTCCGCAATAATACGTCAAATGGTATGAGTTAAAACTTATATGGCGGTTCGTATCATTGGTGTTAAGTTTGGCTACACCAATTACGCAAACTAAAAAAATAGTGCAGAAAAGCTTTCGATAACATTAGCTTCAATATTCCAGGGCTGTGTCTATTTTTGCATTGCGATTGGCCATCTTCGATAACATCAAGATGTGGCCTACACTAAAACTTCAGGGTAACCAGCACTCTTTCTTTAACGCTTACCGAACTAGTTGTCCAAATTCAAACAAGTGGACTCGATATGAGAGCAAGTGCGCCTAATGAGAGAGCACTCGTCAATGGAATGAACGTCAGTGTTGAATGCAAAGGCGATAAGATATTGGCCACCATTTTAGCTGATAAGTGATATACAAAATGTAGCTGGCTGAGAACACATTAAAGTTATCTTTAATCACACTCGTCAGCATTCTATCAGGGAGTTTGTTTTGGGTTTTGTGACGGCACTATTGTAAAAATACTATACGTACCCTATTTTTGAATCATCGTGGGCAACGCTTGGAACTAATATTTCTGTCATGGGGGCAGGCAAAAAGGAAACAATAACTTCCATCATCGTTTTTAATTAAGACATACATATACCTTAATTAAAAAAATTGGCGCGTTCTAATATGCGCCAGATAAAGAGATCTATAAGATACTTGAAGAGTCTATGTTAAAAGACAGGAGCAAAAGCGACATTACCATTTTGATAACTCAAGATTAGCTTATCAAGATCCTTACATTGGCCAGTTACTTTTAATGAAATACCTACCCAAGGTAAATAAGCATGAATAAAATTAGCTTTTTAAAAATAAACAATACCATTATCGATGACATTATTGCTCTCTCAGTGGAAGAGTCTCAAAAACAACTCATTGCTAACAACGCAGAGTGGCTTGCAGAAGCCAGTTTTAACGACGATAGTATCAACTATGGTATTTACTTAAACGATAAACCTGCGGGCCTGATCTCTCTGATTGACCCTAGAATACTGGACACACACGATGAACACTTTCAAAAGGAGCATTTATATGTATGGCGCGTCATGATTGACCATCGTTTCCAAGGAAAAGGATTGGGGAGTCAAGCGATTAACTTCAGTAAGAAATACGCTTCCATTACCGGTTTAAAAGGCGTCTCCCTGACCACGATGGATAAAGAAAAAGGCAATGCGCTCTCTATTTATCAAAAGCTTGGTTTTATACCAACGGGCAGAAGACTTGATGATGAAATTGAATTAATTTTTGGCTTAAAGGAATGAGTGGATAAACAAGTCAGATGGTGTGTCTGGGACGGCTATTTGGCCGCCTCATTTTATACTTCAACTGTAAAGGTATTGAAGAGTTCATTCAAAAACGCTGACCCCTCGTGCACTCTCACCTCCCCCCGGTCACAGAGTAACCAACAATCAAATTGACTCTTATTCAGTCTCCGTAACCTTTAAAGATCTTGAATCGCTTCGATGAGCTTTTTGACTGGAGTATGGTCTGACTCTATCCTATTGTCCATACTATCTAAATATGCTGACTACCTAGAGTGAAGAAAGAAAATGTGTCGGGCCTTTTCCTAACCATTAGTTTATGTATTGTAAAAATAGATTGCCGATGTAGTTCACTCATCGAAGTGAACACACAATGGGGCATAAATGAGCTATAGCTTCCCCTAAATTAACAATTCAGAGATAACTAAACGTATGGAAAGTCGCTTAACGTAGCATCCAGTATTGACGGTGCAGATCAGTTTAAAACTAGCTCATTTATCGCCAGTGAGCATACCGAAGAAGATCTGTCTCGACTCTGGCGTGTTGTCTCTATGAGTTTCGTATTTTACATGCGCGTTTGCATCAACTGCTTTTGATAGCTTGATGCTCCATAGTGCTTTCATTTGATTTGGTACAATTGAATATCGGACATCGATAATACGCAGCTCGTCTGTTGGGTCCTGAGCGATATAACCATTTGAAAACCAGCGGAAACGTTCTATGTCTTTGGCTTGTTGAGAGTCCGGGTCAAGCCAAGGTAAATCCCTGCTAACATTCAGCTTCGCAATCGACTCTCCGGGATACGTGCTTACCGATGTGCCAACCCGCACTGCGTCTACATGGTAATGAGCCTCTGTTTCGTACACCACTTTCCAAACCAAGATATTCGCAAAGCTTGGTTTTGCCTCTAATCGAATCGGTGTGTGTTGCCTTTCTTGCGCTAATTGCCACCCAATCGCCTCTGCCCTGTCTCGCTGAATCATCCCTAATGTTGGATAAATTAGCGCCCAAGTAAACGCAACACGCGCTAGCCAAGGCGCTCGTTTTAACGTCGCAAACACAAGCAACACTAGAATGGGAAGCGTATAAACAGGATCGATGATTGATATGGTATTCCAAGAAAAACGCGCGTTGGTGAAAGGCCAAAGTAACTGCGTGCCATAGGTGGTACAAGCGTCTAACAGTGCATGAGTACCATAGCCCAGAGCACAAAACAGCCAACTTTGTTTGAAAGAAAGCCCACGTTTTTTTGCAATCAGGTGATGCAGAACCAAAGCGCAGATCAAACTGCCAATGGGAATAAAGAAGAGTGAATGGGTAAATTGTCGATGAAATTCCAAAGCCAACAAAGGGTCACTTTGAGACTTAATCAGTGCATCCAAATCTGGTGCTAACCCGGAGAGCAGCCCTAATACCCCAGCAACAACCAAATGTTGTTTTTTGCTGGCCGATTGTGACAAAGAAGCGCCTAACACGCCCTGCGTTAAAGGATCCATAAATCACTCATTGATAGCATTCCGTTGAATCAAACAAAATACATTTAGCTATAGCGGTGAACTGTTCATAACTAAACGGTTTTATCAATATACTCATGTACATAGCTGTATAAGCATAGACCGATAAACAAAAAAAGAGCAGTTATGAAACTGCCCTTTTCTAATTATTGGTGGTTGATCAATTTATTCGTTTTTGTTCTGTATATTCACACTTGAACGATCTTTTATTAACGAGCAACCATGCTTGCTGCGATAACCACCAGCAGTACTGAGAAGATTTTCTTAATCGTTGGAACCGGTAAATGGTTGGTGGCTTTTGCGCCTAACGGAGCCGTAAACCAAGACGTGCACACAATACCCAACAGCGCAGGCAGATAAACAAAGCCAGCAAAGCCATCTGATAGAGCAAAGTGGCTGCTGCCTGAACTGATGTAACCTATCGAGCCAAACAGCGCGATCACAATGCCACAAGCCGAGGCACAACCGATGGCCTTTTTCATATCGACAGAGAAGAACGTTAATAGCGGAACCAGCAATGCTCCGCCACCAATACCTATCATGGCAGATAAGCCACCCGTAATGGTTGTCAGCACAGTGAGCACACCTTTGTTCGGCAGTTTTCGTTCCTTAGGCGCATCATTTTTGCTGCTTAAGAACATCTTGATCGCAATAAGAACCACACTCACAGCAAACACAATACGAACGACTTTTTCCGGTAACAACGCCGCCATAAAACCACTAACCAATGCACCCAGAGCAACACCGAGCATGATCCAAGGCGCCAGATCCCAAGGCACTTTGCCATTCTTGTGGTGAGCGAGTGCAGAAGATGTGGAAGTGAACAGTATCGATGCCAACGAGGTAGCAATCGCAGCGACAACAACTTGGTCGGAAGGTAGAACTTCTAAATACAGTAAAATGCTGCTTAACACAGGAACAATGATCAGCCCTCCGCCAATACCTAACAAACCGGCTAGAAACCCAACACCACTGCCCAGTAACGCACAGTAGAAAATCAACAACAGCAATTCACTCATTTCATCCATCTCTTAATTAAATTAATCGTCTTAAATAACACACTATTAATGCGGTTATATTTCCATCAAGCTAATTAATATAACTGACACCGACTAAAATATTCAAACAGAATAGATCATGAATATTCCTCATGTTGAATGTGAAGTAATACCATTGTTAATGGTCAACCTATCAACGTATAAAAACCTTAAGCGATTAACTTTATACGACATTAATTCTACTAAGCATTAATTTCAGACAGCATAGCCTTCGATTCTTAATCCGGTCACAAGCAAAAAATAAAGCCGTTTTAATACTAAAGACCGAGAGAATCAGAAAAAAAATTGGGATACCAAATCAGCATGAATAAAGAATTTAATTTTACGATTAAGAGCATTAGCCTCGACGAAAACTACCAGCCTGCAGACAGCACGCGTATCACTACCAACTTTGCTAACCTGGCTCGCGGTGACAGCCGTCAAGCGAACTTACGCAATGCACTACAAATGATCGATAACAGTTTCAACGCGTTAGCGCACTGGGATAACCCTAAGGGCGACCGCTACTCTGTTGAGCTTGAAATCATTTCTGTTGATATGGATATTGAAAGCAACGGCGAAGCATTCCCTTCAATTGAAGTGCTGAAAACCAATATTGTAGACCGTAAAACTAACGAGCGTATTGAAGGCATTATCGGAAATAACTTCTCTTCTTATGTTCGAGATTATGACTTTAGCGTACGTCTATTGGATCATAATAAAGGCCAAGATAAATTCAGCATTCCAGAAGATTTTGGTGACTTACACGGTAAGCTTTTTAAATATTTCGTTAACTCTGACGCTTACAAAAAGAACTTTAATAAACGACCTGTTATTTGCTTAAGCGTGTCAGATAATAAAACCTATTACCGCACTGAAAACCAACACCCAGTATTAGGTTTTGAATACCAACCAAATGAGTCTTCTTTAACTGAACAATATTTCAAAAAGATGGGCTTACAGGTTCGTTATTTCATGCCGCCTAACAGTGTTGCACCTTTGGCCTTCTATTTCTTTGGTGATCTGCTGAACGATTACTCTAACCTAGAGCTTATCAGCACCATCAGTACCATGGGTACGTTCCAGAAAATCTACCGACCTGAGATTTACAACGCGAACGCGGTTGCGGGTAACTGTTACCAACCAAACTTGAAAAACTTGGATCACTCGCTGACTCAAATCGTGTACGACCGTGAAGAACGAAGCCAGCTAGCTGTTGAACAAGGTAAATTCGCAGAAGAGAAGTTCATTAAGCCATACCAATCAGTTCTAGAGAACTGGTCGGCAAATTACGCACTTTAATCGTCTATTGCGCTCTCAAACCACCCAAGGATAGGCAATATTATTATGAAAACACTATTACCGACTTCAACAGCGGGCAGCTTGCCGAAACCGTCTTGGCTTGCACAACCAGAGACGCTTTGGTCGCCATGGAAACTTCAAGGCGATGAACTCACAGACGGCAAACAAGATGCGCTGCGTGTCTCTCTGCACGAGCAACAGCAAGCAGGCATTGATATTGTGAGTGACGGCGAACAAACACGTCAACACTTTGTAACGACCTTCATTGAACACCTGAATGGCGTTGATTTTGAAAAGCGTGAAACCGTTAAAATCCGCGACCGTTACGATGCAAGTGTACCGACGGTTGTAGGCCCAGTTTCTCGTCAGAAATCTGTGTTTGTTGAAGATGCGAAGTTCTTACGTCAGCAAACCGACCAACCGATCAAATGGGCTCTGCCGGGGCCTATGACCATGATTGATACACTTTACGATGCGCATTACCAAAGCCGTGAAAAACTGGCGTGGGAATTTGCAAAGATCCTCAACGAAGAAGCCAAAGAACTTGAAGCGGCAGGCGTGGATATTATTCAGTTCGATGAACCTGCGTTTAACGTGTTTTTTGATGAAGTGAACAATTGGGGCATCGCTTGTTTGGAAAGAGCCATTGAAGGGCTTAAGTGCGAAACAGCAGTCCATATTTGTTATGGCTACGGCATTAAAGCGAATACGGATTGGAAAAAGACATTAGGCACCGAGTGGCGCCAATACGAAGAAGTCTTCCCTAAGTTGCAGCAATCGAATATCGACATTATCTCTTTAGAGTGTCACAACTCTCATGTACCTCTTGAGCTGCTTGAGCTCGTACGAGGCAAGAAAGTAATGGTCGGTGCGATTGATGTTGCAACCGATTCGATTGAAACACCGGAAGAAGTGGCTAGCACTCTACGTGAAACACTTAAGTACGTTGATGCCGACAAGCTCTACCCTTGCACCAACTGCGGCATGGCTCCCCTACCTCGCGAGATAGCCTCAGCGAAGCTTAATGCGCTAAGTGCTGGCGCAGAGATCGTTCGTAAAGAGCTTTCAGCGTAACGCTTTCCTAAAGAACAAAAACTATGCCTTTAAGCCTAAGTATCATATTGATGCTTAGGCTTTTTGTTATGTGAGTTAATGAGCTTTACGCGCTGCTTACCAGGTTTTATCTAGGTCTTGAGCATATAAAGAGATCGCTCGTTGGTACTCTTTAATCGCATCGCTATTCGTCGTGGAAACTAAAAGCTCAAGTAACAGCGATGTCGCTTCTTTATGGCGACCTAGTTCGACACGCTAACATACGGCTCCATTCTTCTTTGCTCATTGCACCTTTCGTGTATGAAAGCTTGATGAATGAGCCAATTTCAAACGGAAGAAAGCTACGCTGTAAAGTCACATCACAAGCAACGCCATTTAAACGTACATGACCGTTCGTGATTTCAAACGAGCTATCGCGAAGCTTCCACCACAACATTAGAATTTTTATTAATGGAGGAACACAAATTATCAGCCCTATGGTTAGCAGCGATGAACGATCACCATCTAATATCCAATAGGCAAGACCTAATGCAATAACAATAAACAGCAACTCTGAAAATAAGTACTTAACAAAATTTAGTTGGATACGGTTATCCATGACACCCTCTCAATGATGACCCTAAAGGCAGCTCCATTTCAACGAGCCCTTTCACTTCAGACAACTGAGTAAAACCTTTTGATTGATAAAGCTTAATGGCGGGGTTCTCACTGAACACGCGCAACACTAACTGAGCCGATGCTTGATTGTTCGCATGTTCAATAGCCAAATCGAGACACTTAGAGCCAAAACCTTGACCTTGACAGTCAGCTAATATCTACAAGTCCCTAAGAAACGTTGTACCACTAGCGTAACTGAAGCGAACAACACCAATACGGCGATCCCCCACATAAATTTCATAGTTATCCAGCTCATCCCAGCTGCGTAAAAACTGGCTATGACCCCAAGCGATTCCACGAGCTTGATAGTAACTCGCCATATTCGTTTTGGTGATCGATTCAGCGAACTTAGGCTCTGAACCTTTGACCAACCTTACTTCCATATTGTGTCCTTTGTTTTCAAATCACATCTGAATACGGCATAGCAAAATGCCGTATATGTTGAATCATTTTTAGGTACATACTGGTTTCACTTCCTTCCATTGTGTATCCCATTCTTCGCCTAACAAATTAGAAAGTTTTTCACAGTCGTATAGATAGCGAAGACTATCTTTACAGTACGCAGTAAGTATTTCAGTTAACTGACCAGACGCTTTTTCGTTGTCTTTGAGTTTTCCGTACATCATCAAACCAGTCCTAAAGGTGTCTTGATCGAGGTCAGACGCTTGCTTCGATAACATCCCAAAGGAAATAGCGTTAATAGACAGGGCTAATGCAATCGCATCGCCTTCATCTCCCTCTAATTCACAAGCACTATAACGAGCTAACAAGTTCGATGTTTTAATTAATGGGGCAAGGTCTTTTGTATTTGCATATTTATAGGTTTCAAAACCTTGCCGCACCGCAGCTTTATGACTGTCTTCAATGCTCACAACATAGTCTGTCAAAACATGTAAGCTCGCATATGCACCTAGCCCGAAAGCCACAATGAACACGGCGATTAATCTGATCACTTATCTCTCCTAAAAGAACCTTGTGCTGGTTAATTTTAAACGGCGTCTTGTAGTAACAACCCTACTTGCCATCGACCTTTTCTAGAAACCAACTTCCTTGGCACGGCCCATTGGTTAAGTGCCATCGGCCGTCAAATCTACTGCCACTGCCACGTGCGGAAAAACGATAATCCCATTGGCGATGTTTAGCATATAAACGTAAGTCGCCGTTTTCCGTCACCCAACCCTCTAACGGTGTTCCATTGTAGGTAAGCCTTAGAGTAGCCTTACCCTCACGAATAGTTCCGGTGATGGTTGTGCGTTCACACATATTATTGCCAGTGGTGTTAATACGGCGGCCTAGCCACTCACCGTCGAAATCGATAGAAGGAACAAATTGGGGACTATCCGGAAGTTTAGGAAACGACTCGGAATTACTGGACCCGAACCACTGAAGCTCACGACCAACAAGGAAGAAGACAACAAAGCCGATTGATATCGCTATCACAAATCCCTTTTTCATTAGCCTCTTCCTAATCCGCTGACCTTAAGAAAAGAACCCTAACATAATGAAAAGTAATAACTTACCATCAGTTTAATTAACTTTGATGTATTCCACAAATTGCATTCAAATGTTGAATATAGAGAAAGCGGCATCGTACAAAATACCGCGCATTGAGAATCAATTATGAGCAGTGCCGGAAGCTCTGCACAGAAAAACCCTAACCTTCCAAGGCATTGCGCCAATACTGAACGGTTTTATCCGACACCAACCCTGTCTCGGTCGCCGCTGATACTAAAAAGTCACATAACCGAGCCGCAACCTCTTCATTACCCAACAAGTACAAACTGCGAATGGCTCGCGTTAACCTTAGCTGGTTATGGTCATGATTCTTTAACCATACGTGATTAGCCGGGCTAAGTGGTAACGATGAAGATATTTCACTCCCGTTTCGCTGCATACCCCAAAACTCAAGCATCAGGTCAAGCACTTGTAGATGAGCTGTGCGGAGCGCTTCTGAATTAGCAAAAAGCACCTTATCTTCTTGAGTAACCAACGGGGCATGTTGATTAAACTTAGTCCCCTCATCTATTGGGAAGAACACTTGAATGTACTTATGGTCATGCTCCAACCAAAAATGATTGTAAGCCAATAACTGTTCTATATTTCGACCAAATTTGTCCGGCGCTTCACCAGATATAAAGCGAGCAATCTCACTCATTTTAAAATCCTACTGACTATAAACCCCCATTTGTGGGCGAATGCATTATTACGCAGTAAGCCGTCAAAAGCCTAGTCCTTTACGTTGTAAGTACCGATTTGGCTTAGAACTCCACGTCCCACGCGTTAGGAATCACTTTTGAATAATTTCGACTTACTTTTCTAACAAACGACACGGGAACTCTGCGACACATTTTAGCTCTGCTGTATGTTCAGGGAATCGTTCCTGAAGAAAACACAATGCATCCGTTGGCGTTGGCGTTGGCGTAGCGTATGAGTTTTAGACTAAAGCCAGCAACCAGTGTGTTAATAACTGAGTACCAAAACCTGAACGACTAAAAGAGGTAGGTAAAATAAGCAGCGAAAGATTACATCTTTCAAAGAAAAACCCTTCAGAAAGCGTCCTTCGGTGCATAGAATTTCAAGCGACTTACACTAGGGCGTGTTGATCTTTGCTGTACATTTCGCGTTCAACAATACATCGGTAGC
>NZ_JBFSRM010000052.1:0-8110 GCF_041465805.1 Vibrio sp. 10N.239.311.G01
ATTGAATGCTTAGCAGTCGAATGGATAAAAGCCAATACGAGTTGTTCAATGTACTAAATGACACTATTTTATTAAGGTTTGACCGCCTTACGCCTTGGGAAAAAAACTTTATCACGGACCTACACCACAAAGCTTTAACTAAGCAGCTCATTTCAACGAAACAAGAACAACTTGTCTTAAAAATTTCAATGAAAGCCTACAAATCAAAGAAGAAAATCGAACATTCCAACTTTTAATTTAAGCCTGTATATACCTAATCGGTTGTTGCTTTCGCATTTGGCTTGGAAAAGAAAATTGCTGGCTGTTGGAAGTCATCAAAATCCATTTCATGAGACTCTGTTGAGTTCTTGTCTTTTTCTCAAATTGAACTTCAAGGTCTGTTTTTCTCTGAATCTGCTTAACACGGCTAAATATCCTATTTTGCGAAGAGACCTCGCAACCCCGGAAGTAGAGAAAATCACTCGATCTTAGTTTGTTATCAAGAATGGCTCAGTTAAGTAACGCAAGCTACATCCAACTACTATCAATCTCTAGTTTGGTTTTGATCCGCCAAATCTCTTCAAGCCGAAAGGAAATGTCGGATAGACGGCACCTGTTACCAGGTGCCACCCTCCTCAGAACCGTACGTGCAACTTTCACTGCATACGGCTCAAGCCTCCACAAAGGCACAGTGAAGCACCCAGTAATTAAATCGTTATAGGACTAGAGCGAGACCAAAAGTTGATCGCAACATTAGCTCTTCGTGTTAATTACCTTTGCGATACGCACTTGAAGCTTTAATACCTCGCCAATGAGCACTCAGTAATTGAGAGACCACGGTTCGTTGTAAGAAGATGCACTAATTTCATTCGAAATCATCATTTGCTTTCTCTAACCTCCTTTACCTGCATACCTATCGGCCACCTTCACAGGTAGCTTTCCCATAGGGAGGTATACAGGCTTACCCTGTTCCGTATGTCGCGTAAAAATGTCAACTTAGATGCCCACAATGGTGCGGAGAGTACAATGACCACGAAAGAGCCTTGTCCAATCTCTTTCCGACTCTCGTTGCCTTTTGGCTACAGCGTATTAACCACTTCCGCTGTTTCATCACATAACGCGCCTTAAATGGATTCACATTACATTCATCATATTGACTCCCTAGCACTCACCCGATTTTGAGGTTATCAGGAGGAACATCCTCTCACGATTTTGCTCCCGCTCAGCCTAACGACCAAGCTTCGTTACGTTGTCAGAGCCGCTGCTTTATTCAGGATCTTAGGGTCATCTGGTGATACAGATGGTTCACTCTGCGTGGTGAACAACGCTTCATACGACTTCAGGTCGCACGGACAATTATGAGTTAGATAAATTGCAGTACAAATAAAAAGAGGTCTCCTTTACCTGTATTAGTTCCTATTAGCTCTGATAGGTCCCGAGGCGATAAGTGGGGGGACGTAAAGCAAACAGAACCAGCGTGGTAGGTCACGTCGATTCAGTGATTTAGTTATTACTACCACTGCGCTAATGGTGAAACGAGTCTTCTCTATGCCATTGAGATCGCTGCAAGGGTCTATCGATTCAATATTTAGGCTAGCTTCATGTTCCGTTGAGCTGCCCACATAACAAAAGTATCATTCGCCATGCAAAAGAGGTAGATATCTCATCTAAAACAAAAACAAGAGGCGCAATGCAGTGCCTAGCCATTGAGTAGAGAGGCATCAAGGTTTATGGTGAAGGTAAGTAGGAAGTAAAAAACCTTGTTCAGATGGGAAGCTTAGAGTATGGCGAAAGTTACACTTAGCGGTCGATACCAAGACGCCGGAAATCCTTGCTGCTGAGTTAAGTTTATCTAATGTTACCGGTGGAGAAGTGCTCCCGAACTTACTCAAATAAACACGCCGAAGTCTCATAGAGGTATCTGGCGATGGCGCTATGACACGAGGTCTTGTTACTATGCAATTCAGATTAAACTCGCGTTTGAGCTCATCCCCCTCCCGAAATCTCTCGGCTGGTTGCCCGGAGGTGTCCGGTTCCAATAAGTATTGGAAACAGCGGTCTGGTTATCACAAACGTTTACTTTCATAAACTTAGACATGCTCAAAGCGCTGTAGAAGCTTGGGATGCGTGAAACCTGTCGTATTGATTAAAAAGCATATCAAACGGTGAAAAATGGTCTCTCAACTGAATTACGCGACAAAGCGGCCGTGCTTTATTGTCTTCTATTTCACCCATCCTTCCAAAGCGCATCAAATTCTTGGGCTTCAAGGATGTCTTCAATGCGGCGACGAACTTTGGTCTGCTGCTTTAATTTTTCTGGCACGGTTTTACTTGGATATGGTAAGGCGTGGTTGGGTTTAAGCGGTATTTCCATGCGCTGATGGGCTGGTACGGTTCTTTTGTCCATGAGGTGTTCTCCTTATTATGAATCAATCCCACTATTTTAATATTTTGGCTGATGTCGTTCTCTTCAAGTTCATTCTGGGTGCGTGCTTGACGGGGCCTCATCTTCTTGAGGTGTAATGTATTTGGCGATGTGGTCAATTTCTTTTTTAACGACTTTGCTTTGAGTGGACGTTTTCAAAACAAGGTCTTCTGGATGTCTTGGAACCAATCCAAATTCAATTGAACTTCTGCGAGTCGCTTTTTGAGGATAAGGGTTTGACGAGCGTTTAATTGCGGTTGTTTCAAGGTTCGTTCGTAATATTGACAGACCGTGAGGGTGGTTTTGATGCTGAGGTCTATCTCACGGCTTAATTCTGTTGGTGCGAGAGAATGATTCATCAATTTTATACAAAACGAATCTCTATGCTGACAGGTGGCCACCGGTGTCGATAGCCAGTTAATTAGCGCTTGTTTACCAAGTTCGGTGATAGTGAAAGCGTTGCCTTTTGAAGCACAGTTCGCATGCGCTTCTATCCATCTTTCTTTGTGCAATACCTTAATCTCTCGATAAGTATGCTGTAGGACGGCGCTCCAATAATGGGATTGGTTGATTTCTTTGGTGACGCTGTAACCTGAGTGGGGTTTTTCATTTAAATACGTCAATATGACGTAACGTAGTGACATCTTTTTAGTTCCTTCAATTATTACAATGCGGTCGGCTTGAATGCGCTGAGATGTTTTCATCATTATTGGGGCGATTATTAACCTGACGTCTTTATGCTTCTTCCTGTCAGCTATCGCAAGAGGTTGAAGGGTAATTAATAATTAATAATTATCCGTTTTTTGATTTTGAGTTGTTGATAGGCTTTGTGGTAACCATACCGCTCTTTCCGCTTTGCTACATATAATCTTGTTTTTGACTAATATTGTTCTAGCTGCATTTTCAACCGCAAGCTCTTTCTCACTTAACTCAGAGTCAAAAACTCTTGGTGTGGCTCATGCTTTTTCCTTGAATTAGTAAAGATGATAACTTTTCAATATAAATAAAACATAAATTATTTAAATGTTCTTATTGATTGATTGAAATAGTCTATTGTCAGTTTTACCAATTTTTTAATTCCATCAAATTTTTCAAAAAATCATATTTTAGGCGGGGGAATGGACAATGAAGTTTAAAATAAGCACTATTGGACTATCAATCGGAGCGGTATTATTTGCCAATAGTGCTAACTCTTTCTATTTTCTTTTGGATGAGGGGGAAGCATGTAAAACTACAACTCTTGAAAAAGAGGTTGATGATTTTCAAGAGGACATCTCACCGATATCAGAAAAAGAAACTTCCATTGGCCAAAAGATTACTAATGAAGAAATTGGTGAGGTTATACCAGAATTTGAAACCGGAGCAATGGAGTTGGCAGAGAAAATTGGTGGAGCTATTGCCGTTGTAAGTGGTGGATTAGAATTGCTTGACGGCATAGAAAATAAAAATGCTGATGAAATCACTGGTGGTGCCGTTCTTTTGGGCTCCTACATAGCCCCGGAAATTGCAGGGGAAGTTATCGGCTCAATCTTCTCCGAGTCAATTGCGGAAGCTATAAACCCAGTTATAGGTGTTCTCATCGCTGAAGGGATTGCAATTTATGGTGATATAAAAATGGCTGGGGTCATCAACAAGATGGAAGAGTCCGATCGCACTTTGATGGGTGTCTACTCAAAAGCAATTGATAAAACAGACGCATCACTACTAAAGCTTAAAAAAATAATCCGAGGTGATAATGATGAGATTTATAATTATGAATATAAACATTTTGGAGAATTAACAGTTGAATTATATAAAAACAGTTTCCACAAATTAGCATATAGATTGATTAATGATAATTACTCTAATAGAGTAGATAAATATTTCAAAGATAACACAGTATCCACCCCAATAACCACGCAATTCGTTTCAAGTGAATTACCAGTAACTATTAGCCACCTAATCGGATTAAAGGAAAATTTAAAATACTGGTATTCAACCTCATTGACAGGGAAGAAATACATAAGCAGTTTCGGACATGTCCAATTAAATAATGCAAATTTCCATCCATCATATGAAGGCACAAACAGCATCCGATTTTCAAAATCGATAAAAAATGTTGCAATACCAAATATGCGTTGGTTGAATGATGTATTTTTCCCAGTTTTAGAGAGGACAGTAGATGTAATATATGACAATAGCGATCATCTTGTTGTTGAATTCAAAGATATGCTTACAGATACAAAATTTATCCATAGTCTTCAGGAGTCAATGATAGCCCCATATAATGATGTTCTAAAAAAATACTATTCTTGGTTATATTTTGGGCATCATATTTTGAAAAACCTTGATTATTCAGAGGTAAAGATTGAAGAAGGTTTTCTTATTTTTATATCGATATTTATGCCAATTGAAAGCTCAATAATTCAAGGCTCTGTCATGAATGATATTAAATCCAAGATTGATGTTGCTCCATTTGTTTTTGCCATAACAAAGTCACTAATTAGCCAAGGCGTCGATGTGACTGATGAGACCAAGTTTACAAAATTAATTAATGATGCATATTCGAAAATTGGAGAGGAACATTCCACCCTTAAAAACAAAATTATGAGTTCTTATCATGCAGCTAAAGACCTGGTTAATACTAAATTAGTAGATAAATCAGAAATTTCATTAAAGCCAATCAGTCAAGAAAAATTAAATTCGCTTATTGAGAAAATCGATAAACATGTGGCTGATGGAAGCCTAAAGAAAAAGGTAGATGTTGCATTAAATGATGCTGTTTCATTAATGAGTCTACAAGGTGGTGATAACTATGAGACATCATTACGATTCATTGATTATGCTCAAATGACTAGCTCTATTCAAAATAGTTACTTTAACGTTGTGGGCGCATTAATCGATAATTACGTGAAGAAACTACAAAAGTTAAGTGATTGGGAAAATGAAGCCGCTGCTGTAATCTTGAGCGATTTACGTGACGACCTGGTTGCGCTAAATAAAAACAGTAAACTCGTAAATTACTCTTCTCAAGAAGTACATAAATATTCAAGTGGAAACTTTGATTGGCTAGCGTTTAACTCAACTCCTTTTTTAGATGAAGATAATAATAAAATAATTAGGTACCTTGATGACACTATCAATTTATGGGTTCCTGTTTCTCAAACAGGACCACCCATGCGTCTGCATCACGCCAATTAGGTCGAATATTGTGATGGGAGCAGGGAAAAAGTATCTTAGATAAAGTTTTAAAAATGATTTTTTTGAGTTGATTAACTAAAAATCAAGACTATAGGAAGAGGCACTAGTTTAATTAAATCAAAGGATAATCCATTTTGATGTCTAACGTTCGAGCGACCTAAGGTTAAGAGCAAGCGTATTTCTCTTGCGTCATGTTATCCAGACAACATTGTAAATACTAATGTGGTTCTTAAAGGTGCAGTGCTAAACAGATAGAAGTGTGGTGAGAGATTTTAAGTCAAATAATCCGAACGTTAGGTGAATATCCGCTTTTGTAGTTTCTGATGTTATTGAGGGGAATTACAATGGGTTGGCTTCTCCTTTCCCCGGATTACCATAGACCAATTACTCCTTGAAGAGGTGAATCATGATGGGAAGAAAATATAAAATTAAATATATTATAAATACATTTTTGATATTGCTACTCTCTGCAATTTCATTTAGCTCGATGTCTGGGAGTCTTGAAATTGATGTAACTAAAATAAATCCAAGTGAATTAGACTCGATCAGGCCGAAAATAATAATTCAAAATGGGGAGGCAAGGCTTTCAAAAGTCGGTTTCTCTACTGAAAAGTTAGTTTTAGATAAACCCTTGGAACATTCAGAAGCTAGGAAAAAGCTATATGAGAATGTAAAAAGTATGCTTGAAAAGAACAAAAATATTTTGGCTGATATTGAGGAAGGTAAAATACCATTTCCAAATGAAAGTACTAAAAGTAGCGTAACAGAGGCTTTGCAGTTCAATGACGATTTTTTAGAAAGTGCCTCTGATACCTTGGGCTCAGATGTAATAGATTATAATAAATTATACTTTTCAACTTCATATAAAGGTGAAAATGTAGTGATTAGTGAGGTTAAGGACTGGACTGCATTAGAAAAAAGAAGCATATCTCAAGTGATGTCAGACCCCGATAACATTGTTAACACTAGGCTTAATAGACCGGGAGCGGTTAAAAGAGCGAGTGTTGAAAATGGTAGGGAGATAATTCGAGATTTAAAGAAAGGCGGAGGTGAAATAAAGAAGGTTACTGCTTTTATGATCTCGGATGTTCTTGAGACTAATTATCGAAGGATGGGTTTTTCAACACCTAACTGCTTTTAGTTTAAGTGCGTTGCTCACTCTGCCAATTATCCATAATGTCGCCTGATAATCAGATATCAATCCGCCCTCGGTCACGCAATATAATTGGTTTGTCGGTAGGTGTGTTTTTTTGAAGTGTTGACGCCTGGATTGATTGTGTTTGTAAGGTATGATTATGAGAGTGAATACATCAAGGTATGATAAGAATATAGGAAAAGGCTCTCAACTCAAAAATTGGCGATTAAATGAGCGCTTCAACAAAGCCGCTCAAGAGCGACAAGAAAACTTTGGCACATTGAGAGCCAGAGTCCTGGGCGTTAGACGTTATTTTCAAAGAAGATGAGCAACGTTGTATTTATGCAGTAGGCTCGGTGCTGAAATTAGAATTCAAGGTTATTCTTTTTTAATATAATTTACATTAATTTACATTAATTTACATTAACTTATTAAATTATTAACTTATTAACTAATTTTTTAAATGTAATCATAATTTAAAATTAATTTCTTTTGTTTAATTTTAAGATTATTAGTAATAAAATTAGGGGTTTAATAATGAAACGAGTTATATTTGACAATCATCCTTTATTATCGCAAGAAGAATTAGAAATGTTAGCTATGGTTGTAGGTGGTCGAGGAGAGGAG
Source organism: Vibrio sp. 10N.239.311.G01 (assembly GCF_041465805.1). Taxonomy (NCBI): domain Bacteria; kingdom Pseudomonadati; phylum Pseudomonadota; class Gammaproteobacteria; order Vibrionales; family Vibrionaceae; genus Vibrio; species Vibrio sp. 10N.239.311.G01. The sequence continues at coordinate 7,347 of NZ_JBFSRM010000052.1, forward strand.
GGAGGGGCAAGTCGCCCAGGTCGGATTAAAAATGATCGTGATTTAGATCGAGCTGGAAGCAGGTGGAATTTGCGGCTTCGTTAGGAATAAATTTTATAGGATAATTTTGAGGTTCTCAATTTCCAGTTAGCAATTTCTCCGTAAATCCTCGCCCGCTTTTAGGGCGAGGATAGGCTTTGTTGCGTAATTAAATTTAGAGATAGAGCTACTTCGTTTCGTGTGTTTCTTAGTTAATACGACAAGCTTTAGGCATACCTAACCCAGTAAGCTTGTTCAACGCTTTTATCATCGCGTAAGTCTCACCCACCTGCGCATTGTAATTTCTTAAGCTCAATCGTCCTCTTAGTAACTGTTTAACTCGATACATCGCTGTTTCTGAGAGTGAACGTCTGTGGTATCCATACCGCTCTTTCCAATACTTATTTGAGCCGTATAACTTCTGGCTACCCACGGCGAGATTTCGAGGATGACCACGTTCCCAGAAGGCAGCCCCTTCTCTTGGGGGAATAAGCGCAACGGCTCGCTTAATCTCAATAGCAGCGTGACATGCTCTCGTGTCGTAAGCGCCATCACCAGACACCTTAAGGATACTTCGGCGTGTTTGTTTCAATAAGTTAGGGAGGACTTCTCCATCTGTAACCGTCGATAAACTTAGCTCGGCTCCAATAATTTCATGAGTGCTTGTATCAACGGCAATATGCAGCTTTCACCAGACTCTACGCTTGCCATCTGTCCCGTGTTTTTTGACTTTCCATTCACCTTCG
>NZ_JBFSRM010000053.1:0-7567 GCF_041465805.1 Vibrio sp. 10N.239.311.G01
TGACCCTTCTTAAGCCGAGGGTCACCTAGCCAACTGACGTTGTTAGTGAACCTATTCTTGTTCACAAAATATATAGGCCAATTGCGATTATTGCGATTGGCTATTTTTTTGCCTGCAGTTTGGCCAACCGCCCTCTTTTTCGATACAGACACCCATTCAGACGTATAATAATAAGCATTCATAGCCAACCAAGAACAGCAGATAACCAACGCATTATAGAAAACGTTTTCTATTTGTTTTTTTTAAATAAAGACAGAAAATAACCCTATGTTTTACAAGACAATTACTGCAATAACTGGTTTTTATTGGCAATTATTGACAAAATTAGCATTGACTATGTGATTTATATCACCATAATGCGCAAGTTTGCCTGCAATACGGCGACCGTTAATTTTAATTTTGATCATTTGCGGAGGTAAAAAATGGCTGCTGATAATAACTACAGTCTAGGGCCGGTTCCTACATCGGCTAGGAAAGGAGTCGCTTCACTCACCATGGTAATGCTTGGACTCACTTTCTTCTCTGCAAGTATGTGGACAGGTGGTTCACTCGGGACAGGTCTTTCATTCAACGATTTCTTCCTCGCCGTTCTCATCGGTAACCTAATCCTCGGTATTTACACTTCTTTTCTTGGCTACATCGGCTCATCTACTGGCCTCTCTACCCACCTCCTTGCTCGTTTCTCTTTCGGTACTAAAGGCTCATGGCTTCCTTCTGCTTTACTTGGTGGTACACAAGTCGGTTGGTTTGGTGTGGGTGTTGCGATGTTTGCTATTCCAGTACAAAAAGCAACGGGCATTGATACCAACACCTTGATTATCGTATCTGGCTTATTGATGACGGGTACAGTGTACTTCGGCATTCAAGCGCTAATGGTGCTTTCAGCGATTGCAGTGCCTGCGATTGCGATTCTGGGTGGTTACTCAGTACTGACTGCGGTAGACAGTGTTGGTGGACTAGAGCAATTGCAACTTATTAAACCAGAGACGCCAATGGACTTTTCAATGGCTCTTGCAATGGTTGTAGGTTCGTTCGTAAGTGCGGGTACGTTAACGGCCGATTTCGTTCGCTTTGGTAAAAAGCCAGCAAGCGCAGTATTAATTACTATGGTTGCGTTCTTCATCGGTAACTCGCTGATGTTTATCTTCGGCGCAGCAGGAGCAGCAGCAACCGGTCAGGCTGATATTTCAGATGTGATGGTCGCGCAAGGTCTGCTGCTTCCAGCCATCATCGTGCTTGGCTTGAATATCTGGACAACCAATGAAAATGCACTTTATGCATCCGGTTTGGGTTTATCTAACATCACTGGTCGCTCAAGTACTACAATGTCAATCATTAACGGCATTATCGGTACGATTTTCGCACTTTGGTTATACAACAACTTCGTTGGTTGGTTAACCTTCCTTTCGCTGGCGATTCCACCAATTGGTGGCGTAATCATCGCCGACTTCTTCGCGAACCGTAAACGTTACAAAGATTTTGCAAATGCAGAGTTCCAAACCGTTAACTGGGCTGGCATTATCGCGGTAGCAACAGGCGTAGCCGCTGGTCACTTCCTACCTGGCGTTGTTCCTTTGAACGCAGTGTTAGGTGGTGCAATCAGTTACCTCGTGCTTAATCCTCTATTGAACAAAAAAGCTCTGAAATCTCAGGCCGCTTAAGGACACACTATGACAACCTTATTAATCAAGAACGCGAAACTTCAAGACCAAGAAGGCTTGAAACAGATTCTGATTGAAAATGGTCAATTTTCTCGCATTCTCGATAATGGCGCGCAAATCAATCATCAAGGCGACATCCTTGATGCTGAAGGTGGCATTGCAGTTACTCCTTTCTGTGAACCGCACATCCACCTAGATACTACTCAAACTGCTGGTGAGCCTAACTGGAACATCTCTGGCACTTTGTTTGAAGGTATTGAGCGTTGGGCTGAGCGCAAAGAACTGCTATCAATCGAAGACGTAAAGTCTCGTGCCAAGCAAACACTGAAATGGCAGATAGCTAACGGTGTTCAACACGTTCGTACACACGTTGATGTGTCTGACCCAACACTCGTTGCGTTAAGAGCGATGGTTGAAGTTCGTGAAGAGATGAAAGAGTGGGTCGACATCCAGATCGTTGCATTCCCTCAAGAAGGTATTCTTTCATACCCTAACGGCAAAGAGTTGCTTGAAGAAGCAGTGAAGATCGGCGCTGACGTTATCGGTGCTATCCCTCACTTCGAATTCACTCGTGAATACGGGGTTGAATCTTTGCATTATGTGTTCGAGCTTGCACGCAAGTACGACTGTCTGATCGACGTTCACTGTGATGAAATCGACGACGAACAGTCTCGCTTTGTGGAAACATTAGCAGCCCTTGCTCATAAGTTTGAAATGGGCGAGAAAGTAACTGCTAGCCACACCACTGCAATGGGTTCGTACAACAGTGCTTACACATCTCGCCTGTTCCGTCTATTGAAGATGTCAGGTATCAACTTCGTGGCAAACCCGCTAGTGAACATTCACTTACAGGGCCGTTTCGACGATTACCCGAAACGCCGCGGTGTAACGCGCGTTAAAGAGATGCTAGCAGCAGACATCAACGTTTGTTTTGGCCACGATGATGTGTTTGACCCATGGTACCCACTGGGCACAGCGAACATGCTTCAAGTTCTGCACATGGGACTGCATGTAACACAGGTTATGGGCTACGACCAAATCAACAACTCACTTGATTTGATCAGCAAGAACTCTGCTCGCACATTGAACATTCAAGACAACTTCGGTATCGAAGAAGGTAAGCCAGGTAGCTTGCTGATTCTTCCTGCTGACAATGGCTTTGATGCAGTACGCCGCCAAGTACCAGTGAAGTACTCAATACGCCACGGTAAGGTGATTGCAGAGACTCAACCAGCGAAAACAAAAATAAATTTAGATCAAACTGAAGATATCAACTTTAAGCGTTAATATCGTCTATACTAATGATCAAAAGGAAGCTGAGATGCTTCCTTTTGTTGTGTTGGACGAAGCGACAAAACTATCACTAAATCAGTGTAAATCTTGTACATTCGCACGGTATGACAAAAAAAGCACAAATTTCTTAAGCAATGCGTGTACATCTCAAAAGACTGTGTTAACATGCTCTCGCTCTGTTAGCCGGAGTTATTTAAGTTAGATGAATAGTAAAAAATTGACATGTAAAATCGTTACCCGTTTTTGTAAGTAGTTTTTCCTTATTTCTTAGCAATATTAAATAATTCAATTATCAGCGCATTGCATTAAATGCAATCAACAACTTAGAAAATTTATGAATAAGGGACAAATTATGTCTAACACAAATACTGGCACTGTAAAATGGTTTAACGAAGAGAAAGGTTTCGGTTTCATTTCTCAAGACAACGGCGGCGCTGACGTATTCGTACACTTCCGTGCAATCGTTTCTGAAGGCTTCAAAACTCTGAAAGAAGGCCAAAAGGTTTCTTTCGAAGTTGAAAATGGTCAAAAAGGCCTACAAGCAGCAAACGTTGTTGCTCAATAATTAGCTCTTATAGCTAAAACGAATTTTAAAGCGCTGATTTTTATCGGCGCTTTTTTATGCCTGCTTATAAACATTTCCCCTCTCGATACAGGCTTTCCCCCGTAAACTCTGAACAAATGCAAATCACCAGCCAAGCGTCCTCAACCTAGACTTTCTCAATTAAAGCTCAACGATCAATTTACGTCACTTTTTGTATGCACTTCCCTAGACAACACTTAATTCTCAGTAATCTTTTGATACTAACTCACGCTACACCGAAAGTTTGATAAGCCCAAATATGGTTAAAGAACAATCCATTAGATTACGCTTATGAATACGCAATCGATATTCATAATAAAAATGAGTTATTTATCCAACCCTCATCCACTAATCATATAATTTTTAAAGCAAAGACCTTCGAAATCCGCTAACCTTGTTCGCAAGTGGCTTAGTTGTTTTGGTATCTGCAGTAAAAATAATGAACAAAGACGAATTTCAGAAATCCACCGCAAATCTAAAAAAAGCGGTGCCTCTTATGATGAAGAACAGGGTGTCAACGACACCTGCAAATTACGCACTTTGGTACACCTATGTCGATAACGCTATTCCCCAGCTGACTCAAGACATGGATGGTGTTTTAGAACACTACGGTATTTGTCCTCCTGCCGTTGGTGAGCAGCTATACAACAATTATGTTGCCAGCAAATCCGAAACCAATATCAATGACCTTCGCGCTAATTTGGAACTGTTAGTTTCTGAAGTTTCCAATTCAATGAATGACACCCTGACCGACACCTCCGCTTTTTCTGACATGATCGATAAAAGCTTCGAGGACTTGGCTCGTGTTGATAATGAAAGCCTATCTATTGATGAAGTCATGTCCTTAGTTCGACAGCTGGTGTCTGAATCCCGTCATATTCGTCACTCTACTCAGTTTTTAAACTCTCAGCTAAACTCTGCAACCTCAGAGATCACCAAGCTAAAAACCCAGTTAGTAGAAGTTCAGAAAGATGCGCTTTTCGATAGTACAACCACACTCTATAACCGTCGCTCTTTCGACCGTGACATAGAAACCCTGTGTGAAGCACAACAATCTTTGTGTCTGATTCTTCTCGATATCGACCACTTTAAAAATTTCAACGACACCTATGGCCACTTGTTTGGCGATATGGTGCTTAAAGCGATCGCTCGCAAGCTGAAGTTAAGTTGCCGTGAAGGTATTTCTGCCTATCGATTTGGTGGTGAAGAGTTCGCGCTGATTGTGCCTAACAAGTCTTTGCGTATTGCTCGTCAACTCGCTGATACCAATCGTCGCTCTCTAGAAAAGCTGTCGATTAAAGATCGCCGCAGTGGTCAACAAGTCGGCAGTATCACTGCATCGTTTGGTGTCGCTGAACTTGAACCCGGCGAATCAGCTCAATCGCTGATTGAACGTGCTGATAAGCTACTTTATGAAGCGAAATCACTTGGCCGTAACCGAGTCATGCCTTTGTAAAACACACCAACAATGCTCTTATCGACATATTAGTCGGCTCGTATTGAGACTAGAAAGCCCCAAAGTTCATTATCTTCGGGGCTTTTTTTTCTTTAGTTGTATAAATTACTTTAGCTAACTAGGATTCACCGTTAGATCTGGAAGCAATAATTCAAGCAGTAGTCTTCACCACTCTTTGCTCTGAACTCTTTATCTTCACTGCATGCCTTTGGTTTACCCTTTGCGTCACCTTGAATCAAACTGATCCAGTGGCGCATCGCTGCAATGGTCTCTTCACGCATTGTGGTTGTTGCTTCCATTGGTGATTGGCCAAACGTGGTGCATGATTCCAACTGAATATCATCAATTTCTACTAGCTCAATACAACCTGTCCCTTTGTGGCAACCAAACATCACCTCTAGGTGGCTGCCACTGCCATCTCGAAACAAGATAGAGTCTGGGTCGTTCTTCTCACCCATGTACGCTACAAACTGCTTAGGGTGCTTCAGACCGCTGTGCTGACCGTCTTTAAAGTAAGCCATAATATGGCGGTAATCGACTACGTAGCTGGTTACGTCTTGATGTGAGCCATTCTCTAGTGGGAATAGTCGATCAAGCAGCTGCTTTGCTTTCACTTGCTTTTCAGTTTGCTGATTAGCATTGATTGTCTCCACGGCAAAGACAGCTTCAGCGATAAATGGCTTTGATTGTTTTTGGATTTCTGTTTTATCGAATGTAAGCATATTCATAGTCTTTCCCTCTTGACCAGTCCGGTGATAACCACCGATTTCTACAGCAAAAATGTGTCCTAGAGCAATTATTCCAAACTAACGTTTAATTTATTTGTCATTTTGTGAATTGCTTAGTTTGTAGATTAGCGCTTTTTTACATACAATTTCACAACAAAAATTTTACAATGTGAATTTTACAAATATGGCCTTGTCAAAAAGTTTAGTTCGTCAGTCACATTTCCTAGGTACGAAAATACGTAACCTAAGAAAACGTAACCATTTAACGATGGAAGACCTGTCTGCGCGTTGTATTAGAATCGACCCAGAATGTGCTCCTTCCGTTTCTTACCTTTCAATGATTGAACGTGGAAAGCGGGTTCCGAGCATCGATATGCTGGAAGTGATTGCACAGGTCTTTCAGAAGAATCCGACGTGGTTCCTCGACGACGAATCTGAACAACAAGCCATTGCTCCTGATAAGGGGAATCGTGGTGGGATAAGTGGCATGGCGCTCGAGCCGAGCTTCCTATTCTCAAACGACATCCTGCAAATTGCGATTCCTGAGATGCTGTCACAAACGGGCATTTCAGGCCGCCAGTTTGCGCACCTCTTGATTCGAGCACACCAAGAGAGCAACCAGAACCACTTCCCTGACCTTGAGCGCGCTGCGGAAGAAGTAGGCTTAAAACGTCTTAACCTCAGCGTAGAAGACCTGATAGACATCGCTAGAAGCCTAGGAATCAACATCCGCTGGGTAACGCGAACGCCGCAAGACGTAGTCGATGAGCTCGGAATTAACGCTAAGCAGTTGGTGACATCCTTCTTTGAGCCTCCCGGTACTATCTTCTTAAACGAGATCCTTAAAGAGTACCCAACCCGTCTGAAATACGACCTTTCGGTTTATATCGGTCATTGCATTCTGCACAGCAAAGAGGGCCTAAAGAGTGTGTTGTCGGTCGGTAACAACAACACGTGGGACGACAACCAGATATCGGGATCTTCACAGCTCAACTCCCAAGATATTCTTCAAGCATGGCGAGACTTTGAATCTAGCTTCTTTGCTGGTGCACTTCTGTGTCCGAAAGTTCCGTTTAGACAGCTACTCGACCGCACTGGTTACGAAATCGACGTTCACAAAAGAGCAGGGGTTTCCCCCTCTGTTGCGATGCGTCGAATGACTGTAGTATCGCCCTACCCTCACTGGCACTACTTTGATGCTTATGGGCCGGGGAAACTCAAGGCGGTATATCGCGGAAACGGGATTCCACTGCCTTGGGGAAATATGAGAACGGTCGCTGACCCATGTCAACATTGGGCTGTGTTCCGTCGATTATCAGAACCTCGAGCGGGAAGCTCGGCTCAAATATCCATTTTGAACGTGGGTGATGAGCCAAGGATCTACTGCTGTGAATCCATCAATATGACGGATCCTGCGGGCAACAATCGTGTGCTGTGTGCTGGTATAGATCTCAACCCTGCGATTGATGCTCAAGGCGGTAATTCAAGAGACATAGCAGAGCAGCTTAAAGCGTCATGCGTTAACAATGGTGGCTCTGTGGTAATTCCGCGTAACATCAAGAAAGATCTCACGACAATAGCCAAGATTCTAAATATAAATTGGATTGAACGTGGGATTGAGACAGAGGCGAGGCTTATCTGCTCCAGAGGTGGAGAATGCCCACGCCAGCCAAGCTGTTACTCGAAGTGTGGTGAGTAAAAAAGTAATAACAAAAAATAGAACCTAAAATTCAGGCAAAAAAAAAACCAATCACAATAAGGGTGATTGGTCATATATTTTGTGTGAACAAAAAAGGTTCACTAACAACGTCAGTTGGCTAGGTGACCCTCGGCTTAAGAAGGGTCA
>NZ_JBFSRM010000054.1:0-6245 GCF_041465805.1 Vibrio sp. 10N.239.311.G01
TTCACAATAATTCATCAATCTTAATTAGATCACATTTTTACTTTAATTGGTATAAAGACACCGAGCCCCTGCACTTCATGCTATTCCGGCACATATCAGAAAGCCTAGTCTGACGACTAGGCTTTCGTCGTTTCCTGCGTATGTGTTTTGGGTTTTAGTAGTAGATCCTTATCGCTAGCTATGAAGTACTTCTCTATATATCGGGAGGTGCTGCTTGGGAATATAGGTGGTCACTTCTAACTCTTAAGCTAAATAGAGCAGAGCACTAATCTGATTGTTTTACTATGTGAAATTCTCTATCGCGTACGTACTTCGCCCTAAGGAGTGAGACTTTATTGCTTGAATACGTAAAGGGTAATTGTCGATTATGTTCGTATTGGTACTCGTTTAGCTGCTATCTAAACCATACCTGATACACGTATCTGGAACCCTGAGACTGACTAAGGAAAAGGTAGGATGCTTAACACTTCAAGCTATCACACTCACTGTGCATAAATAGAGATGTTGATTCGAAAGACCATCAAACAAACCTAAATAGCTATCTCGTAGATACAAAAACGCCTAGCGTTTGCTAGGCGTTGATAAATAGTGTCTCTAATACATCGACTACAGTATTTGCTTAAGCACCCTATCGGCTTTCACACGAGTGATCTTACGAATCAACTTCTGAACTTCCATCGGGTAGCTCTCTACCTTGTCTAACTGCTTATAAGTACAGATAAGCTGAGTGTGTTGAAGGATGTTATCCACTTCAGCCTGAAACTTGTCTGTTAGGTGATGGTAGTTATCTTGGATAAAGATACCGTTCTCTAGATCCAACTTCCATGCGCGTGGATTTAGATTATTACCTGTTAGTAGCATGTAGCGCTTATCTACCCAAATGCCCTTTAGGTGGAAGCTATTGGAATCGTGTTGCCAAAGTCGAATTGATAGATTACGGCTAGCAATATGAGCTTCATTCGCTTTAGCGAAACGGCGTAAGTTCAGTTCGTAAAGGTATGGCAAACCACCAATCGTTTTAAACTCTTCTTCTGGTGAGATAAAGAAATCATTCGCTGTCTTATCACCAACAACAATGCTGACCTTTACGCCACGCTTAAGTGCTTTCTTCACTTCTTTAGCTAGGCTAGGTGGGAAGTTGAAGTAAGGTGTGCAGATGAAGATTTCATCTTTAGCTTGAGCGACGAGTTGGTTGATTCCCTGATTCAGACGGTTACGTCTTTTACCGATACCAACCAATGGTGTTACAGCCACTTGCTCTGCTGAAACCTCTTGCCCTTCGAATTGATACTGAGACCTTGCCAATGATGCTCGAAACTGACGAATCGCTGGTTTCAGTTCTTTGGTCGCAGGCTTGTTCTTATCAGCCAGGTCATAAACAGCGCTGTCCGCAACCATCTGTTCGTGTACGTAGGCAAACATTGAGTCAGCAAGAGCTGCATTGTTTAAAACATGGTAACGATCAAAGCGATAGCGGTCATGGTAATTCAGATAGATATTGTTAAGGCTTGCACCGCTGTATATCACGCTATCATCGACGATAAAGCCTTTTAAGTGCAATACGCCAAAGACTTCTTTGCCGCGAACGGGAATGCCATAGACAGGCACAGAATGTTGATATTTCTCTGCGAACTCTTTATACATGGCTGCATTGCCTTCAGAAGACTCTGCGCCAATCAATCCACGCTGCGCCCGGTGCCAATCGACACAAACGCTCACGTCTAATTCTGGATTCTTTTGCTTTGCTTCATATAAGGCAGTTAGGATCTCACGGCCAGCCTCATCATCTTCAAGATACAAAGCGACTAAACTAATACGAGTCGTTGCGCGAGATATTTCATCAAGTAGGCGAGTTCGAAACTCTTGCGCTGATAGTAGTACTTCAAACTTGTCAGGATTCTGCGCTATGGTTGGCAACTGTATGAATGGATTCCTACTGGCAATCATATTGACTGTTTTACCTTAAAAATATGCAAAATTGCGAACCTTTAATTTTACCAAAGGGATAGCACCAAATACTAGATAATCGAGGCATTCTCTAACAATTTTGCTGATAATGCATAGGAATGAGATCTTTTCCGCTATTCGAATAGCGCTCGTATAAAACTCTTAAACCATTTGGTAGATCTTTAGGGTCTACTTGTACGAATTTGTGTCGCGCGTAAAAATTGGTGAGATGAGCGTACGCAAAGCAGTAATCATCTTCCGTAAGCGTATGTTGCGCACAATAATCCATAAGCTGGGAGCCTAATTGCTGACCACGATGTTGTTTTGATATCGCCATACCGGTAAGTAAGCGATTATTTTCTATTGTACGAAAACGCACGACACCGCACAGTTCGTTATTCAGCAATAACGAATAGATCAGTTCACTCTTATTCGCTTTTCCCGTTGGGTAATGTTCTTTATAGAAACGTTTAATTAGGGGAACCTTTACTGGGTCTAATTGAGTAATGATGACATTGTTCATTCAGTCACTGCGCCATTGGTTTATCTGCTGTAGAATGACCGCAGTGTAAGTTAATTGAATATCGCCATGCAATTCCATCTCAATGCTAGTTTAAAAAATGTTCATACTTTTTCCATCGATCAGACGTGTGATGCGTTGGTTGAAGTCACCACTACCGAAGAACTTATTTCGCTTTACAAAGACCCTAAATGGTCAGCTTTGCCTAAGTTAATACTGGGTAAGGGCAGTAATATGCTTTTTACTGAGCACTTCGCTGGCCTGGTCATCGTGAATAAATTAGCCGGGATTGAGCTGGCCGAGACGGACAGTCATCACCTACTGCATGTGAGTGGTGGCGAGGATTGGCCAAGCTTGGTTGAGTGGAGTGTGGATAAAGGGCTGGGTGGTCTAGAAAACCTAGCAATGATACCCGGCTGTTCCGGCTCTGCTCCGATTCAGAATATTGGTGCGTATGGTGTTGAGCTACAAGACGTATGCGAGTATGTCGATATCCTGTGTCTGGATACTTATACAGTTAAGCGATTAAGCAAAGAAGAGTGTCTCTTTGGTTACCGAGATTCTATTTTCAAACACGCTCTCTACGATAAAGCGATTGTTGTTGCGATTGGTTTAACGTTGCCGAAAGAGTGGGAGCCATGCAATCACTATGGCCCGTTAAAAAGCCTAGCAGCCGATACGCTCTCCCCTCGCACTATATTTGATGAAGTGTGTGCTATCCGTTCAAGTAAGCTGCCAGACCCTAGAGTACAAGGGAATGCGGGTAGCTTCTTCAAAAACCCTGTGATCACCAAAGATCATTTTGATCGCTTGTTAGCTCTATATCCAAATATGGTTGGTTATGAGAGTAATGACATGATCAAAGTTGCTGCTGGCTGGCTGATTGATCAATGCCAGTTCAAGGGTGTGACAGAAGGTGGCGCTCAGGTTCACCCCAACCAAGCATTGGTTATTATCAATTATGATGAGGCTTCTGCTGTGGATATCCTTAAGCTTGCAGAGCGAGTGCGCCATTCCGTTTTGAATAAATTCGATATTCGATTGGAACATGAAGTGCGCTTTATGGGACGAGACTGCGAGACAAACTTGGATAAGGCTTTGGAGTCATTGGCATGAGAGAGCACAGTACCAAGCTTGCACTATTGAGATGTCTTTCTGACGGTGAGTTTCATTCAGGTGAAGACCTAGGTGAAATGATTGGCGTATCACGAGCGGCTATCAGTAAGCACATTAAAGGTATTCAAGAGTGGGGTTTAGATATCTACCGAGTACAAGGCAAGGGTTACAAACTAGCCAGTCGTTTGGATATGCTTGACCAAGACAAATTGTCTGCAGTTAGTCGCGATGCTTCTCTTGAACTCATTCCCATCATAGGTTCTACAAACCAACACCTATTAGAGCGCACTAACACCCTCGAATCGGGTTCTGTCTGTATTGCTGAATATCAAGCTGCGGGTCGTGGACGCCGTGGACGAGAGTGGGTATCACCATTTGGTGCAAACCTCTATCTTTCAATGTATTGGAGACTCGACGCGGGGATGGCTGCCGCAATGGGCTTAAGCCTTGTGGTTGGTGTAGCTGTTGTTGAAGCTTTGGAAGAGATGGGCGTAGAAGGTGTAAAGCTTAAATGGCCGAACGACCTTTACCACAATGACAAGAAGCTTGCAGGTATCTTGGTCGAGCTGTCAGGACAGTCTGGCGGCGCTGCGCATATTGTGATTGGTTTAGGGCTAAACCTATCCATGGATCCAACAACATCAGGTATTGGCCAGCCATGGACTTCCCTTAAAGAAGTGTGTGATGGGAAGGTGCCAGACCGTAACCAGTTAGCGCAGGCTCTGATCAATGCTTGGGATAAGTCACTTGTCGACTACGAGTTGAAAGGAATGTCCAATTTTTTAGAGCGTTGGAACCGCTTGGATAATTTCTTAGGTCGCAATGTTAGATTGATCATTGGACCTAGAGAAATTGAAGGTGTTGTTCAAGGCATCGATGAACAAGGTGCTGTATTGCTCAAAACTGAGAATGGTGTCGAGAGCTATATTGGTGGCGAGATATCGCTAAGAAAAGGCGACTAAGGCGTTACTATTTTCTTAGTAACACTTCTTCAACCATATGATCTGCGCCTTTACGTAGAATCAGGTGAGCCCTTTCTCTTGTCGGAAGGATATTTTGTTCAAGGTTCAAGCCATTAATTGAACTCCAGATACCTTCTGCTTTGTCCAATGCGGCTTGGTTCGATAATTTAGTGTAATGACTAAAGTAAGAGCCAGGCTTAGTAAACGCGCCATCGCGGAATTTCATAAAGCGATTGACGTACCATTCTTTGATTTGTTGGCTATCAGCGTCAACATAGAGTGAGAAATCAAGGAAGTCTGAAATAAACACGCGATGTGGCTCGTGTGGATAATTCATTCCGGTTTGTAAAACATTAAGCCCTTCAATAATAAGCACATCTGGTAGGTCGACGCACTTAACGTCATCAGTAATATTGTACGTAAGATGCGAGTAAACAGGGGCTGTGACATTTCTCTTGCAAGCTTTTACATCCGAAACAAAGTTCACTAAACGCTTGATATCGTAAGATTCAGGAAAGCCCTTTTTGCTCATCAACCCTTTCTCTTCTAACACCTCGTTTGGATATAAAAAGCCATCGGTTGTCACTAGTTCAACTTTTGGGTGGTTTTCCCAGCGAGAGAGTAGGGCTTTAAGCAGACGCGCAGTGGTACTTTTGCCAACAGCTACGCTACCCGCAATACCGATGATAAAAGGTGGCGCTTTCTCTTTCTTATCTAGAAATTGGTGGAGTACCGAGTTTCTATTCTGTCTGGCTGCCACATAGAGGTTCAATAGACGAGATAGCGGTAGATAGATCTCTACTGCCTCTTCCATTGTGAGCTTTTCATTGATGCCTTGAAGCTCTTTTAAGTCGCTCTCAGAAAGTGTCATCGGAACTAAATTCCTTAGCTCAGACCAACGTTCGCGGTCAAATGACATAAATGGGCTCATACAAAACTCTATAGTGGATAACAAAACAAGTGCATGGAAAATACATCAAGCGATAGATAAATAAAATATCTTCCTGTACTAGATGCGGGTTAAAGACGTAAACCTTGAGCTAAATAGCCGTATGTAGGAGTTTGGTCAGAGAATTTTGCACTTTTTTTCAATTTACTATTGCAAGGTGGAAAATCATTCAATAAAATGCGCCCCACTTGTGCCGACTTAGCTCAGTAGGTAGAGCAACTGACTTGTAATCAGTAGGTCACCAGTTCGATTCCGGTAGTCGGCACCACTTTCTCCCTTCCTATAAGGCAAGCGAGAGAAAGCTCAAAATTTGGAGAGGTTCCCGAGTGGCCAAAGGGAGCAGACTGTAAATCTGTTGGCACTGCCTTCGATGGTTCGAATCCGTCCCTCTCCACCATATTCTAAAGGTTAAATAGCTCAAACAGAGTTACGTGTTGCGTGCATCGTATAATGGCTATTACCTCAGCCTTCCAAGCTGATGATGCGGGTTCGATTCCCGCTGCACGCTCCAACTCATTTTGTGTGCTGATATAGCTCAGTCGGTAGAGCGCACCCTTGGTAAGGGTGAGGTCCCCAGTTCGACTCTGGGTATTAGCACCAGTCTAAAGCTTCTTCTCCTTTAATAAAGAAAACCATTTTTTTTGGTTGCGTGGTCTTATTTTAAGCCACCTAATCCGTACCTAGAGGGACACCCCATGTCTAAAGAAAAATTTGAACGTACGAAACCGCACGTAAACGTTGGTACTATCGG
>NZ_JBFSRM010000055.1:0-5433 GCF_041465805.1 Vibrio sp. 10N.239.311.G01
AAACCGGCAACCGTTAATAGCGGTTCTAGGGTTCAAATCCCTATCCCTCCACCACCATTAGAAAGCCCGCTGAGAAATCAGCGGGCTTTTTTCTTATCTGGAGCAAGCTGATTCCTCAAAATGGATTGACTCAGGCTATGTACCTTCTCAAAATTGTCTCTGGCGCCCCTACACCCGTATTTGCTTACCTAAGCACCTCTACGATGTCGGACTCCTTTTCGATATAAAATGCTCATTGCTGACTAAGACTCGTTCTATTACGATTGAACGGAACTTCTTGACGACGTTGCAAGCTGAATTGTGTTGTACGCCAGATAATACACGCTCACTCCCTCGCCGAATCTCGCTCTAAATTCTCCTTAAAACGTCTCAGCGAAGCTCTGAGAGGCTACGTCAAAGAATTCAACACTTCGTTTCTCATCAGGCCGATGTTGGCATCATTGAGATCGGAACCGATGATGCGATGCGCTATCGAGACCATTTCCTATTAGGAAAACGCATAAACAAAACGAATAAGGGATATCCTATCAGTGATAGGACAGTTTATGAGTTGGTATAAAATTTTAACCTGGCTGACTTAAATCCATTTGAAAACTTAAAAGTTGTCACAGAAGAACCTAGGTCGTTTACAAAATGTGAAATCTCTCGTATTTGCCAGAGCAAAAGTGGCTGTATCAGTCGTCGAGTCTACTTCAGTCGGAAACCTGCTTGGACTTCGTATCAGTGAACTGGGAGTACATCGACCTTGAAAATGCTAAGCTGCATGTACGTGTTACCGCGGTACTTGATCAAGTCAAGGTGAATAAAATGCTCGGGTCTGAGTAAATTCAAGCTATTGCATAAATACTACCAAGTGACTGGCTATCGACCACTGCTCGCTTTTGATTCAATCCAACATGATGCGAAGTCGACGAAATCTTATCGAAGGTGATTCGTTTTCTTAATAGCCAGCGGAACCATAGGTTTACTATCTGTAAACAACGTAAATATGACTTTTATGATGAATTCATTGCTCACTTCGTTGTCTCTCGCCTTGGTCCAAAGTAATGTCGTCACCTTTGTCAGTAAGCTCTAACGAGTGGCGCCCCAAAAGCTTGGATCGCAAGAGTCATGGGGCACAAAAGCACAGCGATGGTCGATCAGTACTACGCACGTTGGATCTGCGAAGGTGCACATGACTATGGTAATGAGTTCGAGAACCATATGGCGGCAGCGTTTTCCGAGGACACTCACTCAGCAAGTGAGCGTCATGATCTCGTTTCGTAGAGTGCCGAGGGAGAGCAAGATTTTTCGCATTTCGCACACATGCTTAACAGGCAAAATTCTAAAATCACTCAAGAGCTGTTCCAGTGCTTAGGAATGCAAACACCCGATGCTTTCGTTAACCTCAATGTAAATCGCCGAGTGAGTCATGCTAAGATGGCAACCCGCAGCACTCACATTGCACTTTTCCTTCGCGAAAGAGGCAATATGATCTGCGGGCACGAGAAGAGTCTCGTGATTCTCATCTAAGACTGACTCGAGGTAGACGTTCATAGTTAAAGAGCCTCGCTTTTTCCATCGACTTTGGAATCATACGTCCAAAAGCATCGACTGAACCAAAAGTATAAAATCATTTGAGTATTATCTTAGGCCCTTTATAAGCGCAACAAAATCTTTAGACTGGTGTTAGGAGCTATCGGATGAAAATTTGGTATGGGTAAGTGGGATGACTCAAAAGCTAAAGCTTACTGAGTTAAGTGCACAACGCTATCTGGATAGGTAAATACATAGGGATAATGTCAATGACCGCTACCTTTATTAAAATAAATCCAATTTTCTCGAACTTAACATCCCATAAAAATAAATGGCCCACCTAAAACACTAACGAATCAGAGATTTTTGCAATTCGGATGGTTGCAGATATGATTTTCAACCATTGAACAGCTTTGATAACCCCCAGTTAAAAAATTAACTCATCGAAACGCTGCCCCATTATCATTTTTGTCCATAGGTTCGCTCCCGAAGATAGCTTATTTTTGGCCAAATGTAGCTAATTTGGCATTCAAAAGTCATTCTGGTGCTACTAAGGCGCTCTAAGGACTGTTCTTGATAGCTAACTCGCTCGTTTAACATAAAAGAAATATCAGGCCTGCTGAATGTTACATTACGATTTATAATTTCTTGCCTTACCTTTATAATGAAGCCAAATTTTTTATTGTGATTTTGTATGTTGTCTTATCGTAGAGAGCTTGATGGCTTAAGAGCATTGGCCGTTGTTGCTGTAATTGTTTATCACGCCAATTTAAAATTGTTTGGCTTTCAGCTATTTCAAGGTGGATTTTTTGGCGTCGATGTTTTTTTTGTGCTGTCGGGGTATCTAATTACTGGGATAATTAGAAATTATATGGAGCAAGGAACGTTTTCATTTCGAGATTTTTATTGGAGAAGAGCTAAACGAATTGTACCAGCACTCTTGACAATGTTGTTGGTCACATCAGGTTTGGCTTATTTAATTTTGCTTCCAGATGATTTTGTGATTTATGCTAGTTCTCTCCAGTCAGCTTTGTACTTCGGCTCTAATCATTTTTTCTATGGTGAAGATAGCTACACAGCAGCCGCAAGTATTTACCGCCCTTTACTCCATACTTGGAGTTTATCTGTTGAGTGGCAGTTCTATGTTGTTTTTCCATTTATAGTTTGGGCAATTAACAGATTCTGTCCTAGATATATGTTTGGGATACTCCTTGCTTTAGCTTTAATATCCTTACAAAGTTCTAGCTTTACTGTGAAACTTAACCCTGATTTGGCTTTTTATCTACTTCCTACTCGGGCGTGGGAGTTAATACTTGGAGGCTTAGTTACCTTTTATAATCGGAAAAATACGGAAAATTTAGTAAAGGGCAGTTTTGTATCAATAGCGTACCAATCACTCCCAATGATCGGTATGTTTTTAGTTGTTCATTCTATGATTTTTATTGGTCATGAAGTTCAACATCCATCATTCATTACATTGCTACCTGTTTTGGGGACGTGTCTTTTCATAATGTTCTCCCACAAAGGAGAAATATCTAATGATGTCATGTCTTTAAAGCCTATTGTCGGAATAGGCCTGATTTCTTACTCGTTATATTTATGGCATCAACCAATATTTGTTTTTTTCAGGCTGATTAAGCATGACTACTTTAGATATGAACAATTTTTGCTTCTAGTTCTCATCTCAGGGTTGCTTTCTGTTGCAACCTATTATTTTATAGAGAGCGAATTTAGAAAGAATCAGTTGAAAACATATAAACTCACACTACTTTTACTCGTGTTTGCTGGCCTTGTATATGGATCAACTGTGGTGATCAAAGCAGATGGCCTACCTAGTAGGTACGGAGAGCTATCTAAAGTTCTTTTTAATATTAAAGGGCAAAAGTTAATTCGTAGTGACGAAATATTAGATAAAAAAATAATAACAATAGGGGATAGTCATGCTGATGCGTTGTCATCAAGCTTAGAATCAAAGTTTTCTAATTATCAAATTGTTAAGAAGTTAGGACATGGTTGTTTGAGTATTCCTTATGTTAGAAGAAGTGGTAATTCATCACTAGCTAAAGCGTGCAATGAAAGAGTTACCCCAGAAATAACTAGATTAATACCAACTGTTCGAGAACAAACAATAGTGTTCTCTGCGCGCTTGCCATGGTATTTAAGTCAAAAAATGTATGTTAATGAATATGGACAAAAAGAGGGAGGAGGTAAAGACGGCTTTACTCCTGGTTATTATCATGAATCTACAAACTCATTGTCATTAGAAGAAAATATAATTGCAGGCTTAGAATCTTTTTCGAGAAACAATACACTTATTTTAGTATATCCAGTGCCTGAAATAGCGATACATATACCAAACGACATAAATAACCATATAGGTAAGGAAATGTCTCTTTTAGGGAAAATCAGTGCATTTGAAAAGTATGAGTACCCTAAAGTTAGTTTGGAACATTATATGTCTAGAGCTAAAGATAGCTTTTCTTTGTTAGATAGAGTTGAGGGGGATAATGTGGTCAGAGTTTATCCACATAAGTCATTGTGTGATAGGGAATATTGTTACACAGAGAAAGAAAGGCTTCCTTTATATTATGATGATGATCACTTATCAAAGTATGGTGCGGATCTTGTAGTGAGAGAAATGGCTAAGCATTTACCATAAACCTCGTTGTACGAATTTTAAAAGGTCGCCTTATTGGCGGATTTTTCGTTACTGTGCCCCGTCCTGAAATGTGTTTACACATTTCAGGACGAATTATGACTGCTTCAAATAATACCTACGTTAATCGCACTCAGCGTGATTACACACTAGGCTTTAAATTACAGGTCGTGGCCACTGTAGAAAGAGGCGATATGACATATAAACAAGCCCAAACCATTTATGGTATCCAAGGCCGCTCAACTGTTTTAACTTGGCTTCGAAAGCACGGTAAGGTGAATTGGGCGCAAACTCCAAGGATGAGCACCATGCACCAATCAACTAATCCTAAAGAGTCACCAGCACAAAAAATAAAACGCCTTGAAAAAGGGTTAGAAGACGAAAAAATAAAGAATCTCTTTTTAAATAGAGTGGTTGATATTCTTGATGCTGAACACGGAACTAGCCTCAGAAAAAAGTATCTCGCCAAGGAGCAAGAAGCCTTCAAAAACAGGAAGGTATAAGTTTAGTTCGAGTATGTAAGTTATACGGGATAACGAGACAAAGCGTTTATCAACGAGAAAAACGAGCTATTCATCGCCAGTTGGAACTTAAACCCATCAAACAAATGGTGTTGGATATTAGACGTTATATGCCTCGGGTTGGTACTAGAAAACTCTACTTTTTGCTTAAACCAAAGTTGCAAGCACAAGGTATCAAGCTAAGTCGAGATGCTCTTTTCAACTACTTACGTGATGAACAATTATTGGTAAGACCTAAACGTAGTTTTACAAAAACGACAAACATTAAGCATTGGATGAAAAAACATCCGAATTTATTAAAGAACTACAAACCATGCAATCCAGAAGGTGTGTTAGTCAGTGACATTACCTATATCCATTCAGATGAAGGGGTTCACTATCTCTCATTGGTAACGGATGCGTTTAGTCGGAAAATTATGGGCAACGAGATGAAGTCGACGGATGTTGTGAAAGCGCTAGATATGGCTATCAAGGGACGCCAATATCATCGTTCGTGTATCCATCACTCTGATCGTGGTCTCCAGTATTGCTCAGGTGTTTATCAAGATAAGTTGAAAAGTAGCGGCATAATCCCCTCGATGACAGACGGTTATGACTGCTACCAAAATGCATTAGTAGAGAGAGTAAATGGAATACTGAAACAAGAGTTCTTGCTTGATAAATGTAAAACCCTCGGAGAGCTTAAACAACTAGGGCGTGTTGATCTTTCGTGAGTGTTTTTTGAACAGCATGGTAAAGAGT
>NZ_JBFSRM010000056.1:0-4589 GCF_041465805.1 Vibrio sp. 10N.239.311.G01
TTTTTTTTTGATCTGCAATTAACTGATAAAGAGATCATTGCGATCTTTGGGATTTGGTCGTAACCTAATGGCCAGATGTGAAAAAACCACCCGGCAAGGTGGTTTATTTCGGAATACTTAAACGAATTCAGACCCCGTTAAGTCCTTTCATGATAGACCATATCATATGAGCACTTCAAGTATTCCCTGACCTATTTGGATTCAAGATGTTTTGGATAGGTGTGTCATCCCGCTATCGACCAAGGATTTCCTGAGATAGCCAGCGAACGAACTGAACCCGAAATGACGTAATAGGTCACGATGCTACAGCTGCTAGGCATTGAGTAAGGCCAAATGATAATACGGTTTAGTGTGTGCCACTGAGGAGGATGTTTTAAGAGTCTGCAAATGACCTTAGAGCACTAAAGGCACAGCGTAGGGCAGCCCGAAAGGGAGAGAAAACCCCAAGGTTAAACGATAAATGACCCCTGATATTTCATCCATTTTAATGGTTTCGAGATAGGGGTTCGGCGTAGCCGAAAGGGCTTGAGTTGGAGCTTTGCGACCTCCTTATGCTGGCGCTTTTCAATGCGAGGGTGTTCCTGTCTTAATTGGCCTTTTCTTTTTCCTTCTCTGCGACATTTTGACCTGTCCTCCATTATTTCTATTTTGATTCAAACAGAGATAGTTCTCTTATTTCCCTGTAGTACATTCGTATTAAGCTTTTAAAGCCAGTATACACAGCGTCCCCTTTATTCGCTTCGCTCCTGACGGGTTCACAGTGACTGGCACAGGGGCTTCGCCCCCGAGACCCCCGAAGACCACGGGCGATAATCCGCCCCTTCGGTTCGAATCATCGCCCGAGGCCATTATGAAATTAAGACAGAAAGAGATAAAAATCCGAGTGCATGATGACGAGTATTCTTCGTTGCAGCGTCGAAATACTAAGGCACGATTAGCGGAATGGATGCGTGATGTGTGCTTGGGAGAAAAGGAAGCGTCACGATTTAAAGCGCCACCTTGTGATCCTGCTTTGCTTCGTCAATTAGCCGGTATTGGTAACAACTTAAATCAGATAGCCAGGGCGACGAATTCTGATGATTGGAAAACAGTGGATCGACTCAAAGTCATCACAGCATTGGGGGCGATTGAACAAGCCATACGAGATCTGCAGGATGAGCATTCATGATTGTCAAAATTCACTCTCGTGGAACCGGTTGTGGCTCCGGTCCTGTTGAATATCTATTAGGTAAAGACGGAGAACGTGACGGGGCCACGTTAGATCGTGGTGACCCGTGTACGATTATTGCCCTCATCGATTCGAGTCCATATGCAAAAAAATATACGAGTGGGGTTCTTTCTTTTGCTGAATCTGATTTACCTCGAGAAGCTAAAGATAAATTAATGTCGTCGTTTGAATCGGCATTACTCCCTGGTCTGGACAAAGATCAGTTTGCTTGTCTTTGGGTCGAGCATCGAGACAAAGGCCGATTAGAGTTAAATTTTGTGGTACCGAATATAGAGCTTTTAAGTGGTCGACGGCTGCAACCGTATTTTGACCGTGTCGATCGGCCTCGAATTAATGCGTGGCAAACCCTCCAAAATGAATTTTTGAAATTAAAAGATCCGAATGACCCAGCGAATAAACAAGAGCTGGTGACCGCGAATACTTTGCCTCATTCAAAAAAATTGGCGGTTGAAATGATCACTCGTGGGCTTTTAACACAAGCGGGAAATGGCGAGATTCGAAATCGTGATGATGTGAAGGATTGCCTCGAAAAAGCCGGTTTCACCATTGCCCGAGAAACTAAGAATAGTTTGAGTATTGCCAATCCAGAAGGTGGTAAGAATCTTCGATTGAAAGGACTGATTTATGAAAAAGATTTTAGATTTGGCCTCGGACTTCGAGACGAAATCCAAAGAGCAAGCGAACGATATCGAGCGCTCGCTCAAGAGCGAATTTTCGAAGCACGAACAACATATCGTGAGGGCTTTGAAAGACAGCGAGATCGAAATCAGCAACGTCATCGACGACCAGACTTCGAGCCTGAAAAGGTTAATTCTCCCCAGTTGGTTATGGGGGATCGCGTTCGTGGTGTCGGTGATTTTGGTGTCATGGGGCGTGATTTGGTATCAGGGCACGCTGATCACGGACAATTGGGTGACAATCAGTCAGCAGAAAGATCGGATAGCGGAACTCGAGAGCCAGGGCGGAAATCTTCAACTCAGCCGGTGCGGGGAACGCTTGTGCCTAGCACAAGCGGAAGGAACGTCGAATTGGACGAGAAAGTCCGACCAACGTCCGATGTTTATTCCAGAGGGGTATTAAGTGATGACGGAATTAGAGACTCAGCTATTGAGCGCGTTCGAGGACTTAGAGAAAGAGCACGAGAAGCGACATCAAGACTTTGTGACGGCCTACAACGGATTGGTGAAAATGTTCGATGCTACTTCGTTGGAGAACAAAAAATTGCACTTGAGCGTGAGTCACTTGACCGAGCAAGTGCAGAGCTTGAACGCTCAGCTCCAGCGGTTGGAAAAGCGCTACAACACGAACAGATGATGAGTCGAGATCGAGAAATTGGTGATCGTGGAATGAGTTTGTAACAAATAGGCATTTGGCTATTTGTTTTGGTTGAAACGGATGGCGGTTTTATTGCCCTGTAAATCGCTCTGAAAGCGTCACAAACTTACAGCCCGATTTATGGGTCAGTAGAGCGAAGTGATTGCTTTAAAACGTGCCTATGGGCGTTTGAGTGCGTGAGGTGGGTGTTTTCGATAGCTAAGTGAGCCATTGAACATAATGCACATAATGACTACCAAGATTTTGGAATCTGAGTGACTTTTTTGTTCCTGATTGTGCTGTTTTTTTTTGCCTATTCTGCTTTGCAGACATTGTAGTCACAGAACTAAAATGTCTAACGCGTTAGATATTGAAAGTAATGATCATGAATTGTTGTTTCACGCTGTGAAACAGTCTTATAAATGAGATTTTGTCAGGCAGTTGCTATTTTCATCGTGATGAATTTATATAGTTAAAATGATTTTTTAGGAGAAGTTTAATTGGATATTCAAGTCGATATAAAGCATGTTGTTGAAGATCTAAGGTACGTAAAGGTATCCCTTCATGAGTTCACTAATCGAAAAGGAAAAAGTGTAGATGTGATGATTTGGGTTCCTAATTGCGATTCGATATCAGAGATGGAAATTGCAGCTAAAAAAACAGCTATAGCTCAACTAAAAGTAGCACTATCTTCTTTAGATAAGGATGTTGAGTGAAAACAGACAATGTCGGATTTGGGAGATATTTTTGGTCTCAGACCAAAAATATCTGGAAGAAAATGCCTTTCAATTTTTGGTGTCAAGTTCTTTATAAAATGTAAATATCATTGACACTAATATTCTATTCTGCAATAGTTATTACGTGAGTATACGAACGGAACCACTTTTAAAGTGGAGTACTCGTACCGCCTACGATGTAGGTTGACGCCCAAGAGCGCGATAATCAAAGGTTCCGATTTAATGCTTAAGTGCATAGAACAAACCAGCATTAGCTGGTTTTTTCGTTTCTATAGACCTATCTATGCCTAGGTGGAGCTTTGACAGGCTTTCCTATCAGGGTGTTATAAACTGCTACTGTAAATCTTATCTTTCCTAATTTTCTCGCATTTCCATGAGTTCTAAAAAATGCACTTTGGACGAATAGATTCAAATCTGCGTTTTCATCGTTGCTCTTACTTAAAGTGAAATAAATCTCATAATTCCCAGTAGCTGTTGGGATTTTCAAATAGTTCTGTTTTCTCGATTTTTTGCCACCATCATTAATAAAAACATACCCATTCTGTAGGGCATATATGTGCTCTAGTAGCTGTAATGACGCATCGTATCTAGTTTGGCAGAACGTGCGTTCCTCTCGACTTTCATTGTAAAAAAGAGAGGGTTGGTCATTCTCTTCTCTTCCTTTAGTGAAGCAGTGGCATGAAAAGATGATCTTTATACGATAAATTTTTTCTTCGTTATCTCCTGATGCTGGTTGTATTAAATTCCAATATCTATCATTTAAGTGGGATAAGTTGTAATCGTGCCCATTTAAGTTGAAATTACTTCTATTCATAACCAGCTCAGTAAGTGACTTTGAGGTATTTTATCACATAAAAAACATATGAAATCATGATAATGCATTGAAAATATTCAAGATAAATTTTCAATGCATTATTTATTAAATCATAATTAACAGAATTATGATGTGAACTTTTGAGTTGGTTGTTATATAGGTATATAGTGATTAAATATTTGTTATGTATCTAATATATAGAGGTTTTTGTATGGGTTTGTATGTAAAACCACATGAAAAAGTAGGAAGGAGCGGTGGTTCTTTTCAGGAGTGCGATATCAACACTTTAACGCATCAGATCATTAGGGAATATGGCCGTTATTGTACTATTCGTGATAATGAATTCGCTCCGCCAACAAGTACTTCTGGGCGTTTCTGGCATCAGATATATAAAACGCCAGATAATACAGAATGAAAAAAAAAGACCTTCATAATTGAAGGTTTTTTTTTGATCTGCAATTAACTGATAAAGAGATCATTGCGATCTTTGGGATTT
>NZ_JBFSRM010000057.1:0-362 GCF_041465805.1 Vibrio sp. 10N.239.311.G01
GGTCATTAGGGTCGGTGAAACCATATATGTCATTGGCGATACACTTCCACGCATCGATACGTTTTATGTCTCTACTGTGGACGTAGGGTGTCAAGGCTTTGCCTGTGGTCAGTTCCATATTTACGATGTGGAAATTTAGCTCTAGGCGATCTTTATCCCTGTGCTCAATCCACACAATGTCGTACTGATCAGGTTCAAGTCCTGCAAGCAGCGTCTTCTCGAAACTCTCCATAAGGATCTGCTTTTGGGCGGTGGGGATATTCTCTTCTTCAAAGCTGAGGCAACCGTATGTGTACGCCTTAGCGAAACGGCTCGCTTGCTTGAGTAGTTCTCTCGTGGTTTCTGGGTTTCCCGATAGAAGC
>NZ_JBFSRM010000057.1:372-3665 GCF_041465805.1 Vibrio sp. 10N.239.311.G01
GTGCAACCTTTCGCCTTTTAGTTCCACCCTCCAAATATTCGAGTCCGTTAGTAACGGACGAATGATCGCCCTTAAAGAATTTAACTATCATGGCTGTTGTTTGATTAGTTTACTCAGCAGATCGTTAGACTCGGCTAGGCGTGCTTGCACACTAATCAAGTTAATCAAACCGCCTGACTTTTTTGCACTATTCACAAGCCGTGCAAGTTGGTTGATGTTGTTGCCAATTTTGGCAACCTCAGCGACCAGTGCAGGATCTTGTTTTAACTCTCGGTATTTTGGTTTGGGGTGTGGTGATTTTGGGTCAAGTCCAAAGGTGCGAAACCAATCCGAAACATTGCCATTGGCATTAGATTGGATTAGTGACTTTTCTTCCTCGGTTACACGCACCTGTATCAACTCGGTACGCACTGGCTTTTTGCTTTTGCTCATGGCTTTTGATTTTGTTTTTGGCTGTCGCTAGACAGTGCTTTTTGGAGGGGATTAAAGGGGTAGGTACGAACCCCTTTGCCAGTGATATGAAAATTTCGGAACGTAATTACATATCTATGCTGGCTATAAATTAACCGCTCACCTAAAGGTTAATAAGTTAAAAACGTAATTACAAATTTTAGGGGTTTTGAGTGATTTAGGGCTGAGAGCTTTAATAGCTATTCTTACCAATTTTATTAACAAATTAGGGGATTGCATTGGGTGGAAATTGAAGCCCCTAGAGTGTCTATTTTGGGGCTTTGATGGGGGGATTTGGATGAAGCTATAGGTCGTGGTGCGTGTTAGGTACTATATGTTAAATAGGGCGTTTTATGGCGTTTTTTGAGAGGGTGTCATCCATTCGTTGTACATTTCTACCCCTGCTTGTGAGTGACAGCCTAAAAACCACTCTAGCGCCCTTGATCTTTGTTCAACCAAGTTTTCTTTTTGCGAGGTTGGGTAGTGTTCCAGATACTCGGCAACCATATTATCGATTGCTAGTTTTGCCATCAGATCGACCTCAACCGTAAAGCAGTCTTTACGGTTATTTTTTTTGTATTGGTGTTGTCGCCATGCTGTTTTAAAAGCAGACTTAAAGTTACTTGGTAACGACTCGAAATAATCAGCCGCCTCAGTGCCGTCAATTAATAAAGCTAGATCTGCAAGGTGTTGTATCTCTACCTCTCTCAAGCCCTTTGTGCGTCCGTTTTTTAGTGCGTAATCGCTCAAATACCTAAGCTTTAGGTTTCTGTGAGTAAGATCTTCATCGTTCCAATATTGTTTAGCCATAGTGTTTCACCATTGTTGTTTTACTTAACCATACAAAACGTTACCTAGTAACGCAATGGTGAGGTGTCACTATTTTTGATCCCATGTTTTTTTGTGCTTGGAAAACGTGCCACGCTCGACTCCTGCCTCTTCAGCCATTGCTCTAATGCTTGGCTTCTTTGAAGTGTCCTTATAGATCTCCAAGACAGCGAAAACCTTGGCTTGAGCCTCTTTAGCTCTGCGTTCGTTGTCGCTAGTAGGTGGCGTGCTTGATTTCTTAGGGGTCGTTACTTGCCTTGGTGTATCAGTGATACGTGTTACCACGTCACTGAGTGTAACAAGTGCGTTAGTGAGTTTCGTAACTGTAGAGCGTAAAGCCTTAATTTCAGCACATAGCTCTGCATTGCTAGGCGTATCAGGTGTAACGTTCGATACACTAAACAAATCTTGTTGAGCTAGCTCTGTGGGTGTAATAGCATTGATTTCATTGCGATCAAGGTAGCGAACACCGTCTTTCTCAGTGTACGAGAGCTTACCAGAGCGCATATAACGATACAGGGTGTTACGGCTTATACCTGTAACTCTAGCAGCCTCATTGACACGTAACCCATCACTAACCATTTGATACACCTCCGATACACAAGCGATACACATGCCAAGGTGTAACACCAAGACATAACGTTACATACCATAGCAAAAATGAAGCCTCTGAGAAGCTGAAATGGCACATTTTAGTGATCGAAGTGGCACTTACAATCTCTCAAGTATGTGTTTCAGTAGGAATTTGACTCTCTCGGTGAGTCTCATTGACGAAATTGGGTAATACTCTGTATTTCCTAAGAGCAAGAGCCAAAATGAAAAAAGCCCCCAAGGGGCTAATATCTGATAGACACCGTGTGATACCTTTTTTAAGGATCAGCTTTTGACCTGTTTCCAATAACGTTTAACTGTTGCAATACCAGTCCCAGATCTTTCCTGTACAGCTTTCTGAGTAGCTTTCTTGCCCTCTGCAAGTAAAGCGGTGTAAGCCTCGTTAATGCGCTTTAGGACGCTATCTGTGCGCTTCTGATTGGTGTAGTGCGCCCCGACTGCTTGTCGAGTCTCTAACGGCTGATTGGTGTCAAGGTTTAGCTTGCGCTCCTTGAGGCGGATATTAGCCTTATTGCGCCACGTCCAGTTGGCAATGCTTTTCGCTATACCTTCGACCTCTTTGAAGTGCATAGGCTCTTTGAAGCTCTGGTTTAATTGATCTGCATGGCTTTCAAGATCAGCATGAAACACCTGACACGTATCGAAGTTATGCACCACCCCGTAAGCGTAGTAACGCAATACATTAAACAGGCTAACGTTGCGTTCGTAGTCGCACAGCTCGGCTGTATCAATGCTGTACTCTTTCTTGTCGAGATCACCGCACCCATCATGTAATTCTGCGAGTGAATACTCGTGATCGTGTAGCACCACAACACGCCAGTCGCTATGTAACGGGTTTTTAGTCATTAAGTGAGCGTAACCTTCATCCGCACCCAATAAACGTTTGTACGTGCGCTGTATGGCCGCCAAGTAAGCTAAGGGTTTGCTGCGTGCGTTTTCTGAGGTAAACACCGGGTTAATGGCGTAAGCCATGTGGTACTTACCATCATCGGGGTTCATAGCGATATAGTTCGGATATGGTAAGCCGTTAAGCTCCCA
Source organism: Vibrio sp. 10N.239.311.G01 (assembly GCF_041465805.1). NCBI lineage: Bacteria > Pseudomonadati > Pseudomonadota > Gammaproteobacteria > Vibrionales > Vibrionaceae > Vibrio > Vibrio sp. 10N.239.311.G01. Next base: position 3,301 of record NZ_JBFSRM010000057.1, read on the forward strand.
AGCGTATTCACCCGTAAACGGTGTATCGATGTCAAAAATTAGCCAAGCACAGCGCAGGTGGCTGTTTAGCTGTATGTAACTATGCGTGAGCGCATGTGTAACGTTCCGTATCAGGGATGCGGTTTTGTCGTCACTGCAATAGGGCTTTTTAGGTAGGTGTGCATGTACTCTTCTCTCTAGGTTGTTCATATGATTCTTTTGTTGTTTTGGCTTTAAACAACTGAACTTGAGAGGGTTGCAATGCGTTATTACTGTACGTATACTTCATGTAAATCAGCTCCTCTTTTGGCTCAGTTGGTTTAAAATTTGTTGTTTTGAAAAAGAATCCGTAGGTCGCCAAACTTAGCGGATTTTTTTTCGTCTCC
>NZ_JBFSRM010000058.1:0-3571 GCF_041465805.1 Vibrio sp. 10N.239.311.G01
CCTCGAAAGAGAACAACGAACTCCGTCAGCAAGTCAGCAACTTGAGCAGGCAAGTAGAGAGCTTGAGCGCGCATCTCCTGCAGTTGGAAAAGCGTTACAACGAGAACAATCGATAGGTCTTGACCGTGAGATAGGTGATCGCGGAATGAGTTTGTAATAAATGGCGCGTTGGTTGTGTTTTAAGGGTGAAATCAAACTTGATTTTCATATCCTGTAAATCGGCCATAAAGCGTCACAAACTTACAAGGCACTATGGAAGTATATTGCCTTGATCAGGTGTCCTAAATCGCAACTAGGAGCTTTTGAGGGGCTCTGTGGACTGTTTTTGATAGCTAACTCGCCCGTTTAACATAATAGGAATAATGAACACCAGATTTCTAACGCCAAGCATTGCGAATCACTCTTAAACAGTTTGATAACTGACTTTTCTAGCTACCACTAAGCCATGATTGCTTGACCCCAATAAAGTTGGTTCATCACAATTTATTAAGTGATAGTCTAACCAAGTTTGATATTGAGATGGCGTAAAGTTATTTACACCGTTAGATATATAGCGTCCAAAACCATCTGTCGCAGAGTGTCCGATAACACTAAAACCTTTGTCTTGTACCAAACTTTCCACTTCAGTTGGTGTGGCAAAGTACCCTATGTTGAAAAATCTATCTGCTTTCGAGTTTGAAACTGTGCCATGTTTATTTAGCTCAATTAGTACCTCTGGGGTTACTAGTTCTGGAAATTGCTGAGCGAACAGTCCCGCTACAAAAAAACGAGATATGTAGGCAACTGCTAACACTCCATTCGGCTTCAAAATTCGCAATGCTTCATTGATCGCCAGCTCTCTCTCATGTTGAGTTTTCAAATGGTAAAGAGGGCCTAGGATTACACAAAGATCTTGAGAGTTGCTTTCGATAAATGGCACTTCACATGCATTACCTTCAAACACTTTTAATTCGATGCCCTCAGATTTTGCTTTGGTGTTTAAAATATCGACTTGGTCAGGCACAAGCTCTACAGCTGTTACATCACAGCCCATTTTTGCAAAAGTCAAAGAATAGCGTCCTGTAGCTGCTCCCAACTCACACACCGATTTACCATTTGACAAATAAGGCATTAGTTTATGCATTGTTGTGTCAAACTCTAGCTGTGTGATGTACTGTCGAGTTAGCCTTTCATCTTCATTCGCCCCCGTATACTGGGCTATAAGCTCTTCCAATGTTAATACTCCTTTTACCAGTTAAAGCTTTCTATACGGCGAGATGCAGTATTTATACGTTGATTTATGCCTATTTAACCTTTCATGGTCAATATAAAATCAAAGACTTAAAACGTTTTTTTGAATTTTAGATGGCTACATTTATTCTAATGTGAGGAATTGAATTTAACGTAACTGCACTTAGTGCGAAGTGAGATTTAGACACAAGAACGGCTCCCGATTAGGAGCCGTTCTTCGTTGCGCAGATGAATCCTAGCTAAGGTAACAGAATCTTAATGCTCTGGTTGTCTATTGATGACGTTGTTAGATAAATACCTTTTAATTCGGAGGCTTTTTTGTCAAAGGAATAAAAACGTATCATTGCTGCTTTATGAGTATAGTTCAGATTTAAGACGTGTACATTTTCCCCTTGTTTAACGTAACGCCACTTAGTGCGAACTGAGATTTAGACACAAGAACGGCTCCCATATGGGAGCCGTTCTTCGTTGCGCAGGTGAATCCTAGCTAAGGTAACAGAATCTTAATGCTCTGGTTGTCTATTGATGACGTTGTTAGATAAATGCCTTTTAATTCGGAGGCTTTTTTGTCAAAGGAATGAAAACGTATCATTGCTGCTTTATGAGTATAGTTCAGATTTAAGATGTGTACATTTTCCCCTTGTTTAACGTAACGCCACTTAATCAACACCTATTCTTCAAGTTTGGTTTAGCTACAACCCCAAATTTTGCGAATCACTCTTGAACAACCGTTTGTTAGCTTTTGGTTGCACAAGCTTCTTGATCTTCAAATGGTTCTCGATTTGCCACTCATCATGCAAAACATCATTTCCCAAAAACCAGAGTTAGATACGAGAGCGCCATCCTGTAAGTGTTCTATATTTAAATATATTGTCTTGGCTTTTGGTGACTGCATGGTGAAAATTGCATTTGTTTTTTTGCTTTGTTTCCTTTCTGGATACGTTGAGGCTGAGACGAAGTTGAGAGAGTGGCGAGCCAATGGAGGTAATGAAGAAGTAGTTTATTACCTAAAAGTTTCTAGTGTATTTCAACTTTACACTGTGTCTCCTGAAAGTGTAACTCTAACAATGGTAGGTATGCCTGAGGAACTCTGTTCTTCAACATCATTTTTGTTTCAAGGGCAACTGATAGGAATCGAAAGTTCATTTGAAAACTCAAGGTGTATTCATAGAGCCCTCTCTCAGAGGGCTCGTGATTTTATTATAGATGGTTTAATCAATAACAGTGTTGTTGAGTGGGATGGAGTTAGGTTGACAACACTAGGATTTTCTAAAGCGTTTTTAAGCATGGGGAAAGAAGATTTTATTCTTTAAGGATTAACTCGTTCGCTAAATGAAGTTCAAAATAAAGCTCGTTATTTATGTGTAAAATCGGCCCTCTATTCACTACAAAGAGCATTTTAAGTGGCGAATTTCTAGTAGCCATTGATGGTTTAGTGTGATTTTTTTAGCATTGTGATTTAGGACATCAAATGCTTTGATTATGAAAAAAAATTTATCATTAACGATGAGGATTTTTTTTTATGTAACAGTCAACATGAAAAGATAATCAATATGCAATTTATTGTTTTCGTTGGATTAATGCCGCTTAAACACTATTTCTGTGGATAAAAATGTATTGATTTAACGTAACGGCACTTAGTGCGAATCCAGATTTACACCTATTTTATCTAGAATCTTAGCGTTTGATCATTACAAAAAAATCATGTGTCCCTAGGTCCGTCGGGGTAAATTGCTTTCGCGTTATTAAAGCTAATAGAATTAAATTGACTATGTTGTAATTTATTTATTATTTCAGGGTTCAGTTCTTCGCGGTTAAAGCTGCAAAAAAGGTGGAGTCCTTCTGCGTCTTTATCGAAGAGTAAACTTTCTAGGCTATTTATGTTTTCGACATGCATCAGAGTCGGGTAATTTGATTCATTCATACGGTAGGCCTTATAAATGTTGGTTAACAATAGCCTAGGCAGTGAATCGCTAGTTTGAAAAGACAATAATGGAAGTGGAAAACACCCCACTATGCAACTGGTTGATTTTGTGGGGGGGGAGATCCACTTACTCAATATTTTTGTGGATAAAAATGTATCAATTTAACGTAACAGCACTTAGTGCGCATCGAGATTCAGATACAAAAAAGCCTCCCTAATGGGAGGCTTTTTTGTTTGTTCTTGCTCAACAACAGAAGTTTGTCGTTGAGACTTCAGGGATTTAGATTTAATCTTAACCCCAGATGTGAAAAAACCAGCTTTGGCGAGCTGGTTTATTTCGGAATACTTAAACGATTTCAGAACCCGTTAAGTCCTTTCATGATAGCTATATCACGCAAGCACTTCAAGTACTCCTGC
>NZ_JBFSRM010000059.1:0-3373 GCF_041465805.1 Vibrio sp. 10N.239.311.G01
GCCCCTCAAGCGCTCTTAGTAAAGATTTGGACACTTGATCAAGGCGATATGCTTCCATAACGCCTTGTAAGTTTGTGACGCTTTTCGAGGGAATATAAAGCAAATTCTAGGTGGTTACGTTTGAACTCAGAATCGATGGAAAACACTCTTTTCCATAACTTTCTAAGAATCAATCATATGGATTGATATCTAATAAATCTGTTTTGGATAGCTCTGTGTATACCTCTTTTATTTTCTCTCTGTCTATTCGATGTGAATCAATTTGCTCTCTGTCTATGCGATATGAATCTTGGTAATGACCCTTGCTAATATCTAACTCTCTTAGAGCGTTTTGTTTTTCTATTTGTAGAGATTCGTTTATTTCCAACAAAGCATCGTTTTGTTTTTGAAGCAGGTGATAATGATTTTTAAAGCGCCTATGAATGCTTTCAACTTCATACCTGACATTTTGCATAAACGCCCCACCTTCAAGCGTATGATCTTGATATTTAGCATAAAATTCCAGCTGTTTGTTTTTTGTTTCTAATTGAATTTCAAGCTCTTTAATTCTTTGGTCTTGCTTTGAACGATGCTTTTCGTAGTTATCAATCACATAGTTAGCATATTGCCTTAACGTTTCTTTGTTATACCCACCAATAAGACCAATCTCATGAGCCTCTACATGCCTCTCTAAGCGCTCATTCTCTGTTTTTGACATCACTGTATAGTTTTGCCTGATTGGAGTATGAGTGGCCTTGCTGTGTCGCAATCCTCGCTGAATACCAAGTGAAGAAACAGCTTCTGCTGCTTCACTTTGCAACTCGACCAAGGCTTTTCGATTAAACATATTTTTCGCATCAAGAACGTTTACTGTTCTGTACTTATCCTTGCCTCGAATCTTTCGTTCTTTCTGTACGAGCGGAGTAATAATCGCGTGCATGTGTGGCGTGGATTCATCCAAATGCAGATCAACACGGACTAAGTTATCGCCATATCTATTTTTCAAAAAAACGAGATTAGCATCGCGCCAAACCTCCATTTTCTTCTGGTCAAACACACCGGTATCTAATGGGTCATCACGAAAATATTCAGGACTCGCAGACAAAACCATTTCGATGGCTATCGTCGATGCATTTTTTCCTGACTCAATGACCAGGGCTTTTTGATCTCGAATACGAGAAAAGACCAAATCATCGATGTTTCCCGAATCGATAAAAACCTCATTGAGAACACTTTTTTCAGTGTGGGCATTATCAGGTTTGTACTCTCTTTGATTGTGCTTTTTCGCTCCAGAAATATTGGAACATTTGAGTTTTTGAATTCGTAAAGACACTTGAGACATTGGCGATCCTTTGCTTCGCAGAACTCACACCGCTAACCCAAACGTAGTGCAGGACAAGTTAGCGGTATAGTGAATGTATACCCCTTTCATTTGAAAAGAATTAAGGGCGGATTCTATCAATTTGGACTAATAAATGAGGCTTGGCAAAGGGATTTTTAAGGAGGTATGAGGAGAAAAAATCTAGAGATAGAGCTCTGATTTACTAATAGATATTTATGAATATTTAATCATTGTTTTATGAATAACTATTAGATCCTTTATTAAATTTAAATATCATGTTTTTAGAGTGATTTCAAAACGTAGAGATGAAAGTGAGATGTTTGAGAACTGACGCGCTTCGCTTGTCGGATTGGCAAAATCTCTACATGCAAGCATGTAGCAGCTCTCACCAATCTTAATTAATCACTCTAAGTGACAACGTGGCGATATACGCTTGAGTGGAGGGAGTATTTTGATTTGTGTATAGGGGGTCTATCCCTAGGCTGTTGACCTAAAGATATAAGTTTGACCACCATTACACAAATTCGTCTATACGCCGTCGTTTCGGTCGTACCCGTCAATGCGGCTAGAGTCATAATACTGCTCTAACTCGACAACTAAACTCTGTATTGAGCACCATTCGCCTGTTGCCGACTGAGACCTTAATACCGCATGGGTGTCTTAGCGTGTTGGTTTAGGCTGCTTGTGTGAATGGTCAATCCCGCGACTTATGGAATCACTTCCATTGTCTTTCTCAAGCTAGAATACAATCTTGCCGAACGATTCAATACCGGACAAACGTAACGCTAGGAATTAACCACTGCACGATAGTTTCAATCCACAACCAAAAGGTTTTCGGTAAGGGTTATAAACAAAATTGCAGTTAAGAGGGATGACTTGAAGTGCGCTATATTGAATGTGCCACCCTACATGGGCTACAATCTCAATACTGGTGCAATCCACTGAGCTTTAACAACTCAATGCATCTTGGAATCATTAGCCTTGCAGGGCTTTTAATTCTGTTGGTGACAGCTCATTCTACCTAGCTATCATCACAACTTAACCCTTGTAGAATAGTTATCTAACGATTCTCGATCAAGAGGTTATGGCTACAAAATGCGTAAGCGTGATGTAGTGACCGCATTTTTATGTGGTCGCCCCCATTCAAAAAGGCAGCCCTAGGGCTGCCTTTTTTCGTTTCATTACCATCTAAGAGCTTGGTTCGCACTAAGTGCCGTTATGGTAAATCGCTAGCTTCTCCTTCCTTTTTGTGAGTTAATATTGACTCACAAAAAGGAAGGAGAAGTAATCAAGATGAAGATTTCATATACTCACCCAGAGACAGAAAACAGGACATCCATTACGCTAAATGATCGCATTATTCGGCTATGGGCGATTGTGAATCATATCGAAGTTGTTGTAGATGAAGTGCCAACGGATGACTTCCTCTACGATGAAAACGTAATGAAACTCCTAAAAGTTTGGCTGAATGAGCACCATGAAGAGTTTCTCAAAGGAACGAACAATTTTCCGACCTTTGTTAGCTATTTTGAAAACATCATTCTACTCGAAGTGGAACATCGTTTAACTCGCCCATGACGCAGTAACGAAAAAGGCCGCCTAGATAGGCGACCTTTTTGAGTTCGTAGAAAGTGCAGTTACGTTAAATAGACCACCTACGTACAACGGATGTTATTGAAAATCTATATCTTCATTTTCAATACTAACTTTAGTTCGAGTATTAATGAGATTAATAAGTATGATTGACCGAGCATCACCACCTGATTCATAAAACACTGCCTCAACACCAGAAAACTGCCCTCGTTTTATTTTTATCACATCACCGCACTTGTTTTTTTTTTGCTCAACATTAGCCTTTACCGTCAGATTTTCAAGACTAGTAATTAAACTAGCATCAACTTCAATGGGCACATTTCCTTTACGCACAAAATCAACCACTCCACGAGTAGAGCGAATCGATGTGAATGAAGGGCCTATTTCATAATCAAATTGTATAAAAATATAAGACGGGAACAGAGGCTCTGTAGAGGATATTATTTTCCCCTTTTTCAT
>NZ_JBFSRM010000060.1:0-3194 GCF_041465805.1 Vibrio sp. 10N.239.311.G01
TACAAGCGTATTTTGGGTAGGGAAGTCGACCTAATTGACATACAAGAACTAACGTCGAGTTCAGCGCCATAACAAAGCGTTTAAGACGGATTCCCAACGCTTATATGGACTCCCGGTTGTTGTCAAAAAGTTCTTGCAGCGATAGTAAGATGCTTACTTATATACGGGCTCAGTTTGAGGAGCTACCCCAGGCCACTTAGATGTATTCGCACCATCATGACTATATCTTGGCAACAGTAATCTCTACTTAAGCGTTGGACAGTCTCTTGATGGTTGGTCTTACCGGTTCGTTAGCGCGTTCTTTTTGACAGACTCATTTTAAGCCGTGAGTGACTGCGGCTTATATTCCTCATCGTTTCTTAACATGGCGAATGCAGTTCTGACGGTTTTATTGGCCAGAGCAATAGCCGCGACTTTTTTCCCTCGTCTTGCGGTAAGTGCTTTAAGCCATTGCTCTTTTGTTGTACGAGCTTCTCGCTTTTCTAGCTTGCTAACGACAGATATGGCACCTTGATATAGAGCCCCTCGCAGAGTGTTATTCCCAGAGCGCTTGGCGATACTACCGATTTTTTGTTTTCCACCACTGCTATGTTGTACGGGTGTTAGCCCAAAACAAGCAGCGGCTTCGCGGCCATTGGCAAAGTGGTCGTGCTGACCTAGTGCGACTTTCAATAAAACGGAACAGATAGGCCCGACACCTTCTAGGTTTTCTAGGCGCTGACATTGTTTATCTTGTTGTATAGCCTCTTTGAGGCTTTGCTTTAGAGTATCTATTTGGTCAATGAGAGCGGTGAACATGTCATACATGGTGGATAGAGCCCGTCTAAATTGCGGAGTTAATCCATTTTCGGCATCTTCTAGAATTAATGGTATAGCACAAGTGAGTGCATAATCGCCTTTGGCGATAGGTATGCCAAACTCCAGTAAGAAAGAGCGAATTTGATTAGAGGTACTGACTTTTTGCCTGACAACTAAATCCCGCATGAGTACGACAGACTGTTGGCACTGCTCTTCTACATTCAGAATTCGACAGGGCTTGATGTTAGGTTGTTGTGCGGCGATAGCAATGGCAAGCGCATCATTAGCATCCGTTTTTTGTCCTTGTCGAAATGCGATGACTTTTCTTGGTGCAATCGCTTTGACTTTATGACCAAGAGAGAGTGCAAGACGAGCCCAATAGTTTGCAGAGCTGCAAGATTCGATTGCTACGAGAGCTTCTTTTTCTTTGGTCAGAATTTGAATAAGCTTTGTTCGAGAGACTTCTTTGTTGAATATCACTTTGCCATGGCGATCCATTTTGCATATCTGGAATACGTTCTTTGCTAGGTCGATAGCGAGGATAGTAGAATGATTCATGTATGGACTCCTTTGTAAAGGTTTGGTCACTGTTTACGCTACTCTTGTGAGGGTAGGGAGTCCATACATCTTGGCATTTTTGGTTCTACTTCAAATTTAGTGTTTACGGTACAATACTTTAGGTCGGGTGGAGGCGTTGTTCACCCCTTAACGCGGCGTTGATATGACCCCCTTTGTCAAATATAAACGTAGAAGTTTCTGCTCCCACATTTCAGAGCCTTTTGTTTATTTTGGGATAGTGTTAACGCATAGGTGAAGCAAGTAATTTCGTCGGTTCTCATGCTGATATACGTGGATTACTCATCGTGAGATGAGCAGCGCCTACCTTACTTATTTCGTCGTGGCACCTGTCTTCAGTCTATGCTCGTGGTTCAATAAAGCGCGAGCTTTATTGCCATCCTAACGCCGTCGGTGTTTGTGCCACACCCGATGCTCCATCCAATGCGCTAACACTAATTCTTTTCTCATGCAGGCAGCCTTGCAATACGTGTTTTTGGATCAACTGCGCTAACGACCACCTCTCTCGCTATAGCCCAGATATAAGCGATCATTTCTCTCGCAATGGCTGCGACGACAACATTTCGATGTTTGCCTTTTTGTAACAATCGTTGATAGCGGCGACACAACCTTTGTTGGGCATGCCAAGCAATATCTACAATTTCTTTGGGCAGCCCTTCTTGTCGCTGTTGTAGTTCGACGGAGATATTTGCCTTGTGCTTATACGTATGTGCGCCCTCAATAAGCAACCGTCGTGCTCGACTGTTTCCGCACTTGGTTAGGCTACCTCGTTTAGCTTTTCCGCCACTGGAGTTTTCAGTAGGTACGAGGCCGACATAAGCCATAAGTTTTCTGGGATGGTCGAAGCGACGTAGATCACCTAGTTCGGCAATGGTGCCGAGAGCAACAAGTAGTCGCACGCCCCGCATGGCTTGGACGGCTTTGACAACAGGGTAGTAACGCCAGTTTTTTACTTGATGTAACAACTCGTTATCCAACCGTTGTAATCTTTGCATCCTCTCACTGATGGTGATGATCATCTCTTGCAATACAATCTGTTGGCTGTGATGGGGAAGAATGAGGTCGGTTAGCCACCGTAGATGCTTTTTAGACCAGTTATCATTCACCGTTGCTTGTACATTATTGCGTAGAAGAAAGCCTTTGAGTTGGAATTTTGCATCCTTAAGGTCTTTCATCGCGGTTTCTCTAGCCCTTGATAAATCTCTTATTGCCTCATCTTCAGATTCAGGAACATAAATAGGTGTTAGCTCTTCAGCCTTAAAAAGTTTGGCAAGTTTTGCTGCATCTCTCTTATCTGTTTTGACTCTATCCCCTGATTTCTTAGGAATAAGGGAAGGGGCGATGACACAGCAGCAATGCCCAAGACTGGTGAGCAATCGGTATGTCCAGTATCCACACGGCCCAGCCTCGTAGACAAAATGAAGTGTGGCTTTCGGGTACTTAGATTGCAATTGCTGTGCGAGTTTAATTAGTGCGGACTTGTTGGACTTTATCCGACCCAAATGCTCAGGTTTAGCACCACGATGCTCTTGCAAGGCGGCGACTTGGATAAATGACTTATGCGTATCTAAGCCAATGAAAATTATGTTATCGTTATTCATGCTAGTCTCCAAATTTAGTTGTTTGACACACTAATTATGGCTCTGGCTTTAAGCTAACCCACGATATTGGAGGCTAGCACCTTTCGTGGGGGTCATTATGTCTAGCCGTCATGAGACTTGCCATTATCAAAGTGATAGAATAGTATCACTTTAGTATTCCTTTGGAGCATCCCTCATGAAAGTTGAACTAGTTACGTCCTTGAAACGTCAGGCTACAAA
>NZ_JBFSRM010000061.1:0-3025 GCF_041465805.1 Vibrio sp. 10N.239.311.G01
TAAACAGCAGTGTAGCTATCACAGCTAGTCAACGTCATAGCTGTTTTAGTGCAAGAATGCCTCCCGTACGGGAGGCATTCTTGCGTCTAAATCTCAGTTCGCACTAAGTGCCGTTATGGTAAATCGACCGTTCAATACCGTACAACATTATAGAAACTTGCTTCATATTGGACTAAAAAGTAAAGTTAGCAATAAAATGAGATGTTACTTCCAGAAAGGAGACCAATGATTTTTGCTTATACATGTCCTAAATGCAAAGAAGAACGAGCCATTGCCCGAGTAAAAAGAACATTTCCTGAAAGGAACTTCACCAAAAGAAATGAACAAAAATGCCAGTGCCAACACTGTAAGCATGTTTTCTTCATAAAGGGATAGTCAAACTTGGTGCTGCTTTCCTTCCTTTTAACCGGTCATGAATTTCCCCAACAAAAAAGCCTCCGAATTAAAAGGCATTTATCTAACAACGTCATCAATAGACAACCAGAGCATTAAGATTCTGTTACCTTAGCTAGGATTCACCTGCGCAACAAAGAACGGCTCCTAATCGGGAGCCGTTCTTGTGTCTAAATCTCAGTTCGCACTAAGTGACGTTACGTTAAATAAGTTGAAGCTCAACATAAACTCATGAGTAAAAGGCTCTAGCTCCTTCTGGGCGTGTTTTAAATCTTTTGTGTAGCCACATCCATGCTGGAATGTCTCTCTCAATCATTTTTTCAATTTCTTGGTTAAGCACAGCTGCTGCATTCAAAGGGTCACGTCTCTTTATGCTGTGACTTAAATCCTGACCAATATGAAGGGTGTAACCATTTTCATCAAAAACAGTTACACCTGAGATTACCGCACAACCAGTTGAATCAATCAACATACTAGATCCTGATGTAGTAGCGGCCTCTTTAACGGAGAAGAAAGGAGCAAAAACTGAGTTTGCCTGACCATAGTCATGGTCAGGTAAATACCAAAGCCTTCCTCCGCCTTTGAGTACCTTTATCATTGTTCTTAAATCTTTTCGATCAACCATCTTGTGCCCAAACCGAGTTCGCCCTCTATGCTGAACAAATTCATATGCTGGATTGGAGTTGGGACGATACACTCCGTACCCTTTACAAAATTGACTAAAAATACGAGCCGTTAGTTCCAAATTCAGATGGTGAGTGCATAAAATCAGAACACCTCTTTCTCCCTGCTCATTTATATTTTCTTGACCTTGAGTTGACGAGATTTGACTAATTCTCCACTTAGGCCAAAACCAAGCCATACCTGTTTCTATAAGAGCCATACCTGTATATTTAAAATTTGACAATACCAACCTTTCATAAACAACTTCGGATTGTCCAGGGAAACAAAGTCGAAAGTTTTCTTTTGCCACTTGGTAACGCCTCTTAAGAATCCTCATAGCCACCAAGCCTATGCTATTTCCAATAAGACGTAGGAGAAAGTATGGAAAAATATTTACAACCAGAGCAAGTAAAGCAAAACCAAGCCAAACTCCCCAGTATCTGGGATGGAGTAATGTGATTGAAAATTTAGGGGAAGAAATAATATTCATAAGACAAAGAGTTAAATGTATAGAGAGCCATCTATACATTTCCATGCTCAAAATGGCAAGTTACATAAGCATCAACAGGGCAAGCTAACAAAATCGGTGTTTATTATTCCTATTATGTTCAATCGCGTGACTCCGTTACGAAGAACGGCTCCCAATCGGGAGCCGTTCTTGTGTCTAAATTCGATTTGTAGTGGCTACTGCCAATCCATCTTCAACTCTTTATGTTTAGATGCACAATCTTTCAAATAGAGATTCATTAAGTTCTGGTAAGGAACTCCATTCTTGTCTGAAAGCTCTTTGAAGTAGCTAATAACATCTTCATCTAATCTTATCGTTATCTGCTTCTTTGATTTTTTCACATAAGGGTTAGCTACTGAGTTAGAAAAATCATACTGTTCACGCATAACGGCAATCCTCATATTGTTTTCGTTCTCGTTTCTCTGCTTTTCTGGCTGATATAATTCTGATTTTCTCATCATCCCCACGATAGCAATGACAAACAACCAAAGTATTGTATTCCTCACTTACGCCTAAAATAATGAAACGCTCTTCACCAAATGAACTGTCTGGATCTGGAATAACACGGGCAAACTCATCATAAAAAACTGACTGAGCCTCATGAAAGGTAACACCATGTTTTCTTCTGTTCGTTTCAGCTTTGTTGGGATCCCATTGAAAATTTAAGTAAGACATATCACAACCATAACTACATCGTAATTATATTGTAGTTAAAATCAAAGGAAATAGAAACCGAAGTTCTCCGCGGAAAGGTGATTTCCTTGTGTTAAAGGTCGCTTAAGAATGAGGTTCAACTTCTCAAAAATCGGTGTGTATTATTCCTGTAATGTTCACGCAGAACCGAAAGTTTCCATGGGTGGATCACGAGAGAGTTCAAGGTAGAATTCAACTCGTCCGAACCACTTATTTCAATCCGACCTAGCATTCAACTCGTCCGGAAAAGAACAAAAATCACGTGACTTCGTAACCTACAATTTCACTGTGAAATTTTTCATAAGCGTGACTCTGTAACAAAGAACGGCTCCCGATTGGGAGCCGTTCTTACTTTAATTCCTTACCCAACCACAGTCTTCATCCGTAGGCTTCTCAAAGCAGTTTTCTAAAATCAAGTCTAATTTTTTAGAGGCTAATGCAGAGCAATAATGCTCACAAAGAGATTCAAATGCGGCATCTTCTGAACTACGTCCCGTATCATTCTTAGAGAGCCACTGTTCAAAAGACCTTTTTACAAGCTCAATGTCTTGCTGTAGTTCCTGAGCACTCTTCCAAATATCAGTTAGAACTTCAACCTTTGTACCAACCATAATTTGCACCCTAATGATTTTTCAAAAGCGAAGTATATGATGAATTTGAGGTGTTCATTATTCCTATTATGTTAAACGGGCGAGTTAGCTATCAAAAACAGCCCACAGAGCCCCTCAAAAGCTCCTAGTTGCGATTTAGGACACCTGATCAAGGCAA
>NZ_JBFSRM010000062.1:0-2787 GCF_041465805.1 Vibrio sp. 10N.239.311.G01
GGCTACCGATGTATTGTTGAACGCGAAATGTACAGCAAAGATCAACACGCCCTAGGTATTAATGTAAATGTAAGAGCAAGAAAAAATAAAAGAACTAGGACGAGTAGGCTTGAAAGTAGATCGGCCATATAGTCGACTTTCACTGGTATCACATTCAGCCGAAGAGGTTGAAGTAGAGCTCGCTACGACGAATATGTTGGCCAGATGAAACCAACAAGCCCTAGTGAGCTGTGCATCATTTTATCGACTTAAGCTTTCAAAGTAATGCTGAACAAATTTAACGAACACTTGGTGTTTCTTTGCCGGATAAATAACTTGCGGATAGAACAGATAAATACTGTTGCCTTGTTGCAGACATTCATCAGGCAGCACTCGCTCTAACTCTCCAAGCTCGATCTCTTTCGCAACGTAGTAACTTGCAATACGGATGATGCCACTGCCTGCCATGGCTTGTTGCTTAAGCAGGTGGTTGTCATTACTTGAAAGCCAGCCGGACACATCAATATTTACCGATTTTAAAGGCCACTCGGTTTGGTGCAGAGTTGCTAAGCATTGATGATCACTTAAGTCACTCACATTGGTAGGGCGACCAAATTGGTTAAGATAACCGGGAGTCGCGACTAAATCATGTTGATAGCTAATCAAGTGTTTCGCCACCATGTTGTCAGGTGGCGTATTGGTGGCACGAAACGCGATATCGATATCATCTTGATTGAGATTAAAGTTGGTGTAGCTGCTGTTTATCTCAAAGCGGATTTCTGGATATTGTTGCCTAAACTGTTGGCAGATATCGAATAGATATACCTCAGTAAACATCTTTGGTGCGGTGAGGCGCAATAGACCTTTTACGATGTCGTGTTGCTCAGAAACACTGCGTTCAAGCTGTAAAACTTGCGAGCGAATCGTTAAGCCTTGTTGCAACGCGCGTTCGCCTTCTTGGGTTAAACGAACACTGCGCGTGGTTCTGACCAAAAGCGGGCACTGTAAATCATTCTCTAAACGTTTGATCTGCTCAGAAAGGTAGCTCTTAGAGATACCGAGCTTTTCAGCTGCCTTGGTAAAGTTGAGTTGCTGAGCAAGTTCTACAAACAAGATCAGTCGTTCAATTCTTTTGTGTTCGTTCATTCGCACATTCCTACTAATCTATTGTTCGTCATATCAAACAATCATTTCGTAACTAGCATATTCTGTTTTTTAAAAAGAACAATATGATAGAGGCATATTTATGGTCAGCAAATCTTCTAAGCGAGAATCGATATGACGAACAGCATTGAATCTACAAACAAAACGAATGATAAAAATCGTATCCCATTATCAAATTATCTGCCGAATGTCGGCCAAGTCGCCTATGGCTGCATGGGGTTAGGTGGTGGCTGGAATGATAATCCAGTGACAAGTGCGGATGTTGCTCAAACACGAAGCGTAATCGAGACAGCATTAGAATCGGGTATTAACTTATTCGATCATGCGGATATCTATACGTTCAGCAAAGCTGAGCAAGCTTTTGGTCAAGCGTTACAACAAGCGCCTGAATTACGTGATCAGATGTTCATTCAATCTAAGTGTGGGATTCGTTTTGAAGGTGAGGGCAATGTCGGTCGTTATGATTTCTCGGTAGATTGGGTAAGCCAATCGGTAGACGGTATTCTCAACCGATTGAATACTGAAAAGCTCGATGTGCTGTTATTACATCGTCCTGATCCCTTGATGGAACTCGATGACCTGGCAAGAGTGTTAGAGCACTTAAAAGCGCAGGGTAAGGTCGATTTCTTTGGTGTGTCGAACATGAACAGTCACCAAATTCAGTACCTGCAATCTGCACTTGGGCAACCCATTGTCGCGAATCAAGTTGAGATGAGCTTAGCCAAGTTGGATTGGTTGAACGATGGGGTGATGATTAACTCGCAAGGGCACCATCAATCAGACTTCGCCGCAGGCACTCTTGAACATTGCCAAATGAATGACATCCAATTGCAAGCTTGGGGTTGTTTGGCACAAGGCCGATTTGCTGAGCAAGGTTTGTATTCAGAACATGAACACGTGAAAAAGACGGCGCACTACGTGGCTCAGTTAGCAAATCAATATGGCGTAGAAAGTGAAGCGATTGTGTTGGCATTTTTGCTTCGTCACCCAGCTCGTATCCAACCTGTTATTGGCACCACAAATCTAGACCGAATCAAAGCTTCAGCGGTAGCGACTCAGATAAACCTATCTCGTGAAGAGTGGTACAACTTATACGTGTACTCACGTGGTCAAGCACTGCCATAAGGAATGAGCATGTTGAATCAAAAGATCGCACAACAGTTGGTGTCTAACGCTCTAGACATTGCCGAGCATAATCAACAAGCAATTGCGGTGAGCGTGTGTGATACGCACGGAGAGTTACTGGCGTTTATTCGCATGGATAATGTGAGCGTACAAGCTGGATTGTTAGCACAGAACAAAGCTTATACGTCTGCAAGAGACAAACAGCCAAGTGGTAACTTAGGTGCTTGGGCAAAAGAAACTGGTAAAGACTTAAATTACTGGACTGACCCTAAGATCACTGGCTTTAAAGGCGGTGTTCCCATTGAGTTAAAGGGGCAGGTGATTGGCGCTATTGGTATCAGCGGATTAAGTGAAGATGACGATGAAGCACTTGCTGAGAAAGTGATTCAACTTGTGCTCTAAGTGCTGTTGCTTGTGCAGCAATGGAAGTTAGAAGTAACAGATAATAAAAAACCGATGCATGTGCATTAATGCCGATCAGTTAAAGCCAAAGCGATCGGTTGAAGGATCCTTCAGAGC
>NZ_JBFSRM010000063.1:0-2660 GCF_041465805.1 Vibrio sp. 10N.239.311.G01
AGACAATTAGAAATTCAAAATCGATAAAAAACAAGCAACCAGAAAATGGCTTTCTAGGCTTGTGTTTAATGACCTCATCTACAAATGTGTTCCACAGAGCGCTATCGTTACTTGATACTTCTTGAAACAATAGGCGTTGATCCGGTTTGATATACACGGCGGAGTCTGACTCATACCATTCGAAAAAATCATTCTTTGCAGTACGAGTCTGATCCATTGGCTTGATTGCACTGGAGTTAAGTAGAAACTGAGTTCGACCCGCGTATTTATTGCCAATCATTAAATAGATTGGCTTTTTATTGGAACCAGAAAGAAGCGGACGGATGACCATGGCTAATGCTTCTTCTTCTGTTTCCAGCTTTAGGGCTTTAGTGTTGTTTTTCTTTTTTAGCCACAACGTTACCTGAAACAACGAATAGAAAATTGTTATAGCACCTAAAGCAATCCATAGGTAAAACTTGTCTGTTATATCTAGCCAAAGGATATAGATTGCAGCGATCGTAGCAGCAAGAAAGAGGAAAATGGCCGTTGATATAACAACAGGGTTCCTCATTAGTTTGTGTTTTAACATAAGCCTATTTCGTTGTTTTGAGTTTGTTGTAATACCGAGTCTTAAGACGGTTTTATGAGTTTTACGGTTTATTTGCTGACAGATCTGATTCTAAGGTTTTTATTTTGTGTAAATAGACGTTCAGTATCCGAAGAGATTTCTGTAGTTCTTTTTGTTGTTGTTCTTTTTCTGCATATTCAATGCGGCCAATCAATGGAAAAAGAGAGTTACTGTACTCATAAGCTCGTGCTGTCTTTTTACTTTCACTTCCTCTAATTACATTCGCAAATACAGTCCTGGCGTTAGAAAAGCGTCGGTGAAGTTGGGCGTAATCTGTGTTTAACTTTTCTTGTTCATTGGTGAACTCTTGGCGTAATCGTAGAATAGAAGACGAGTCCGGATACAGCTTGGTCAAATCAAGCGTCAATCGGTCTAAAATATCGATCTGATACACTTTGATTGGATCGGCAACCCAACCTTTCATTAGTGTGTCTAATTGGTTTACGACATTAGGTCTAACATCTTGAGAAATAGGAGCATATTCATATCTTAATGAATGTGCTATTTCATTAAGTTGTGAGATATCAGATGTGATGATTTGTTTAGTCAGATCTTTTAGTTGGTATTGCTTATAAAAGAAGTGAGAGGACAATGCTAAAGCAAGAAATCCGGCTAACAGGTAGACGACTAAATAATTAGAGGGTGTTTTATCGTCGACTTTCGATGTTGTTGCAGATTGCTTATTTGACACATCAATTTTAATGGTTGATGGTTGAGCCACTGGTGTTGGTTGTTTATTTTCTTCTGGAGCTCGGTACTTTCGTTGATTCTCTGCTTCGCGCAGGTTTGCTTCGGTCTCTTTATGTTCATCAACCCATTGCTTTAAGATTCGACGTACCCCACCTAATGAAGGTGCTTTTATACCGTAATGTAGTCTTAGTTCTTCTTCAATTCTCATACATAAGCGATGGCAAGTTTCGATCAGCAGTACGTCGTCGGGGTTTGTTTTAATCGACTTTATTCGTTTTTCTGTGTGTTCAACCATCCAGTCTATCGCCCCAATCCTTGCGTTTGATTTTGTAACTTCTGGATATGCGGTAAACCAATAAACGACGCATAAGTCCAGAATAGAACTGAGTCCTTCAGCTAAACCTTTTAAGCCATCATTATGTGTTGCTGCGACAGTAAAGTAGCAACTACAACGGAAATCTTTGCTGTTTTTCGAAAGTATCGTTTTTGAAAGAGACTGAACCTTTTTCCAAGAGACTCTCCCTGTCACCTTA
The DNA here is from genome assembly GCF_041465805.1 of Vibrio sp. 10N.239.311.G01. Classification (NCBI taxonomy): domain Bacteria; kingdom Pseudomonadati; phylum Pseudomonadota; class Gammaproteobacteria; order Vibrionales; family Vibrionaceae; genus Vibrio; species Vibrio sp. 10N.239.311.G01. The sequence goes on from NZ_JBFSRM010000063.1 coordinate 1,834, forward strand.
TTAAGGTTATTAATTTGACGTTTTATCTCTGTAAAATCATCTAATGCGTTTGGGTTAGTTCCGCTAGGCTTTTCTTCGTCAATAGGCCGTCTTGTGAAATCTGAGGAGAACATAATCTTGATATCCAACTGTATATATAACGAAATCGAAATTTAGCGATAACTAATAAATTTAGCCTCGCTTGTTTTTTATTTATATTTTTCAAGGATTCTATAGTCAAACAGAATAATTTGAATGTTAAAAGATTTGAAAAGTTCTTAATTTCAGCACTATGTGACGTTATTCACAAAAAGATCAAAAATGTAACAATTTACGACTAGGCTTTATAAAATTTCAGTGATGAAAGTCACATTTATGGTCTTTTTGGGGAGAAATAATATGAATCTAACTATTCCTACGTGTGGTTCTTTATTGATTAATAACGGTGTTTTTCAAGGTAGTTGTCATCATTTGCTTACTTATTAAGCAGCTTCTCTTTCTGGATTTAGGTGAACGTCACCAACAGGTTCACAGTTTCTGATATCACCAGGCCAGCGTTCAGGGTTTAGCTCTTTTGCAGCGAGTAGTACCTCCGCTCGGCGCTTCAAGATCTCTTTATCTTTTCCATTGTGACGCTCTGAAGGCGTGACATAATTCAGCTTACTGTGCTTGTGCTCCGTGTTGTACCAGCGTACGAAGGCTTCAACCCAACTTCGACTACTGTCGATTGTTTCAAAGCCCTTTGTTGGCCAGCTTGGCATGTACTTTACCGTGCGGAACAATGACTCAACAGACGGGTTATCATCACTGACTCTTGGGCGACTATACGATGAAGTAATACCTAACTC
>NZ_JBFSRM010000064.1:0-2353 GCF_041465805.1 Vibrio sp. 10N.239.311.G01
AACCACCGACACGAGGATTTTCAATCCTCTGCTCTACCGACTGAGCTATCCGGGCGACGAGGTGTATTAAACGTGTTTTCGCGTTCTGGGTCAACATTAAATTGCAAAAAAAGTATCGTTTGATGTTTTTCTATACTTAGTGGGTTGTTTTTGCTCATTTGGGGTGAAAAACCTAGGTCTAGCATGCCCTAAAAGATAGTAAAACTACGGTTAACTACACTGAATGGGCGCCGAAATAAAAAAAGCACGTATGAAAACGTGCTTTTTTATTTGAAAATTTTCTAGGGAGTTTAGTGTTTTACTTCAAACCTATTAACCCAAGCTTCTAATTCGTTGGAAAGAGAGGCAAGAGTTTGGGTGCTGTTATGACTTTCTGTTACGACATTGCTCAGTTGGTTACCGCTCTCTTCGATCATATTGATACGCTTCGATATATCATCGCTCACCTGAGTCTGCTCAGCGGCCGCTGTTGCGATTTGATGACTCATTGATGAAATGGACTCTAATGCGACAACAATCTGTTGTAGTGCTTCAGAGGCGTTTTGAGACTCTGTTACGGTGCTTTCACTGGTCGCGGCACACACTTCCATGGTTTGAATTGCGTTGCGAGATCCCTCTTGAAGGTTATTAATCATTAATTGGATTTCTTTTGTGCTCGATTGTGTTCTGCCTGCAAGGTTACGAACCTCATCTGCTACAACAGCAAATCCACGACCTTGTTCGCCGGCTCGAGCTGCTTCAATGGCTGCATTTAGTGCCAATAGGTTAGTTTGCTCCGCTATATCACCAATCACATCCAATACTTTTGCAATGTTGTTTACATCGTTATCTAGGTTAGCGACAGCTTCGCTTGCTGTGCCTAGTTGGCCTGCTAAGCCTTGAATGTTATCTACTGTGTTGTGAATGAGTTGTTGGGTATGCTGGCTCTGTTTGTCGGCCTCGTCGGTGTTGCGCGCGGTATCGCTAGCTGAAGCAGCTACGTTATTGGCTGAAGAGGCCATCTCGGTCATTGCTGTCGCGATCATCTCTGTTGATTGCTGTTGGGTGTCTGTCAGTTGACCAATTGACCCAGCGCGATCTTCTACGCGCTGCAGTTCGCCTCTTAATGCCAGCATTGAAGCGTCAAGGTTTGATACTAGCTCAGCCAATGACTTACTCATTTGTTGTACGGCGTGATAGATACTGCCGTCAATTGCCTGAGTTTCGAAAGAGGTTTGAATTCGACCTTGTGCTACGGCTTGTACTGCTTCTCGTACGTCTTTAGGTTCGCCGCCAAGAAGCGCTAGCATGCGTTTAATGGATACAATTAGGCTCGCCAGAATAAGACCAGCAATCACGACACAAAGGAATAGCTGCCATTGAGCAGTAGACCAAAAACGAGCGTTAACTTCATTGAACCCGATACCAGTGCCGACAACCCAACCCCAATGTGGCGTTTTCTCTGCAATAGACAGTTTTTCTTCAATCGTTCCATCTGGCAGTTTTTGTGTCCAGGTGTACTCAATGATCTCGCCAGTACGATTACCAAGTACTCTTTGGATTAGCTGCCCAACACTATTGCCGTCGCCATCTTTAAAGTCGTTAAAACTGGTTCCGTGCAGTTGAGGATCTAATGGTGTCGCGATAAACGTCATGTTCTCATCGGCTACGTAAACATATTCATTATCTTTATAGATGTTGTTGCGTAGAAGGCGAGTAGCTAGTTGCTTGGCTTGCTCTTCTTCTAGTGTGCCATCAATCGCCATTTTTTCGACTTCAGTAAGAATGCTGTATGCGCTCTTAAACAGCTCTGTTACGCGAGCTTTGTTGTCCATGTTGCTAGCAACTCTTAAGGTCCATAAGCCTGTAGCCGTCAGTGCTAGCAGGGCGATCAAGATGATGCCCGATAATAAGTAAGCTTGCGTTTTTAGTTTCATATTTCCCCGCGCAGCGATTCAATAATTAGTATTAGGTATAATTCATCGAATCTTAATCTAAGTGGTGTAAGGCAGATATTAGAAAGACATCAAAGTATGATAGGGATTAAATTTTCGAAGAAAAAAAAGTAACAGGACTTGGTTCTATTTGTTTTAATGTGAATATTAGCGGGTCATGAACTTTATAAGGCGTTGGTTCTGTTGTAGTGGATATGCTTTATAGAACTTAGAATCAACTGCTGTAGTAAGAGTACTAAAAGGAGATAACTCAATTTATCGAGACTGATTAAGAGTTAGTGAGGAGCTGATGTGTATATTGAATAGAGTTTGTTTTTGTTCAAACGAAAAAAAGCCAAGTCTTTCGACTTGGCTTTCTTGAATGTGGCTCCCCTTGCAAGACTTGAACTTGCGACATACGGATTAACAGTCCGCCGTTC
>NZ_JBFSRM010000065.1:0-2059 GCF_041465805.1 Vibrio sp. 10N.239.311.G01
CCTCGAAAGAGAACAACGAACTCCGTCAGCAAGTCAGCAACTTGAGCAGGCAAGTCGAGAGCTTGAGCGCGCATCTCCTGCAGTTGGAAAAGCGTTACAACAAGAACAATCAATAGGTCTTGACCGTGAGATAGGTGATCGCGGAATGAGTTTGTAAGAAATGGCGCGTTGGTTGTGTTTTAAGGGTGAAATCAAACTTGCTTTTCATATCCTGTAAATCGCCCAGAAAGCGTCACAAACTTACAAGGCACTATGGAAGCATATTTCCTTGATCAAGTGTCTGAAATCTTAGCTAAGAGCGTTTGAGGGAGTCTGAGGGCTGTTTCTGATAGCAAACTCGCCCGTTTAACATAATAGGAATAATGAACACCGGATTTTAGGTGCCAGACGTCATATTTGGTGTGCTCAGCTTTTTTGGATTTTTTAAGGGATGGGAAAAAACATTCTGTAAATAGATTCTGAGTGGATCTAAGCGGCAAACAGCGCCCTTAGAACCTTGCAGGAAGACTTTACATCAGGAGAATGAAAATGAGCATACTTGAGCTATCTGAAATTGCATCTTGGATTATACCAATGACAGCATTCGTTAATGCTATAACTGGGCTGATTAAGATTTGTAAATCCTAGTATATGAAATCTACAAATGAGTAACCCTACGATCGTTGTATACGATTAAATGCTATAGGTTCGGCTTCCAATTGGGAGCCGTTCTTCGTTATGGAGTCGCGTAATTCCATATCAATAAATCAGAACACCTCATTATATACAAGTACTTATATAAATTAAGAGTGGTATTGTTGAACTTTCTCATTTATTATGCGGGGTGGTGCAGAAAAGCACTAAAAAAAACAGTCACCAATCGGTGAAAATAGCTAGGACTACTAGCAAAAAAAACAGGACTAAAAAATGAAAAAATTAATTAGGTATACAACCAACCAACTTCTATATGAGGATTATTACAATGCAAGAAAAGGAACTGATTTATAAAGGCGACACCGAGAAAAAACTAGAGAACTTCCCAGCGGAACAGCGTGAGAAGTTCGTGGCAGATTTGGTTCGTTTGCAGTATGGGTTGCAGCCCATGATGAAAACGAAGTCAATGCAAGGTTTAGGCAAAGGTGTGATTGAAATTTGCAAAAACGGTAAACCAGCCTACCGAGTGGTTTATGTTATCAAGGATGAGAAGGTGTATGTCCTTGAGGCTTTTGTTAAAACTTCAAATCAAACAGACAGTAAACACGAGAAAACGATTAAGCAGCGTTATCGTGATATATAAGTCTATTCAAAACAGCGGTTAAACCGCTGTTTTTTTTAGCTCCATTATAACTGGGCGCTCTCGGTTCATTGGGTTGAAGGTCATTTCTGAAAGGTAGCCTAGCTTACCCAAAATTTCAAAAGCTGAATCAATTGAAAACTTTGAAATTTTATTATTCATTAGATTACTAATTCTTGGCTGTGATACGCCAAGTTTTAATGATGCTTCTTTTTGTGTCCAACCGTTCTCCCTAATAATCTCACTTGCAATGATCATTAGCTTCACTTTTGTGGACAGCAAACTAAGTTCTACTGGATCTGAACTTAAAAGTTCTAAAGGACTTTTACTCATAAGCCAAACCTTGTTTTTTGTAAATAAATAGAATGCCTAAAAGTAGGCGCGGGAATTATACAAATGTTTGTATAAATCGCAAGGCCTAATATTGCACGCTAGCGTTACTTTTTCAATCCAAAATTTATGAAACATTAACGTTTGTGATTGTGATACCACCATCTCTGACAACTTGGTAATGATGGAATTGTAAATAAATTCAAACCCTAGCAGCCTTATTCGGTCCAAGATTCAGAAACAAAAAAGCCTCCCCAAAGGGAGGCTTTTTTGTTTGGAAAACTGATGACCGGTTAAAAGGATCATTGAGATCAATCGCTTTTGGGATTAATCTATTTCCCAGATGTGACAAAACCAGCCGTAGGAAGCTGGTTTTCGTCGGAATACTTAAACGATTGAAGCCCGTTAAGTCCTTTCATGATAGCCATATCACGCAAGCACTTCAAGTACTCCTGC
>NZ_JBFSRM010000066.1:0-1759 GCF_041465805.1 Vibrio sp. 10N.239.311.G01
TTCACAATAATTCATCAATCTTAATTAGATCACATTTTTACTTTAATTGGTATTACACAAAAGATTTTCCCGTAGCCCACAGCTCTTAGCTGAGGTGTCCCCAAAACCAACTCATGATTAGGACTACATCATTTCTGATTCCAGCTGTGAGGTGACTCGAGCATGATTTCAAACGTATGTAGCTTTAAGTTTAGCATTCAGATACTTAAGCCAGACGCGCTGTAAGTTAGATTTATGAGACTGAACTGACCCCTTATTAATACTTTGAGTTATAAAAGCCTTACATCCCATCCTAATTACTCTGCGCTGTAGATGTTTCCTTTATTGAGTGAGCGGCTCTCAGTGTTAGTTAACAGCCTTTCGGCTACGAAATCTGACTTCTGCTCTATCTGTGAATCTATAGGATACGTGTAATTAGGGCTCTATCATGGAGGCTTCTCTTAAGAACGCTAGAGCTCATAATGAGTCGACTTAATGTCTCTTGTTATGCATTGAGCTTAAAACCACTCTCGATGGTATTGAGCGACTCGTTCTAAGTACTTCAAAGGGTGAAAGTAGGCTAGATTCAGCTTAAAGGTGAGAGTCGCTAAGTGTGTTCCCAAGTGGTGCCTGAGGGGTATATAAGCTAAGAAATAGAGCATCCCTCGTATTCGTGAAGTGACGTTTATCACCCTGCGGATTTAGATTCTTTGGTTCTAGGTGCTGGTATATTAGGGGTTACCACTCTGTCTTCGATTTTGATGTGTTTGTTGACTCGATATTAATCAGTCGTGTTGACCGTTTTGCTCTGAGCATATTGATTTCTTGCTGGTTAGTTCAAGCTATGTTTTGGTTATTGCGACTAAGATGAAGCTAGAAGGTCACTACTGTTTGCTTAGTAGAAATAAAAATCCCCCAAATCATTGGCGGATAGTTTTGTGATTCTTTTCAGAATTAGATAAAGCCTTAAACCTAATGGGTCGAATTATGAAATTGAGTTTTAACTTTGAAGATGCGAGCCAGATCTTTGTGGGATCTTTTGCCTTGGCCGTGCCGATTTCTTTTTCTGAAGAGGCTTGGAAGTTAGGGGAGACTTTACCTACCGCTAATCTATTGCTGCTATTTTTACTGTCTGCGGTGTTCTTAGGCTTCTATACGTATGAGAGTGTCTTTCAAAAAGATGTTGTTGCTCGGTTGCCGGTGTTTATTTTCAGAATAGTGATTGCTTATGTTATGACGGCATTGGTCGTTGCTTTGGTACTGACTTGCCTGGACAAATTACCTCTATTGAGTGATCCCGTCGTATCGCTCAAAAGAGTGATTGTTATTTCAATGCCAGCCTCTATGGGCGCTATTGTAGTGGATAGTTTTGATAAAGAGTAATCTGTGTATCAATTTGGATTGAAGTGTCTTACAGAGCTTTTCAGCGCTTACTTGATTCGTTATTTAGCTTTCTTACCTCCAAACTTAGTATTGATTTTTTCAACCGATCTCCTAGTCAATAAAATGAGTAGCAACGTACTGTGACTGACTCTTACGTGAATGTGTCGTTTGTTGTTGGGAGATTTTGAAGAGCATTAAGTAGCGAAGATTTGTAGCTTTGGAAGGATATAAAAACGGTTGGTTTCTGAATTGAATATGGTATTTGAAAGGTGAGGGTAGTTGTATTAATAAGTTAGGATCTTTAGATGCAAAAAAGCCGCATCATGATGCGGCTTCTTTTAATTGGCTCCCCTTGCAAGACTTGAACTTGCGACATACGGATTAACAGTCCGCCGTT
>NZ_JBFSRM010000067.1:0-1566 GCF_041465805.1 Vibrio sp. 10N.239.311.G01
CAATAAAAAGGCTCCTCAAATGAGGCTGTCTCTTGATCACAAGTCTGGTTAATCAAGAGACTTAGCGAGTTCATACCCTTCAAGGATGGTTTGTAACCTAAACCATCCTTGCCATAACGTCTTTATAGAAGCGCGACCTGTTCGCTTGGTATTCTTCCAACCACCTAACCGAGCAATACCGTTGTAAGCCCATGATATATTAGGCGCTTCTTTCGGTAGTTTTTTGCTCTCCAACTTGAGCCACATTAACTTCCACGCTTTGCCTTTTAATACCTGCTCACAACTGCTCTTAGATAACTCGTCTGATTCATTCATAAACCTCAACTGGAGTAACCGAGTCGCGATAAAAGCCAAAACGACGCTGAGCCTTTCTAAGTTATCCTTACTTTGCATTCTCAGTTGCTCAACTTCAGTCCCTTCACTTTTCCAGACTTTATGAAAATCTTCTATTAGCCAGCGCCGCTCATAATAACTGACGATTTTGAGTGCCTCTTCCTTGCTCGTTATCGGCTCTGAAGTCAGTAAGTGCCATGCGAGCTTATTACCACTCTCTCCTTGTTCTATACATCCCACGTAGTAAAGCGGAATGTTATCGAACTCTTTTTTGTTAGCAGGAGATTTGAGTGTCACGGGGGCATATTTGATATCTAAATGAGCCTTGCGAGCTTTACGACCGCCTTTTTGCGGTATTTCTAGCACTTTCTCTCCGGCTGATAACAGGGTAGAGGCATAGCTATAAAGACGATTATCATGCTCTTCAATACAGCGGCTTTGCATTGAGCGAACGAGGAACCTTTGTTGTTGCTCTCGCTTGTAAATGAGGTATTCAAATAGGTCGGCTTCTCTATCGCACACAGAAATGACATCCGAAATTTTATCGCCAAGTCGCTCAGCGACATGGCGAGAGGCTTGTTCCCACTTATAACTTTCTTTCTCTTTGTATGGTCGAGTCGCATGCTGGTGCCTTTGACCTCGCTTTTCTATATCACGAGTCCAGCGCTGTTGTTCAATTAAGCCAATAACAGATTGAGTGTCGGGAGCAAAAAGTAAGGTTGAGTGTACGAACATGGCGCGATGTCGATTGCCTTGATTGGAGTGCCCGAGTTCATCTCGAATGCTGCGATGGGAGTAACTGAGAGAAGTGGTGTCTTCTAAGGCAAGAAGTGTTTGTTGCTCTAATGCTTCTTGTGCGGTGACATAAAAACCCGCTTCTGCGATATCTTCTGCTTTGATTTGCTCATTACGGATGAAGCGATAAGCCCCTTCCATTTCAGCAGGGGAGATAATGAGTTTCGAGACGGGTACGCCAGGTTGCTCGGCCAGTGAGGCTGCGAGAGCAACGAGTCTTTGAGTGCGTCTAGGGTCATTAAGGTGGGCTTGACCGAACTGTTTTTGTGCCCAAAGGGTTGGCTCTATATAGGTCATGATAATCATCCTTGTCATTGCTTAGATGATCAGATCATGAAACCTAAAAATAGTTCAAAAAAAATCCCCAAGCGTGGCTTAGGGATTTGTGTATAAGAGACAGCCCAATGGGTGCCTTTTTTGATCGTGTTCAGTCTAGTG
>NZ_JBFSRM010000068.1:0-1524 GCF_041465805.1 Vibrio sp. 10N.239.311.G01
TGAAGAGCCCAGTTAACTGAAGCAGAATTACCCCCTGAAATAATTTCTAGATTGACCCCAAATGTAGCTTCAATTCCATCGGCAAGATCAGAAAGAATATTCATATTTTGTTCATTTGGAGCGACGCCATACCGACAGGCTAAATTCGCACCAATTCCTTTTATCGTGATGTTCGGTAAAGAAATAATCTCTCGGATAAAATCAATCACGCGATTCGGCATCACACCTTCTCTGAGATCGCCAAGCTCAACCATAATAATGATACCGTGACGGCAATTTTGTTGTTCCGCTGCATGTGAAAGCCTCTGAATTACTTCAACTTCAGAATTTAAACTCATATCACTGTATTTTATTACACTCGCCACTTGACTTAGCATGGGCGTACGTATCAGCATTTTAGGGATAGCAATGCCTGATTCAGTCATCTTTTGAAGGTTTTCCATTCTTGAATCGGCTAACATTGTTGCGCCAGCATCAATAAGAACTTGTGCGATGATAGGGTGGCCGAGGAAGACTTTTGTTACAGGTGTAACGGATATATTTTTTAGTGAGAGCTGAGTGATCAGGTACTGAGCGTTATGGTGAATCTTCCCACAATCAATGTCTAATCTAGGGCAGTTCACCCTTTTGCGGCCAGTTTTCTTGCTATCATAGGGAAGGCTGACGTTACGATGTGCAGTAGATGTTCGACAGGCTGTGATAATGCATCAGTAACCGGTATACCAAATTCGGTAGTGTAGCTGTCTATCGCACGACAGGTTTCATCTAAAGACATATCTTCATGATTCAGTGTTAGTCCAATAACATCGGTATTAGAAAACGTTTCGATAAGATTGATTTCTGAAGCAATCGAAGGCATTGGGCAATCAGGAAAATCACTACGATATAAACGTTTAGGAGCATGTTGCAATATCACACCCGCTGGACAACTGCCACGTAAGATAAATGCGCTGGTTGAAAACGCAGGATGACTCAAGGCTCCTTGCCCTTCAATAATAATCAGGTCCGGATTTTCTTTTTCATAGGCCTGTACAATGACAGATTCCAACTCACCGGCACAAAATTGTGAAGGGACAGCATCGAGTGCAACGCAGTATTGTGCGCCTTGCATAATACCTGTTTGACCAGTGGCAATCAGAACGACGTTAAGGCCTTTTCTAGTCAGTTCATTCGCTAATATTGTTGCTGTTGTTCGTTTTCCTAGCGCGCAATCCGTCCCCATTACAGCAATTCTCGGACATTTAACGTTATGTATTTTCCCGCTAAACGTTTTCAGATCGCCTTTACTTTTGGGTTTGCGAGTATCGAATATTCGAACGTTATTCTTTAAGCTAGCTTCTAAAAATAGAGGATCATCAGTTAGGAATTCATGTAAGCCATTTACGATGTTCATTCCTAGTGACATGGCATTTAAAATGATGCTTTTATCTAAGTCAGATAAAAAACCACTTGATGGCGCAATGCCAAAGATGAAGTAATCGGGAATGCTTTCCGCGTGAATGATAGCTTCTTCAGCATTGGCAA
>NZ_JBFSRM010000069.1:0-1490 GCF_041465805.1 Vibrio sp. 10N.239.311.G01
ACATTCAGTCCCTCATTCGAATGCGTCGACTCATGGTTACCGAACGTACCAGGCTCATTAATCAAGTACGCGGACTAATAGCTGAATACGGCATCATCATGCCACAAGGCAAAGCAACATTCAGAAAGGCTATTCCCGAAATACTCGAAGACGTGGAAAACCAACTCTCTCCTATTTTACGAGAGCTGTTATCTCACCAATATGAGCGGTATTTATATGTCGATGAACAGATTCAATGTAAGCGTCTAATTAAGCAGTGAGGCCTTATTCGGCCTCATCTATGTCTAGGTTCCACGGCATAAGATCAGTCAGATCGTCTTGAAGGGATCGCGTTGGTAGCACTTTGAACAAGTGCGCGAAGTAGTAATACGCGTTGATATTATTCGCCCGACACGTCATCACTAAGCTATACAAGTTGGCACTCGCTGTCGCGCCCTCAACCGAGGTTGAGAACATCCAGTTTTTCCGGCCCGTTGTAAACGGGCGGATATCTCGCTCAGTCACATTATTATCAATACTGATGTCGCCATCTTCTAGATAGGTGAGCAACTTCGGCCATTGGTTGACCGTGTAATTGATGGCGCCACCAAGCTGACTTTTCGGCAGCACTTTTTCTTGGCTTTCCAGCAACCATTCGTGGAACTTGTCTAATATAGGTTTTGATTTTTGTTGGCGTAGCTGCTGCCTTTCGATAGCACATAAGCCTTTGGCTTCTTGCTCAATGCCATAAAGCTTCGCGATAAAGTTGATGGCCTTTTCTACTCGGCCTGATTTCTTCTTCGGTTGGGCTTTTTGTGCATCAGTAAACTTGCGTCTTACATGCGCTAGGCAACCAGCTTGGCTTACATTATCGAGACCGTTGTATGCTTGGTAACCATCCGTTAGCAGGTAGCCAGAGTAATTTCCTAAGAAGTCTTTAACGCATTGTCCTGCACGACTTGGTTGATAGTCGTAAATGACCACTGGCTGTTTGACGAACTCGCCACTACGATAGACCCACATGTAAGATTTACTCTGAGCACTTCGGTCTTGCTCTCGTAAAACCTGGACGGTGGTTTCATCGGCGCAGATGAGCTTCTCATTCAGTAAATGGGCTTTCATCGCCTCAACGATGACATTCACTTTATTGCCCAGTTGAACACACCAGTTGGCGAGTGTCCCACGGCTTAAGTCGATATCAGAACGTTTTAAAATCTCTACCTGGCGATAAAGCGGCAGCGCATCAACATATTTTGCGGTCACGACAGCTGCGAAGGCTTCAGGGCTACCGATGCTTTTCGGGATCATATTGGCTGGTCGAGGCGCGGTGATAATTTTGCTGCTGGTTTGTGTTTTTTCACACTGACGGCAAGCATATTTAGTACGTTCATGGCGCACAACGCTGACTTTCTGAGGGATGATTTTTAGCTCTTCCGAGACTTCAGTGCCGCATTCATGCAGTGGTTCATTACAGCATTCACAGTAAGGGGCATTGAGCGTGTGTTGATATA
>NZ_JBFSRM010000070.1:0-1485 GCF_041465805.1 Vibrio sp. 10N.239.311.G01
CCTTTACTATTGCTAGCGACATATAAGAATACTAAATCGCTACCATTCACTTGCCTAAATGGCGAGTTCAACTGAATAATGGTATCGATCAGGTAAGCCACATCTAGTTTTACACCTTGCACAATCTCAAGTTGCTCTGACTTACGCAAGTTGTGTAATTGAATGGCTTTGCCTCGATTTTTGAATACAGTTAATAATTTACGATTGTCTTTAAGTGGATGGTCACTTAATGAGTCTGTAGTCATACCTAGAAGCGGTGAGGTATTGATGCCCGTTTGAATCGCTACAGCCAATAAGCACAGCGTTAATTCATACCCCGACAAAGGCTCAGCTTTTTGATAAATAGGCTTGATGGCTTGCTTGAGTGCCACCACCACTTGCCTCTTTTCATAAGAAGTGAGTGGTCTTTCACCTTTTGTACGTTTACTTGAGTTTGGGAACGGGTTACTGGGGAAAAAATCACTGTTAAGGTTGATATCACTAACAAGTGACCAATAGCCTTTTTCTTTCATTCGAACTAACAGTGACTTGAGACACGTGTAAATACCCTTTTGAGAGCTATATTTTAAATCTCTACCTTTAAGGTTCATTAAATACTGTTCAATAAGGTTAGGCGTAATATCATATTGCGTTAAATCCTCATCAACTGAGCACCTGAATATCTCTAAGTATTGTGATAAATAGCGAAAGCCATGCGTTAAATAGGTGCGCTGAGTTTCTTCAGTAAAAGCATTAGTATTTCTCAGTAGCGCCTTTGCGGTATAGTAAACTCGATTCGTAATGTCGTCGTAGCCTTTGCCGTAATAAGGGGTAAAGTCGAAGTTTGCGCCGTTGCCACCTTCGGGACTTAAATTTGGATAGTTCAAAACAGGATCGATTGGTCGGACAATTTTTTGGCTTTGAGTCCCGTCAATTGTTGGTTCTATTGCCGAGGTTTTCTTTAGCTTATCGTTGGTAATCGTCAGATTTTTTCGTTGTCTCGCCATGCGTCACCTACACAATCGCATCAATCTGTTGTTGATATTCAATCGACAAGTCATCGACCAAATCATTAACCAAGTGCAAATACTTCATCGTGGTTGTGATACTCGAATGCCCAAGTCGAGCTTGTAGATACATCAACGGTTCAAACTTACTGCTTTTACGCTCTAACAGTCCCTTGAGCATGTGCGTTGCGTAAGTGTGTCTTAGCATGTGAGGTGATATGTGAAAGGGCAAATTAAGCGATTTGAGTGCCTTTCCAAAAGCCGAGCCTTGAGAAGTCCACTCTTGACCCTCTGACGTTAAAAATAAGCAATCTGACACTACACCTGATTCTTGTTGCTTCTGAAATCGAGCCTCATTCACATAGCGCCACAAATCTTCCATTAACCTTGATGGAATGTGTATCTTGCGCTCTTTTTCGCCTTTGGTTCGTGAGATGTTTACTTCGTAATAAGTTCGGTTTCCAGTGGGTTTTCGTATTACGTGCAAAGGAAATAGTAA
>NZ_JBFSRM010000071.1:0-1457 GCF_041465805.1 Vibrio sp. 10N.239.311.G01
GTGGGATGAAAACACTGCCAAAAATTAATCATTGACGCCATAGTCGTTTGTTAGCCCTGAAGCTCACACAAACATTGACACACAAAACAAAACTGATATTCTGATATCAGTTTATCAGAATTTACGAGTGAGCATTATGTCTGACATTTTTGACCCAAACAATCCATCAAACTTACTAAACCCTGACGTTGTAAATCAGCGTTTTGAACAAATCCAACAAGAAGAACTTACTGCATCTCAAGAAGCTGGGATTAAACGTTCTGCTCGAGAACTAAAACAGCATGCAGTCAATATGAATGACGAGCTAAACAGACAATTAAGAACACATGCATCAAATCAAAACTGGGATGAAGTCGCGAAAGTAACGCAACAAATCAAAGTAGTGGAAGACACTATAAAGACAGCAGCCGACTTTGATGTCGCTGTGCAGAGTCGATTTGCGAATCTCCCAACAAGAAAACCAAAGCTAACCGATGAGGAGAAGCGAGAGATCTACCACGCATATCATGGCAATGACCACGTAACTCAAGATATGTTAGCTTCGGATTTTAGAAAACCTCAATCAACAATACAGGGTATTGTTAACTCTTATCCTAGCAAATTTACCAAAAAGTAGCAGCAGATGGTTCTATGCCCGAGCTCAAATGCGCCCGGGCATACCAGAGGGCTAACGCCTTGCTAACGGGCGATAACGTAATACCACCCGACTTAAAATTTGTGCCCTAAACACCGAAGCTGATTTGTATGAAAGTGGCCAAGCGTTAGGAGTCCCTGTTAAGCGATTTGTTAGCAATTTTTTGCCACGCTGATTGATGATATATCCAAGCAACCCATTTGTATGGGTCAGCATGCCCCATAATAAATAGGAACCCTTTCTTATCTGACAACTCCTTTGAAATCGGGCTAGAGTTAATGATGCGATGCAAGTATTCAAGCTCTACTTTCTCAGACTCTTCGCAAGGCGGATAAGACACTACTACTTTGAGTTGGCTATTGATTAATAGGAGGTGAGATACCTCTTGAAACAACCCACTCTTAAAATTATTTTCATGCTCAAATGCTATACGTATGTTTGTCAAATAACATTGATTTGGGAAATCATCTATAAAGTCAGTTTGGTCATAAAAGACTGAATCTAAGTAGTAGTAGTCTGCATTGTAGCAGTACAATCCAAGCCTTTTTGCTATATCCATCACAACGGAATTTTCAGAATGGATGATAAAGTTCGTATAGGCCTTATTGTTACACCAATTCTGATTTACTTCATCATCTCTCTCTTCAACGACACTGCACCAATGTTCAAAAAAATCTCCTGCTAACGTCATGACCTCTCCTAAATTGCTAACGCCTGCATAACACGTTTACTACTAAGCAATTATACTCAAAATTGACGCCTTAAAACGGCGTTGTTGCCTAAATTAGTTGAACCTTTTCCAAGTCCTGTGATCTGATCATTT
>NZ_JBFSRM010000072.1:0-1431 GCF_041465805.1 Vibrio sp. 10N.239.311.G01
TGGCTCTTGACTCATTCTCGCTCAGCCAAGCTTCTTGCGGTTAAGCGAGTCTCTCAGAATAAAGGCAGTAAAACGTCTGGAATAGACGGTGTCACCTGGAACACAGATGTACGCCGTATGAAAGCAGTCAATCAACTGAGCCGCAAGGCTTACTCTGCAAAACCACTCAAACGTATCTACATCCCCAAAAAGAACGGTAAGCTCAGGCCATTGGGTATTCCATGCATGATTGATAGAGCGCAACAAGCCCTCCACCTTCTAGCATTAGAACCAGTGTCCGAAACGCTTGCCGACCTCAATAGCTATGGGTTTAGGCCAAATCGCAGTACGGCTGACGCCGTCAGTCAGTGTTTCAAATGTTTGGCTCTAAAGCGATCAGCGAAATGGGTTCTTGAGGGAGATATTAAGGCTTGCTTCGACAAAATCGGGCATCAATGGCTTATGGACAATATCACGGTAGATAAACGTATGTTAGAGCAATGGTTACAGTCTGGCTATGTGGATAAGGGTCTGTTCTATGATACCGATGAGGGTACACCTCAAGGTGGAATAATATCTCCAACCTTGATGCTAATGACTCTCGCGGGAATAGAGCAACAAATAAAATCTACAGCTCTGAAAATGGGTGCTAGGGCCAACTTTATTGGTTATGCGGATGATTTCGTGGTCACCTGCTCTTCAAAGGAAGTGCTAGTGAACGATATCAAACCGTTGATTGCTGACTTTCTGGCAGAAAGAGGGTTAACCCTCTCCGAAGAGAAAACGAAGGTCACTCATATTGATGATGGCTTTGACTTTCTGGGTTTCAATCACAGGAAGTACAAAGGGAAATTGCTCATTAAACCGAGCAAATCTAACACGCTGTTATTCCTTAGAAATCTACGTGAACTTATTAAAAAGCACGCAACCATCCCTGTTAACGATCTTATCAAGTTGATAAATCCGAAACTTAGAGGGTGGGCGAATTACTATCGCCACTGTGTTGCTAAACAAGTATTCGGGTATGTCGGCCACAAACTATTCCAAGCGTTATGGCACTGGGCAGTTAGACGTCATCCAACCAAGTCCAAAGACTGGGTTGTTCATAAGTATTTTCTCAATCGTAAAGGCCAGTGGCAATTTCACGGTTGGCAGAAAATCATGGACATGGACTGTCACTTCAATCTGTTCCAAATAGCTAAAGTGCCCATCGAGCGACACGTAAAAATCAGGAATGCAGCGACCCCTTTTGACCCTCAATACCAAGAATATTTGGTGAAGAGAAAATCTAAAAGGCTAGCTCGTAACTCTTGGAAAGAGCCTGTCCCGACTGCGTTATAAGTTGCTGGGTATCAATGATGCCTTAGTGGAGGCTTGAGCCGTATGCAGTGAAAGTTGCACGTACGGTTCTTAGAGGGGCGGCACTTGGTAACAAGTGTCGTCTACTCGACA
>NZ_JBFSRM010000073.1:0-1425 GCF_041465805.1 Vibrio sp. 10N.239.311.G01
ATATTGATTTTAAGACACTGATTTTAAATAAAATATAACGCCGCGTTAAGTGGTGAGCAACGCAGATCACTGCACTTAAAGTATTGCGCCGTAAACACTTAACCCGAAGTAAACCAAAAATGCCGAGCGTTGGGAATCCGTCTTAAACGCTTTGTATGGATAATAACTAGCGAATAAGGGTAAGGTGAGACCCAGACTTTAGCTGCAACTAAAGTTCTCTATCTGATAGTTCGATTGAACGCTGGCTCCTCTATTGAGAGACCGATAACAAGAACGAACGTCAGATAGAACTCCAAGCATCACACTCGAATAGTCTTCTGGGTCTCGAGCCCGCATTTCGCAAGCAAGAGTTAGCTTATTATGAATACAAACACACTTCAAAACATTAATGTCGGCGTTGATACAGGTAAGACACAACTTGATATCTATATCCGCCCTCTCGATATCTACTTTAACGTCACAAATGATGAAAAAGGGATCAAACAAGCCATTCGAACTATTGCTAAATATCATCCAGAACGGATTGTTATTGAGGCAACGGGTCGATTGGAGATGCCATTCATCTTAGCGTGTGAAAATGCCAATCTGCCTTATGTCATCGCTAACCCATTACACATCAAAAAGTTTTCTGGCGCTCTTGGCAATAGAGCTAAAAACGACCGTCTAGATGCGGCACTTATTGCCCACTATGCCGAAGCCATCAAACCAAGACTCACTCAACTAAAAAGTGAAAACATCCGGTTAATGAGCGACTTAGTCACAAGACGCAATCAATTATTATCAATGCAAACGATGGAGAAGAATCGCCACCAAATCCTCCCTAAATCACTTGCATCTTCAATCAAGCCTATCTTAACTGCACTCAAAAACCAGATTACAAAAGTAGAAAGCAGAATAGAAAAACTGATAGAAACTTGCCCAGATTACCAAGCTAAAAATGAGATACTACAGAGTGTCCCTGGTATCGGGAAAATCGCCGCAGCTTCAATCATCAGTAACGTCCCTGAGCTAGGTTATATCTCCAATAAACAAGCCGCTTCGTTAATCGGAGTCGCACCAATCACACGTGAAAGTGGCAGTTTTAAAGGCAAGAGAATGATCAAAGGTGGACGAATGCAAGTAAGGACAGTTTTATATATGGCTATGATGTCAGCGATGCAATGTAATCCTGTTTTTAAAGAGAAATATCAGCAACTTTTAGCTGCAGGAAAACCGAAAAAAGTAGCAATCATAGCCTGTGTGAGAAAGATGGTCGTCATCCTAAATTCCATGCTGAGAGATGGCTGTATGTGGGATGTAAATAGCGCCCAAAATTAACTATTGACGCCATAGTCTCTTGTTATGTTAATCAGTTAGCCACTGCACTGCCGACTCGTAGCTACCAAATGATTCCATTTCACCTGATATAAACCAACTACCTATTTT
>NZ_JBFSRM010000074.1:0-1355 GCF_041465805.1 Vibrio sp. 10N.239.311.G01
GCTAACGAATGATATGGACTCCCTCTACCTGACACTCTGCGTGCCATACTTACTTAGTACACGCTGAAGAACTGGAGGTTACTATGTCCACCATTCAAACTATTGGCGTTGACCTCGCCAAGAATGTATTCAGTATTCACGGCGTTGATGCATATGGCAAGTGCGTCCTACGCAAAACTGTCAAAAGAAACAAACTCTTAGACACATTCGCGAAGTTACCTCCCTGCCTCATCGGTATGGAGGCGTGCTCTGGTGCACACCACTGGGCGAGAGAGCTACTGAAACTAGGTCATAACCCGAAAATTATGGCGTCCAAATTCGTTATTCCATATCGACAAAATGAGAAGAACGATGCCAATGACGCAGAGGCCATCTGTGAAGCGGTATCTAGACCCAAAACACGATTTGTCTCTATAAAAAGTGAAGAGCAACAAGCTGTGCTTTGCCTGCACCGTATTCGACAGGGGCTAATTAAAACAAGAACGGCGACTATTAACCAGCTCAGAGGTTTGCTTTCCGAATTTGGTATTGTGATGCCTCAGGGGCGCTACTCGGCTCAAAACACTATTGGTAGTGTCCTTGAAGATGCAGAAAATGGTTTGCCTATACTCGCTCGAGAGCTACTTCAAGATCTATCGAACAAGATTCAACACCTTAACCTAGAAGTATTGCACTATGATCGTAGAGTCTCTGCTTTAGTTCGTGAGATGGCTTCAGCCAAAGCCCTCATGGATATTCCAGGTGTCGGTGAACACAGTGCAAGTGCCATTGTCGCGACCGTCAATGACGCCAAACAATTTGGCTCTAGCCGCCAATTTGCCGCTTGGATAGGGTTGGTTCCAAGACAATACTCAACAGGTGGTCATGTTCATCTTGGTCGCATCAGCAAAAGAGGCGAAAAACATATTCGCACTCTACTTATTCATGGCGCAAGAGCCGTTATTGCACGATGTAAAGAGAAAACCGATCGCAACAGTATTTGGTTAAATCAACTCGTTGAACGACGAGGTTATAAACGAGCAGCTGTCGCCCTAGCAGCAAAAAACGCTCGTATAATATGGGCATTATTAACAACAGGAAAAGAGTACAAGATTAACTATGTAAACGGTTAACACTCACCGAGTCAAAGCAATAGCAAATGATGACAATACGACCAGACC
The DNA here is from genome assembly GCF_041465805.1 of Vibrio sp. 10N.239.311.G01. NCBI lineage: Bacteria > Pseudomonadati > Pseudomonadota > Gammaproteobacteria > Vibrionales > Vibrionaceae > Vibrio > Vibrio sp. 10N.239.311.G01. Next base: position 1,161 of record NZ_JBFSRM010000074.1, read on the forward strand.
GAGATGCCTAAACCTGTTTAATTGGGAAGTAATAAATACTGTTTAACGAATGAGGCTGGCATCAAGCGAATATCATCAAGGTGACGGAACGATTCCGATTAAACACCGAATGTAGAGCTGCTGTCCGATCCACTGTTGTCAGCGGGAGCTATTGTTGACAAAAGAGGGAGTCCATGTAGCCCAATTAAGGGGTGA
>NZ_JBFSRM010000075.1:0-1323 GCF_041465805.1 Vibrio sp. 10N.239.311.G01
GCGAACGCCGAGGGATTTTAAATCCCTTGTGTCTACCAATTCCACCACCAGGGCAACGCAATCTTGCGAGGCCGATTACTGAAAAGTAAAAACACCATCTCTCAGCGACCTAAGCCGTGAGAACGAGGTGTACTTTAACGGAAGGAAAAAATTCGTCAACAATAAATTTTATCTTTTAATTCAAGTGATTAATTATCGAACTCAAAAGAATAAATTTAGTGCAGCTTGTACGGTTCTTATACTTGGATTTCTAATTTAAACGGACAAATCACTGACAACCATTGATTCAAATACCAATTGAATGCGGTGATTTTATTGTTTTAAACCAAGCAAATGGCGTTTTCATGTGCTTTTCACATTCAACGATTAGAGTTTGAAGTAACTCTTATTAAGAAGTAAACATGTGAAACCACTAAAACGATATCAATATGAGCGCTATGCCGTTCTTTGTAACCTCGCCTACCCTAGAGTTTTTAATCAGACTCGCTATGGTTTTGACCCTAATGGACAACGCATCATCAAGAACCAGTTTGGTAAAACCATGATTAGAGTGTTGTGGAGTAGCGACAAAGATGAAGTGGTTGTGGTAATCAAAGGATCGCACAGTATCTCAGATTGGCTACTAACCTTTGCTCTATGGACAAGAAGCTGTAAGAGAATTGGGCTCAATTATCGTGTGCATGCGGGTTTCTACCATCTAATGTTTCAAGAGAGCCAGCCAAGTCGTAATGAAGACAAGCTTGGCTTAACCGTTATTGAGCGCTTGGAAGCCACGCTCACACCTCTCATCGAACAAGGAAAAAGAGTGTCTATTACTGGCCACTCTTCCGGAGGCGCTATCGGTTGTGTCTTCGCTGATTACTTTGATCAAAAGTACCCAGGCTGTATTAAACGAATAGTGACTTTTGGCCAACCCGCCATTGGTGATTGGAGCTTTCGAAAGCACTATCGCATGAGTAAGAAGACCTACCGAATTTGCTGTGACATCGACATCGTGACCTTCATGCCACCGGTTCCTTTGCTCTATTGGCATGTAGGTAAAGTGCTTTGGCTTTATAACGGACGAATCTATGAGAACACTCCTACATTAATCCGCCTTGGTCGCTCTATCTTTAGTTGGCTGATAAGACCTTTCTCTTACCACTTAATGAGCAAGTATATCCGTAACAAAGATTTCTTTGATAAGCATTGAAATGGGTACGTAGGAAGCTTTTAGCGGGGTCAAAAACGAAAAAACCAGTCACTAGGACTGGTTTTTTTCTGAATGATGGAGGCGCCTCCCGGAGTCGAACCGAGGTCCACGGATTTGCAATCCGCTGCATA
>NZ_JBFSRM010000076.1:0-1285 GCF_041465805.1 Vibrio sp. 10N.239.311.G01
GACCACCTTCGGCGGTAGTGATGGTTTGTGCGATAAAACCGGCTTGATCGTGATCCGGGTCAATGACCTGTAACGTGCCACCACTGCTGAGCTGATTGGTGGTATTGCCAAAGGAAGTATGATCTTCGTAAACATGATTATTTAGGCTGGAGTAGGGCGTCACTGCAATTTTTGCTTGGTTATCTTCACCGGTCACTTTCACCATAATGGTGAGCTTCTGACCATCAGTGGTTTCGACTTCGTAGGGGAGCTCCATCGACTCGCCAGCATGTAGGCTACTGATTAGATCGTCCGGATGATGATTGGTACCTGTATTTAATCTGAATTGATAAGTGCCATTAGGCCAAACATCAAGGTAACCAGGTGCAAACCCTTGACCTAAATATTTACCGCTAAAAACAAACTGAGTGTTATCGCCACTATCAGGGTCAATCAGCTGAAGCTGGCCTCTATAGGATTTAAATTCGCTATCCAGCGCTTGTGTTTCAGTGAGCTGAATGACATTAGAAACCAGTGTGGCTTTATCATCTGTCCCGGCAATCGTAAGCGTGGCGGTTTGTTGCGTACTTCCACCATGGCCATCTTCTACTTGATAAGTGATAGCGATTTGTTGCGACTGACCATTGGCCAAATGGTTAAATGCGGGATCAGTGGCATCAACAATTAATGTATGACCATCAGTATCTAAGGTGATACCTGCGGGGATTTTCCCTGCCTGAAGTTGACCATCGATGGCATATTCAAGGTGACTGACGCTTAAAGCGTCGCCGTCTTTGTCTGTGGCACCTACTAGCAGATTGAGGGTGTGATGATTATCGGCCCCCTCACTGACACTGTCTGTTAAAGGCGTCACATCAGGGTTGTCGTTAACCGCAGCTAAGTTGGTGGTTGCGCCGGTGTGTGTTACACCACCGTGTGCATCTTTGACGTCATAGCTAAAGTGCACCGCGCCGTTGTAGTCTTTTTCTGGGGTAAACGTAAACGTACCATCGGCATTGTTTAGAATAGAGCCATGGTCAGCATGCAGGTTTTCAATGGTTAGTTTACCGGCGTCATTGGCATCCACATCGACGGTATTCGCTAATAGTTGCGCGGTGGTTAAGGTTTGGCGTGTATCTTCACTGCCATTTGCAAGCACCACTTCAGATGAACAGTAAGGTCTGTCGTTACTGCCGTGAATGGTGATGACAATATCGTGTGTTGTACCATCTTTTGAATGGACTGTAATCGTATCGGTTAAGCTTTGCCCTTCACCAAGTTGGTCAATTGCAGTGCCACGCGTTGT
>NZ_JBFSRM010000077.1:0-1177 GCF_041465805.1 Vibrio sp. 10N.239.311.G01
TGTCTAAAGAAAAATTTGAACGTACGAAACCGCACGTAAACGTTGGTACTATCGGCCACGTTGACCACGGTAAAACAACTCTAACTGCTGCTATCTGTACTACTCTTGCAAAAGTATACGGCGGTGTTGCTAAAGATTTCGCATCTATCGATAACGCTCCAGAAGAGCGTGAGCGCGGTATCACAATCGCGACTTCTCACGTTGAGTACGACACTCCAGCACGTCACTACGCACACGTAGACTGTCCAGGACACGCGGATTATGTTAAAAACATGATCACTGGTGCTGCACAAATGGACGGCGGTATCCTAGTTGTTGCTGCGACTGACGGCCCTATGCCTCAAACTCGTGAGCACATCCTACTTGGTCGTCAAGTTGGTATCCCTTACATCATCGTATTCATGAACAAATGTGACATGGTAGATGACGAAGAGCTACTTGAGCTAGTTGAGATGGAAGTTCGTGAACTTCTTTCTGAATACGACTTCCCAGGTGATGACCTACCAGTTATCCAAGGTTCTGCACTTGGCGCACTAAACGGCGAGAAGCAGTGGGAAGACAAGATCGTTGAGCTTGCAGAAGCACTAGATTCTTACATTCCTGAGCCAGAGCGTGCAGTTGACCAACCGTTCCTACTACCAATTGAAGATGTATTCTCAATTCAAGGTCGTGGTACTGTTGTAACTGGTCGTATCGAGCGCGGTATCCTACGTGTAGGTGACGAAGTAGAAATCGTTGGTATCAAAGAGACTACTCTTACTACTTGTACTGGTGTTGAAATGTTCCGTAAACTGCTTGACGAAGGTCGTGCAGGTGAGAACGTTGGTGCACTTCTACGTGGTACTAAGCGTGATGACGTTGAACGTGGTCAAGTACTTTCTGCGAAAGGTTCTATCAACCCACACACTAAGTTTGAGTCTGAAGTATACGTACTTTCTAAAGACGAAGGCGGCCGTCACACTCCTTTCTTCAAAGGTTACCGTCCACAGTTCTACTTCCGTACAACTGACGTAACAGGCGACATCACTCTACCAGAAGGCGTAGAAATGGTAATGCCAGGTGACAACGTTCAAATGACTGTTGAGCTAATCGCTCCAATCGCAATGGACGAAGGTCTACGTTTCGCAATCCGCGAAGGTGGCCGTACAGTTGGTGCTGGTGTTGTAGCTAAAATCTT
>NZ_JBFSRM010000078.1:0-1134 GCF_041465805.1 Vibrio sp. 10N.239.311.G01
ATACTCACTACTTTCTACCTTCTGAGCCTCCCCTCTTAATTTAGCTTCCCATTCATCCGCATTATCTAGCGGTAAATGACCGAACTCCATGGTTACGAAACCACACATTGATGCAATTACTGTGTTGTACATAGGGACTATATGAGACGGCGGACAATTTGCATCCAAAAGAGCAGCTATAATTCCATCTAGCAATCTAGGGTCTTGATACGCATTTGCCAGAAGTCTCCCTCCTATCAAATCTGCGATGTGGGGATGGTGTTTTACTGCATCTCTGTAGTTTTGGAATAATAAGGTCAACCAGACGTGCCAATCCAGGTTACCGTAGTTAGGTGTGACACTAGACATCACTGTATTTGCAATTTCACCTAATAGTGTGTTTTTGTTTTTAAAATACCAATAGATAGCTGTTGGATAGGTATCTAACCGTTTAGCTACGTCTCGAATACTAAACGTATCGATTCCTTTCTCCGCAATAAGATTCAGTGCTACCTCGATTATAATTTCCTTAGAGAGAGGTGTTGTATTTGCTTTTCTTTTCACAAAGGTACCGCTATCTATAAAGTACTTGCTAAAGGGAGGTCTGCTTTTTAGACAGATTGAACGAACTTCTAATGTTAGAAGTATCGTAAACAATATTTAATTTGGTAATCAAGCGGCTACCTTTGTCGACTTCTAACACATCGACAACATTAAAAGGTGCAGGTTCACCATTGGCAAGTATCCAGTCAAAATAGAACCAGATAGATATCAAATATGTACAGTCACAAGTTGATTTCCCTTCCATTACCCCCTTCAAGGTTAGCTTTGAACTGCTCGTATCTTCAAACAATTCAGGATAAAAGTCTGCAGCCTTACTTTCACCGTAAAGTGGTGAACTCACCAACGCATCTGGCGTGAAAAGCGATAGTACTTTTTCAATGTTTGCTTCTTCAAGTGCTTCAAGGTATTTGTTTGCTATCGTATTGGCATTCATGATTTACTCTGTTGTTCAGTGTACAATAGATGTACTGTACACTGAACAATAATGGGAGTAAACTTGAGTTTGTAGCGGTTTAATAGAATGAAAGGTGCTGTATTAACAATGAATCCATGTCCGCATTAACTGCATAAATGTTTTTGCATCGTTGACGG
>NZ_JBFSRM010000079.1:0-1101 GCF_041465805.1 Vibrio sp. 10N.239.311.G01
TGGGATGAAAACACTGCCAAAAATTAATCATTGACGCCATAGTCGTTTGTTAGCCGCTCATTCCCAAAGGTTACTGCTTACTCAACAGGAACTTACGCAAATCTCTCTCTGCACGCATAACAAACAGAATAAACACTTTGTCACCGTCTTGTTTATAGAAAACACGACATGGATTAACGACAACTTCACGATAACTTAAATGTTCTAGCTCGGGTGGAATACGACCTGACTCTGGGAAAGTTTGTAGGCGTTCGACTTTGGAGAAGATCGTTTGCACTAACTGCTTTGCAGCTACGATATTTTCAAGTGCGATGTATTCAGCGATATCGTTGAGGTCAGATAACGCTGGCTCAGTCCAGATTATTTCAGCCATTTTGACATTTTGTCCTTAGCTTCATCATGACTTGCCACTTTACCATCAGCTAGTGCACGCTCACCTCGTGCAATACCCTCAAGAATAGCTAAACGATTTTGCATAAATTCGTAGTCATCAACATCAACTAGATACGCAGATGGCTTTCCATGCTCAGTAATTAACACTGGTTCTTTGGTGTCGTGGAGATCGGCGAGGATCTTAGTTGCTTGGCGTTTGAGTGATGTAACTAGTTCTACTTTCATGAGAGCTGCTCCAAAGGAATACTAAAGTGATACTATTCTATCACTTTGAGTATAGCAAGCTCCATGACGGCTAACGCCAAGCCAAGCTGTGAGTGAATGTGTGCCACAATGGAGCGAAGCAAAATCGGCACGCGTTCACGAATCAGACTTGAGCGCCTTGTTATATTTTATTTTGCCGCGATCGAATTCTTATTTTTCTTAGCTTGATTTACAAAGTGTTTTATCGACAAAACAAGCAAAATCAGTCCACCAATTACCATAAGCGGCGCTGAAAATGGTGTTTTGATCAATGCTGGTAATGAATCAGTTACTCCAAATAGTTCGGCGATCCCTAGTAAAGGCAGAGCAACCCCTAGCCAAAGGCATATGTTTGCAACAATAGAGTTTTCATTTGCTTCGTTTTTGTTCATAAGTTTGTCCTTAAAATATAACGAATGACATGGATTCCCCCTACCGAGGATCTGCCACACTTATGTGGTACTT
>NZ_JBFSRM010000080.1:0-1065 GCF_041465805.1 Vibrio sp. 10N.239.311.G01
TGAAGAGCCCAGTTAACTGAAGCAGAATTACCCCCTGAAATAATTTCTAGATTGATCCCAAATGTAGCTTCAATTCCATCGGCAAGATCAGAAAGAATATTCATATTTTTATCATCTGGAGCGACACCATACCGACAAGCTAAATTCGTACCAATTCCTTTTATCGTGATGTTTGGTAAAGAAATAATCTCACGGATAAAATCAATCACGCGATTAGGCATCACACCTTCTCTGAGATCGCCAAGCTCAACCATAATAATAATATCGTGACGGCAATTTTGTTGTTCCGCTGCATGTGAAAGCCTCTGAATCACTTCAACTTCAGAGTTTAAACTCATATCACTGTATTTTATTACGCTCGCCACTTGACTGAGCATGGGTGTACGTATCAGCATTTTGGGGATAGAAATGCCAGATTCAGTCATCTTTTGAAGATTTTCGATTCTTGAATCGGCTAACATTGGTGCGCCAGCATCAATAAGAACTTGTGCGATGATAGGGTGACCGAGGAAGGCTTTTGTTACAGGCGTAACGGATATATTTTTCAGTGAGAGCTGAGTAATCAGGAATTGAGCGTTATGGTGAACTTTCCCACAATCGATGTCTAACCTAGGGTAGTTCACCCTTTTTCGGCCAGTTTACTTTCTATTTTAGGGAAAGCTGACGTTACGATGTGCAACAGATGTTCGACAGGTTGTGACAAGACATCAGTAACAGGTAGACCAAATTCGGTAGTGTAACTGTCTATCACACTGCGTGTTTCATCCAACGACATATCTTCATGATTCAGTGTTAGTCCAATAACATTGGTATTAGAAAACGTTTCGATAAGATTGATTTCTGAGGCAATCGAAGGCATTGGGCAATCAGGAAAATCACTACGATATAAACGTTTAGGGGCATGTTGCAGTATCACACCCGTTGGACAGCTGCCACGTAAGATAAAAGCGCTGGTTGAAAACGCAGGGTGACTCAAGGCTCCTTGCCCTTCAATAATAATCAGATCCGGGTTTTCTTTTTCATAGGCCTGTACAATGACAGATTCCAACTCACCGGCACAAAATT
>NZ_JBFSRM010000081.1:0-1005 GCF_041465805.1 Vibrio sp. 10N.239.311.G01
CCTAGAAGGACATAAAACTGATCATAATGATGCCCTTGCTATCGCTAATGCCGCTATCCAAATTGGTATCAAGTACAGCCGCCCAAAGTCATTAGAACAACAATCTATGCATTCATTAGAAACCAGCCGTAGGTTCTTATCTCGTAGTGTGGTTTCCTTAGGGCTTCACATTAGAGGGACGATTTTGGGCTACGGGATAGCAAACCCTAGAGGTGAAAAAGGTTTAAAAGCGTCGGTTCAAACAGTACTTGATGGAGAGACCTCAATACCAGCAAATGTTGTATCCGTTCTGTCCATGTTGTGGGAGCAATATAAAGAACTGAAAGCAAAACTCATCGCGTTCGAAAAAGAGAAAAATGCTTTAACCCGCCAGATAGAACCATGCCAACGATTAATGGAAATTGAAGGTGTTGGTGAAACAACAGCTGCGATGCTCTATACAACTCTTGGTGATGGAAAGCAGTTCAAGAATGGAAGACAAGCTTCAGCGTTTGTTGGTCTTACACCCAAACAACACAGTTCAGGTGGCAAGGTCTTTATGATTGGGATCGATAAATGCGGTGGAGTGAAGGAGCTACGCTCCCTTCTCTATCTTGGTGCAATGTCTTACGTTGGACGACTCCCCGAAAAACCGAAGACTCAAAAGGATGCTTGGTTGAGGAGTATCATAGATCGTATCGGCTTCAAGAAGGCCTGCATTGCACTGGCGAACAAAGTGGTACGGACTGCGTGGGCAATGCTTCGGTATGAGACTGAATACAAACCAGTATTACTTACTAATTAATCACTAACAAATTCTAAAATTTTACAAAATGATGAAGCATAAAAGGTAAGACCAACCTACTGAAAACCTGGCCGTTCTGTCATGCTAAGCAAGCTGCTAACTCGATAAGGACAGTAGGTGCGCAAAACATCAAAGGCTAGAAGGTAGCTCCTTCAATAAGAAGCCGAATATACGACCGCATCTTAACTTTTATTACCAAAATCACTTTGTAAATACGTGGA
>NZ_JBFSRM010000082.1:0-1001 GCF_041465805.1 Vibrio sp. 10N.239.311.G01
ACGGCTAGCTACATATGGTGTCGTTGATCTTCAAGCTGATTTGATCAACAACGCCCCTTAAAACGAGAAACACCCGACAACCTGAGATGCCGAGTGTAGTAAATCGTGTTGATGCATTTGTTAGGCGATTTACAAAAGCGCATACCTTTCTTCATCATATTCTAATTCTTGATGACACTGCCTTAGAGCATCTTCTAAATACCAATCACCTTCCAAACCAAAGCCATTATCACGCAAATATAATTCATATTTATCAATATGCTGATAAAAACGAAGAAGTATCACTTGCATAGAAAGTAATACAATTCTGGTTGCACAAATGACTAAATTGTTTTCAATGCAATCTGGTTCATTATTTTGTCCAGGTTCAGGGAAATCTAAACTACCATGAGCAAATTTATTTCTAAGTTCATAAACGGCGTTCAAACCTACACCTGATATTCCAAAATCATTCAATCGATTAATGCGTTTATTAACTCGATCATACCCATAACATTGTTCAGCTAACTCACTGAAGTATGTTGTTTGCTTAATTAATTCAGGTATGGAGCTAGATAATTCTATTTGACCGATATAATAACAAGTGTTTGTTATTTTTCCTCGAAGTTGTTTATTAGGGTGCTTTGGTACTTTAATAATATCTATGCAAGATTCTAAAGCTCCCCAAACAAAATTGAATATCGTCAAATTAAAAGTAAATTCTTTTAATACCGCATCACGAGCAATATCATAGTCGTCTGATGGAGAGCACCAACCAAATGAGTCATTGTGTTTAATTGTATCAATATTAATACTTTCGATAGATGCAGCCATGTTTAGCCACTGCATTGTCGGAACCCATCCACCGACATCTGATGTTGCAAATAATATCTTTGATAATGTAGCTATATGATTTTCTATAGGTATCAATTTTACCTCCTAATCGCCTAACGAATGACATGGATTCCCCCCTACCGAGGATCTGCCACACTTATGTGGTACTTAAATGCATCGGAGGCACC